>DASPGT010000168.1:0-19184 GCA_035620475.1 Gaiellaceae bacterium | reverse complement strand
GCTCCAGGCGACGGTGAACGCGTCGGTCGGATCGGTGAAGTCGACCACCCACGTCCCCGCCTGGTAGTTGCCGCTCACGAGCAGATCCCGCTTCTTCGTCGGGATGACGTTGTAGTTGTGGAGCGAGCAGTTCTCCGTCGGTCCCTGCGCCCTGGGCAAGACCCAGGTGCCGAGGAGCATCCCCGTGTCGGCGTCGTGGAAGAAGAAGCTCTTCTTCAGCGCCTCGTCGGTCGCCTCGCACTCGGCGGCGACCCCGCCACCGGGCTCGTGCCCGAAGACGACGATCTCGCCGTCCGCGCTGAACGCGGCCGAGTGGCCGATCGTGACGCCGGGGACGTGCATCCGGTAGAGGTGCTTCGGGTCGTCGAGCGAGCCGCCCCCGGAGCCTCCGAGGCTGAAGACGTCGAAGCCGTCGCCGCCGGCGCAGGCCGCCTTCATGACGTCGCCCATGATCACGCCCATGTCGTGGCACGGATGCCCGAGCGGCTCCGTGCCGATCAGGCTGGCGCTGCCGGGATCCTTGAGCGGGACCTCGATGATGTCGATGAAGTTGCACCCGGCCGAGACGTTCGAGTAGACGATCACCCGGTCGTTCTTCTTGTCCGGGACGAGCGTGGCCGTGTGGGAGCCGCACTGCGTGCGCACCGAGCCGACGAGCTTCGGGTTCTCGAGGTTCCCGATGTCGAAGATGTGCACGCCCTCCCAGCCCGCAGGCACCGCCTCGCCGTCGCACGTGAGCCCGGCGCCGAAGGCCCCGGGCGTTCCGGCGGGCGTGTTCCAGGAGCGCACGAGGATGTGGTTCCACACCACGATGTCGCCCTGGTTCCCGTCGCAGAACGTGCGCGAGACGGTCTTCGGGTTCTTGGGATCCTTGATGTCCCGGATCGAGAAGCCGTCCCAGTTGCCCTGGAAGGCGTGGCGGCCCCAGAAAGCAATGTCCGTGTTGATGTCCGGGTTCGCGCCGCCGAACCCGCCCAGGACGGCCGGTTCCTCGATGTGGCCGAGCGGGGTCAGGTTGAAGCGCGGATCGGTCGTGTGCCCTGCGCCGGCCGCGAACGGGAACGAAAGCACTCCGCACGCGACGACCACCAGCACGAGGGCACGCAGGACGCGTGTCATCTCCACCTCCTCAGCTGAACGACGGTGCAGGCGGAAACGGGGCCACCCCCCGGAGCCCGGCCGGATTGCGTGCACGCGCGTCGCATCGGCTCCCCTCCGCCTGCTGCGGCGCCATTCTCTCCCCGATCGCTCGTGCCGTCAAGCACGAGGGCGGCCCGTCGGCCGCCCTCGCTGGAAGCACCTGCAAGAGACGAGACTAGTTGCCCTTGCCCTTGCCCTTGGGCTTGATCGTGAAGGTCTGCGTCTGCGGGTTCAGGTAGCCGAGGCGGATCGCGCCGGCCGTCTGCTTGCCTGAGAAGCGGAAGACGTTCAGACCCTCGGTGATGTTGGTCTCGTAGATGAAGTTGTTGTACCAGTACGAGGACCAGGCCCCGCCGAGGTCCTGAGGAACGATCGGCGGCGGGTCGGACCAGGCGAGCTCCTTCGGGTTGGCCGGGTCGGTGAAGTCGACCACGCTCGTCCCGGACTGGTAGCTCCCGTGCACGAGCACGTACTTCCCGCTCCTGAGCGGAACGGTGTTGAGGTTGTGCAGCGTGCAGTTTTCGGTCGCGGACTGCGTTCGCGTCATCGTCCACTGACCGACCTTTGCACCGGTGTCTCCGTCGTAGAAGAAGTACGTCCTCTTCAGCGGGTCGTCGGTAGCCTCGCATTCCCCTACGACGCCGCCGCCCGGCTCATGGCCGAAGATGATGACCTTGCCGTCCCACGTCCACGCGGCCGAGTGGCCGATGGTGACGCCCGAAGCCGACTCGTCGATGTGGAAGAGGAGCTCCGGGTCCTCGAGCGAGCCGCCGTTGGGGCCGCCGAGGCTGAAGACCCGCACGCCGGGGCCACCGGCGCAAGCGGCCTTCATCGCGTCCCCGAGGATGACGCCGATGTCGTGGCAGGTGTGGTCGGAGGGCTCGTTCCGGACGAGGTGAGCGCTCGCAGGGTCACCGAGCGGGATCTCGACGATGTCGATCCAGGGACACGCTGCGCCCGAATTGCCGTTGTAGACGAGCAGGCGGTCGTTCTTCGGGTCCGGGACCCCAGTCGCCGTGTGCGAGCCGCACGGAAGGTCGACCGAGCCCACGAGCTCCGGGTCCTTCAGATCGCTGATGTCGAAGATGTGCAGACCCTCGAAGCCGGCCGGCACGAGCTCGCCGTCGCAGGCCGTCGTGCCCGGTGCCGGGGAGTTCCATGAGCGGACGACGAGGTTCTTGTAGACGATCACGTCACCCTGGTCGCCCTGGCAGAAGGTCCGCGAGACCTGCTTCGGGTTCCCCGGCGCGGCGATGTTGCGAATGTTGAACCCGTCCCAGTTGCCCTGGATCGCCAGCTTGCCCCGGAAGGCGATGTCCGTGTGGACGTCCGGGTTCCCGATCGCCGGGTTGAGAAGGCTCGCCGGCTCGAAGATATGCCCCATGGGCTTGAGGTTCGGCGTCCTCGGATCGTCTTTGTGCCCTGCTCCTGCCGCGAGCGGGAACGCGATGATCCCGAGCGCGAGCACCACCAGCAAGGGCACACGGAAGAGCTTCTTCATGTCCACCTCCTACGTGCGGTTGCGAATGCACGCCCCCCGGGGTAGGCGCCGTCAGAGGTTGACCGCGCGCACAAGCCCTTCCCGGCCCCTCCCGTGAAGCTGCCTGACTGGGCAGTATGACCGTTTAGCCGAGCTAAGGGAAGAGGCGGCCGCCTTCCGGCGGCCGCCTCGTTCCGTCGCGATCGGCGGAGTCCCTAGTCGATCGTGAACTCCTGGGTCTGCGGGTTCGAGTAGGGCGTCTTGAAGAACGTCCCCACGCGGTCGTCGTCCAGGCGCCAGACGAGCAGGCCCCAGACGAGGTCGGACTGGTAGATGCGGCCGTTGTACCAGTAGGTCGACCAGTCGCCGCCCTCGAAGCCGTCGGCGAACGCCGGCGGGTCGGCGTAGGCGATCTCCTGTGCCGCGGCCGGGTTCGTGAAGTCGACGACGCTGATGCCGGACATGTAGTTGCCGGCGACCAGCACGTAGCGCGGCTTGCCGTCCTTGTTCTTCAGCGGCACGACGTTGTAGTTGTGGATCGTGCACGCCTCGTCGAGCCCCTGGTCGCGCGGCAGCACGAACTTGCCGAGCAGCTCGCCGGTCTCGACGGAGAAGAAGAAGTACGACTTCATGTCGTCGGTCTGCACGGTCCCGTTCGAGAAGACGGTGCCGGTCTTCGTGCAGCGCGGCTGCACGCCGCCGCCCGGCTCCCAGCCGAAGACGACGACCTTGCCGTCGTAGGTGAACGAGGCCGAGTGCCCCGAGGACGGGATCCCGGGCTCGATGTGGTGCATCATCATCGGCGCCTCGAGCGAGCCGCCGTCGGGGCCGCCGAGGCTGTAGATGCCGAGGCTGTTGCCGCCGGCGCAGGCGAGCTTCATCGCCGAGCCGAGGATGACGCCGATGTCGTGGCACGGATGCCCGGTGGTCGGGATCTGCGTGAGCAGCTTCGCCCCGGCCGGGTTTCCGAGCGGGATCTCGACGATGTCGAAGTTCGTGCACGCCCCGCTCGAGCTGCCGACGTAGACGAGCAGCCGGTTGTTGGCGAGGTCGGGCACCATCGTCTGCGTGTGCGAGCCGCAGGCGAGGTCGACGGACGCGATCAGGTCCGGATCCTGCTTGTTCGTGATGTCGAAGATGTGGAGCCCCTCGAAGCCCGGCGGCACGAAGTCGCCGTCACACGACGCGCCCGCTGCGCCGGTGTTCGAGTTCCACGAGCGCGAGAGGATGTTCCCGTAGATGGCGATGTCGCCCTGGTTTCCGGGGACCGAGCCCTGCGGGTTCTTCGGCGCGCACTCCTCGTAGTCGATGATCTCCTTCGGCCGCGACGGATAGGTCACGTCGACGAGCCTGAAGCCGTTGTAGTGCCCCTGGATCACCATGTCGCCCCAGAAGGCGAGGTCCGAGTTGATGAAGTTCGACTCGGGGCCCTGCGTCGGGACGCTGCGCTCGGAGAACGAGAGCGGCGTCAGGTTGGGCGTGATCGCCCAGTCCTGGACGAGCGGGATCTTCGGGGGCGCTGCGCCGAGCGGCGCGGCGACGAGCCCGATGGCCAGCGCGGCGAGCGCCAGCAGCAGTCGGAGCTTCACGAGCCACCACCTCCATTGCTCACGGGAGCCCCCTCCTCGGCCGGCTCCCCTCTGCCTGCCTGACAGCGGGGAGTCTCTTGCGCTTTAGTGCCACTGTCAAGAACGAGGGAGGCCGCCTGGTGGCGGCCTCCCTGTTCCCCCGACGAGCGACTGCCGGTGCTACTTGAGGTCGATCGTGAGCTCCTGCGTCTGCGGGTTCAGGTGCGGGAGCTTCTTCGCACCCGCCACCGCGCTGTCGCTGAGCTCCCAGATGATGAGCCCGCGCGTGATGTCGGACTCGTAGATGCGCCCGTTGTACCAGTACGTCGACCAGTCGCCGCCCAGCTCGATCGCCGCCGGGTTGTCCGGGTTGACGAGCGGGGCGGGGTCGGCGAAGGCGATCTCGCGCGCGTTCGCCGGGTCGGTGAAGTCGACCACGCTGATCCCCGACTGGTAGTTGCCGGAGACGAGCACGTAGCCCTTGTCGCTCGGGACGACGTTGAGGTTGTGCCAGGTGCAGTTCTCCGTCGGGCCCTGGGGCCTCTGGTGGAGGAAGGTGCCGAGCTGGTTGCCGTCCTCGTCGAAGAAGAACAGCGTCTTGTTCACGTCGCTGCTCGATGCCTGGCACTGCGCCTGGCCGCCGCCGCCGGGCTCGTGCCCGAAGATGAAGACCTCGCCGTCCCAGGTCCACGCGGCGGTGTGGCCGATGCCCACGCCCGGGATGGAGACCGAGGCGGTCTGGATCGGGCTGGTGAGCGACGCGCCGTCGGCCGGGTCGATCGTCCACAGGGTGAAGCCGTTGCCTCCGGCGCACCCCATGCGCATCGCGTCGCCGAGGATGACGCCCGTGTCGTGGCACGGGCGCCCGGCCATGAGCGGGCCGAGATACGTGGCGCCCGCCGGGTTGTCGAGCGGCACCTCGATGATGTCGATCCACGGGCACACGCCGCCGGACGGGTTGCTGTAGAGGATCAGCCGGTTGTTGGCCACATCCGGCACGCCCGTGTCGGTGTGGGAGCCGCACGGCAGGTCGACGAAGGCGAGGCCGACCGGGTTGGCCGGGTCGCTGATGTCGAAGATGTGGACGCCCTCGTCACCTGCCGGCGTGAAGATCCCGCCGCAGAAGCGCCCGCCCGCGGGCGCGGGCGAGTTCCACGAGCGCACGAGGATGTCGTCCCAGACGACGATGTCGCCCTGGTTGCCGGTCGTCGTCCCCTGCACGCAGTCGGTGAAGTCGACGATCTCCCTCGGCCTCGCTGGCGCCGAGACGTCGAGGATCCGGAAGCCCTCGTAGTTGCCCTGGACGGCCATGTTGCCCCAGAACGCGAGATCGGAGTTGAAGACTCCGGACCCCGCGCCGGTCAGCGGGACGTTCTTCTCGGAGAACCCCAGTGGATGCATGTTCTGTGTGTAGTCGAACGTGGCCGTCGCTCCGGCGGCGCCGGGCGGCACGGCCGATGCGGTCAGCGGAACCAGGACGATCCCGACGACCACGGCTGCGGACACGATCAGCGTTCGCAGTCTGTGCACGAACCCACCCCCTATTCGGTTTGCCGGGTCGCACGAGCTCCCGGCGGGCCCAACGCTCCGACCGCGGCCCGGTGCTTCCCGTGTCCTCGAGCGAGGATCGATGCCAGTCCTTCCCGAGGATGTCAAGTCGGGTGGGAGAACGAGGGAGGCCGCCTTGCGGCGGCCTCCCGTGCGAGCTTCGCTCTGAAGCGAGGCTTACTTGTCGATCGTGAACTCCAGCGTCTGCGGGTTCGAGTGGGTCGTCCGCAGGAACGTGGCCACGGCCGGGTCGTCCAGGCGCCAGATCGTGAGCCCGCGGGTCATGTCGGACTCGTAGATCCGGCCGTTGTACCAGTAGGTGGACCAGTCGCCGCCTCCCTCGATCCCGACCGGCGGGTTCGGGTCGACGAGCGGCGGCGGATCGGCGTAGGCGACCTCGTGCGCGTTCGCCGGGTCGCTGAAGTCCACGACGCTGATCCCGGACTGGTAGTTGCCCGAGACGAACACGTAGCGCGGCTTCCCGTCCTTGTTCTTGAGCGGGACAGTGTTCAGGTTGTGCCACGTGCAGTTCTCGAGGGCCGACTGCGGCCTCGGGTGCAGGAACGAGCCGACCTGGTCGCCGGTTTCGACGTCGACGAAGAAGATCGTGCGGTCGACGTGCGCGCTCGTCTCCTGGCACCGGGCCTGGGTGCCGCCGCCGGGCTCGTGCCCGAAGACGAGGATCTCGCCGTCCCAGGTGAACGCGGCCGTGTGGCCGATCGTCACGCCCTCGACCATCTTCGAGTAGAGGATCTTCGGATCCTCGAGCGAGCCGCCCTCGGCCGGGTCGACCGTCCAGACGGTGTAGCCGTCGTGGCCGGCACACGCGACCTTCATCGCGTCGCCGAGGACCACGCCGGTGTCGTGGCACGCCCGCTCGGGGATGTCCGGCAGCTCGGCCGACGCGAACTTGCCGGTCGCCGGGAGGCCGGCCTTGATAGTGGCCCCGTCAGCCTGCGAGATCATCCCCGCCGGGATCGTGATCGTGTGGCCCGGGTCGTCCCCGCCCAGCGTGGTCGGGTTGCCGGGCGCGTTGTTGGCGACGATCAGGGCCACCGCCCCGGCTGCCTGCGCGTTCGCCGCCTTCTGCAGGAACGGGCAGGTGCCGCGGTCGACGAGCGCGATCGCGCCCGCCGGGAAGCCGATGAGCGGATTGCAGCCCTCGGTCGGGAGCGCGGTGCCGTCGTTGGCGAGCACGATCGAGCCCGCGATGCCGGACTCGGGCGCCGTGGCTCCCCAGTTCGCCCCGCTCGCCACGTACGTCCCGGCCGCGGGCGACGGCGCGTCGACCGTGACCAGGTTGGGCAGGGCGGGCACCGGATCGCCCGAAGGCTCGAACCGCAGGAACTGCGCCCCGGCGGGGTTCGCAAGCGGGATCTCGACGATCTCGAGGCCCGCGCATGGAACGCCCGTGGACGCGCTGTTGTAGACGAGGACGCGGCCGTTTGCGAGGTCGGGGACCATCGTCTGCGTGTGCGAGCCGCAGGGGAGGTCGACCATGGCGACGACGTCCGGATCGAGCTTGTTCGAGATGTCGAAGACGATCAGGCCCTCGAAGCCCGCCGGAACGGGGTCACCGTCACAGGTCTGCTGCGTCGTGCTCGACGCGGGCGAGTTCGAGGAGCGCACGAGGATGTCGCCCCAGATGGTGATGTCGCCCTGGTTGCCCCCGGTCCTCGAGCCTTCCGGATAGCAGTCCTCGTAGTTGAGGATTGTCTTCGGGCGGGACGGATATGTGATGTCGACGAGCCGGAAGCCGTCGTATGTGCCCTGGACGGCCATGTCGCCCCAGAAGGCGAGGTCGGAGTTGTAGACGCCGGCGCCGGGAACCGTGTTGTCGAGCGGAACGACGTTCTCGGAGAACCCGACCGCGGTCAGGTTGTCCGTGATCGCCCAGTCGCCGACGTGCGGAACGTTGGGGCTCGCCGCCAGCGGAGCGGCGACGATCCCGAGGCTGAGCGCGAGGAGCGCCAGCACGAGCCGTAGCTTCACCACAGCTACCTCCTGAGTCGTGGGAAGCGCGCCGGCCACCGCGCCCGCGCGAGGCCTCGTGCCACCGAGATGCTCCGGCTGGCTCCCCAATGCCTGCCTGACAGCTCCAAGTTGTCTCGCGTTTTGCGCTCGTTGTCAAGAGCGACGGGAGGCCGCCTCGCGGCGGCCTCCCGTGTTCGAGCTTCGCGTGGAAGCGAGGCTTACTTGTCGATCGAGAAGAGCTGGGTCTGCGGGTTGTTCGAGCCCGTGGTCCGGACGAATGTCGAGACCGCCGGGTCGTCGAGGCGCCAGATGATCAGGCCCCTGGTGATGTCCGACTCGTAGAGCCGGCCGTTGTACCAGTACGTCGACCAGTCGCCGCCGAGCTCGATGCCGACGGGCGGGTTCGGGTCGACAAGCGGCGGAGGATCGGCGTAGGCGATCTCCTTCGGGTTCGACAGGTCGCTCCAGTCGATCACCGAGATGCCGGACTGGTAGTTGCCGCTGACCATCACGTAGCGCGGCTTCCCGTTCTTGTTCTTGAGCGGGACCATGTTGTAGTTGTGCGTCGTGCAGTTCTCCACAGCCGTCTGCGTGCGCGGAATGGCGAACTGGCTCACGGACGCGCCGGTCTCCGCGTCGATGAGGAAGAACGTCCGCTCGACGATCGGGGACGTCTCCTGGCAGCGTGCGCCGCTGCCGCCGCCGGGCTCGTGGCCGACGATGATGTACTTGCCGTCGTACGTGAACGTGGCCGAGTGGCCGAGCGAGCTGCCGCCCGTGATCTTCAGGTAGAGCCACTTCGGATCGACGAGCGAGCCGCCCTTGGCGGGATCGGTCGTGAACACGTTGACCCCGTTGCCCTGGGCGTCGGCGCCGGCGCAGGCGACCATCTGGATGTCCGCCAGCGCGACGGCCGTGTCATGGCACGAATGGTGCATCTCGGGATCCATGGTCGGATCGCCCGAGGGCTCGAAGCGCAGGTACGAGGCCCCCGCCGGGTTGCCGAGCGGCACCTCGACGATGTCGATGCCCGCGCACGACGTGATGGTGGGATCGGTCGGGTCGCCGCCGAAGACCGTGCCCGCCGACGAGTTCGAGTAGACGAGCAGCCGGTTGTTGGCGAGATCCGGCACCAGCGTCTCGGTGTGCGAGCCGCACGGCGTGTCGACGAACGCGACCACGTCGGGGTTCTTCTTGTCGCTGATGTCGATGATGTGCACGCCTTCCTGGCCGCGCTCGGGGATGCTCCCGCTGGCCGGGACGCGGTACATCGGCCAGTCACCGCAGAACGCGCCCGGCGTCGTGAAGCGTGCCGGGTCGGTCGTCGGGATGGTCTGACCCGCCATCGGATGCCCCTCCGGATAGCGCGGGGCGGGTGTGGCGGAGTTCCAGGACCGGATGATCAGGTTCCCCCAGATGAGGACGTCGCCCTGGTTCCCGGTCGTGCTCGTATCGCTCGCGCACTCCGTCCAGTTGACGATCTCCTTCGGCCGCGACGGGTATGTCACGTCGACCAGCCGGAAGCCGCCGTAGGTTCCCTGGACGACCATGTCGTCCTGGAACGCGAGGTCGGAGTTGAACACCCCGTCCCTGTTCGAGGGGTCGTTGTTGTCGAGCGGGATCGTGCGCTCCGAGAAACCGAGTGCAGTGAGATTGTCGGAGACCGCCCAGTCGCTCACCACGTCGACGCGGGGATTCGCGGCGAGCGGCGAGGCGAGCAGCCCGACTGCCAGCGCGACGAGCGCCAGCACCACAAGCTTTCCTCTCAACGGATTACCTCCTGATCGTTCGCGGGGAAAGCTCACGGGCGACGTTTCCGCCCGCCTGCGAACGTGGGTGTTCGGCCAGCTCCCCCCAAATGCCTGCCTGACCGGGCAAGTCTCTTCCCTTTATGCCTGGCTTGTCAAGGCGGAGGCCGCCCTCGCAGGCGGCCTCCGGTGCTGACTCCTGGCGTCGGGTGCGGGCTAGTCGATCGAGAACTCCTGCGTCTGCGGGTTGGAGTGCGACGTGCGGAAGTACGTCGCCACCGCAGGATCGTTCAGCCGCCAGATGATCAGCCCGCGCGTGATGTCGGACTCGTAGATGCGGCCGTTGTACCAGTACGTCGACCAGTCGCCGCCGAGTTGCGTCGGCACGAGCGGGGCCGGGTCGGCGTACGCGACCTCCTTCGCCGCCGCCGGGTTCGTGAAGTCCACGACGCTGATGCCGGCCTGGTAGTTGCCGGCCACGAGCACGTAGCGCGGCTTCTGCTTCTTGTTCTTGAGCGGGACGACGTTGTAGTTGTGGATCGTGCAGTTCTCCTCGACCGTCTGCGGCCGCGGAAGCACGAACTGCCCGAGCTTGGAGCCGTCCTTCGCCGAGTAGAAGAAGTACGACTTGTGGGTGTCGGTCTGCGTGACGCCGCCCGGCAGCATCGTGCCGGTCGCCGTGCACCGCGGCTGCGACCCGCCGCCCGGCTCCCACCCGAGGATGATGACCTTGCCGTCCCAGGTCCACGCGGCCGAGTGCCAGTTGCCGCTGCCCAGGGTGCCGTCGCCGACGCCGGGCTCCGAGATCGTGTAGAGGAACTGCGGGCTCGTCAGGCTCCCGCCGGGGATCTCGTTCTGGCCGATGTCGAAGACGTTGGCGTGCGAGTGGCTCGCGCACACCATCTTGTTGACCTTGCCGAGGATGACGCCGCTGTCGTGGCAGGCGCCCGCGTCGGTGAGCGGAGCCTGGCCGACGATGCTCGTCCCGGCGAGGTTGTTCAGCGGCACCTCGAGGATCGTGATGAACGGGCAGTCGCCGCCGGAGGTCTGGTTGTAGACGATCAGGCGGTTATTGGCCGGATCCGGCACGCCCGTGGCCGTGTGCGAGCCGCACGGTGTCGGAACCGACGCGACGAGCTGCGGGTTCCCGAAGTTCGAGAGGTCGAAGACGTGGATGCCCTCGAACCCCTCCGCGATCGGCTGCCCGTCACACGTCACGCCGGCAGCAGCCGGCGAGTTGTACGAGCGGACGAGCAGGTCGGGCTTGCTCTTGCTCTTCCCCCAGACGATGATGTCGCCCTGGTTGCCGTTGCACGGCTGGAAGAGAACCTCCTTCGGCTTCTGCGGCTTCTCGACGTCGACGATGCGGAAGCCGTCGTACGACCCCTGGAACGCCCAGTCGCCCCAGAAGGCCAGGTCGGAGTTGAAGACCCCCGGCGCCGGGTTCGCCCGCGGCGAGAAGCCCAGCGGCGTCAGGTTCTTCGTGTAGTCGAACGAGTCGACGGCGTCGATCTTGGGCGGACCGGATGCCGTCAGCGGGCCGGCGACGATCCCGAGCGCCAGCGCCGCACATGCAAGTGCGAGCTTCAACCTTCCCACTTCCACCTCCGTCAGTCGTGGGAAACGCACGCGCAGCCGAGCCCCAAACCCCCTGTGGAACGACGGAGGAGCGCGACGGCGGTGCACCCCCTGTTTCCGCCGGGCAGTCTTGACGGCCTCCGCGGATCTGTCAAGGAGCGATCAGACGGCCAGCCGCACGAGCGCGGTCGTCGCCGCCGCGGCCACGACGACGACAAGGATCGGCGCCCGCAGGAGGATGGCCACGACGGCCGCTCCGAGCCCGACGAGGCGGGCGTCGAGGACGATCTCCTCATCGCCGCCGACGACCTGCGTGACCACGAGCGCGGCGAGGAGCGCCGGGGCGAGGAGCGCGACGACGCCGGTGAGATGGTCGGGCAGCGGCTTCCCTCCGAGGAGCACGGGCCCGACCGCCTTCAACGCGACGGTCGCGGCGGCGACGACGCCGATGACGATCCAGACGTCGGTCACGGGCGTCTCCAGCCGATGAGGCAGGCCGCGGCGGCGGCGACGATGGGCACGCCGGCGGGGGCGACCGGGATCAGGGCGAGCGCGATCGTGCCGCCGAGCACCGCCGACGCGAGCGCGCGCCGCGAGTGGACCTGGGTGACGAGGATGGCGAGGAAGAGCGCCGGGAAGGCGGCGTCGAGCCCGAGGTCGGCCGGGTCGCCGAGCGCCTCGCCCGCGAGCGCACCGATGACGGTGCCGCCGACCCAGCAGGCGTAGAGGACGAGCCCCGCGCCGACGAGCAGGCGGCGGTCGTAGCGGCCGTCGGGGTGCCGCGACATCGCCCAGGACTCGTCCACGATCAGCTGCGACTCGAGCAGGCGCCGGAGGCGGCCGCCGACGAAGATCGGCGCCAGGGAGACGCTGATCGGCGCGTAGCGCGCGTTCAGGAGGACGGCGGCGAGGATGGCGGAGGCGATGCCGCCGCCGACCGCGAGGATCGAGACGATCGCGAACTGCGCCGAGCCGGCGAAGACCGTCGCCGACATGACGATCGTCTCCACGGCGCCGATGCCGGAGGCGCGCGCCAGCACACCGAACGACACGGCGAACGCGAAGGCGGCAACGGCGATCGGGGCGATTCGCCTCGCCCCGTCGCGATACCGAGCCGGGGTCACTCCTCCGCGACCCAGTCGCGCGTGAGAACGAGCCAGAAGGCGAGGCCGGCGTACGGGCCGTAGCGGCGGAAGCGGCGCTCGATGGCAGCGTCATTCAGCTTCCTGCCGTTCAGGGAGGCGTACTTCGGCCGCGTCCAGGAGTCGAGCACGAGCCGGGAGTAGCGGCCGAGGAGCATCATGATGTGAGCGGAGGCGTACGGGCCGACGCCGGGGAGGGCGAGGAGGAGCGCCGCGAGGTCGTCGTCGGGGAGCTCCTCCCGCGAGGCACGTCCCAGCGCCTCGAGATCGAGCGCGCCGGAGGCGACGTCGGCCGAGAGCGAGCGCAGGTAGGCGCCCCGGTAGCCGGCGCGCACGACGTCGCGGTAGAAGGCCTCCTCCGCCGCGGCCATGGCGGCGGGCGTGGGGAAGGCCCGGCCGTAGGCCCCGTCCGCGGCGCCGGCGGCCGGCTCGCCGAGGTGCTCGACGAGCGCGCCGACCATGCGCTCGGTGGCCGACCAGGCGCAGTTCGTGGTGCAGATGGTCTTCACGACCTCCTCGAACACGGTCGGGCTGCGCACGAGCCGGCCGGCGCCCCGGGTCGCCCAGGCGAGGTCGGGATCCGCGGAGGCGACGGCGTAGAAGGGGGAGAGGTCCTCGTCCAGGCGCAGGACGTGCGCGACGGCGGCGAGCACGGCGTCCGCCGCGCGGGCGCCCGGGGCGCGGCCGGCGACCGTCACGCGCGCGTGCCCCTTCCTCCCGTCCTCGATCCTGACGGTGCGGGGCCGCGTCCCGGGGAGCGGCACGGTGATCTCGAGCGCGCGCCCTTCCTCGTCGATCCGCATCGGCGGCAAGTCGACGAGCCCGTGGGACTGGATCGAGCGCCACAGGTCGACCGGCTCGCCGCCCGCGCCGGCGAGCGCGAGCTCCGCGCTCCAGGCGGGGCTAGGCATCGTCCTCGTAGCGCCGCTCCCACGCCGAGACGACGAAGGCCTTGCCCGGCTCGCCGCCGACGGCGACCAGCGTGGTGCCGGGCTCCAGGGCGGTCGCACCGCGTACGACCTCGGGGTCGGGGACGTGCACGAACGTCCCGGCCGGCGCGTCGACGGTCTCGCCGGCGACGCTGATCGCCGCGCGGCCCGACGCGACGAAGAAGAGCTCCTCGTGGCGCGTGTCGGCCTCCGTGTGGTCGCCGGTGAAGACCTCGCCTGCGGCCCCCGCCGTGTACGCCGCGATCCCGAACGACCCGATGCCGAAGTGCCTGCGCACCGCGCGCCAGCGCGCGCGGCCGGGCTCTTCCCTCTGCGGCGTGCCGATCTCGGACACATGGGCGACGCGGTAAGGCGCGTCGGTCATGCTTGGCCTCCCCGGTGGCTTGTAACCGGTCAGGTATCATAGACGGTTATGAGGGACATCGCGCCGGGGAAGCTCGAGCTCGTCCGGCTCTTCGTCAACACCGCCGACCTCGAGGACGGCACCGACGCGCTGGCCGCGCCGGCTGCGCTCGCGGGCTGGCTCGAGCAGCACGGAATCGCGCACGGGGCGTCCGCGACCGACGCCGACGTGGCGGCGGCCCGGGAGCTGCGCGAGGCGATCCGCGGGCTCCTGCTCGAGAACAACGGCGTTCGCGCCCGGGAGGAGTCGGCGGCCACGCTGACCCGCACGGCCGAGCGCGCGCGGCTCGCTCTCCGCTTCGAGGCGGCCGGGGAGGCGCGGCTGGAGCCCGCCGCGCCAGGCGTCGTCGGGGCGCTCGGCCGGCTCGTCGCGATCGCGGCGACGGCGATGACGGACGGCACGTGGAGCCGTCTCAAGGCCTGTCAGGCCGACCCGTGCGGCTGGGCGTTCTACGACCACGCCCGGAACCATTCGCGGCGCTGGTGTTCCATGGCGGTGTGCGGAAACCGTACGAAGGCGCGCTCGTACCGCCGCCGTCACGCGGCGTAGCGTCTCCCCGGCCTGCTAGACAGGCCGCGTGGCGATCCTCGGGATCGACGTGGGCGGCACCTTCACGGACGCCGTGCTCCTGGCGGACGGCGAGCTGCGCACGGCGAAGGTCCCGACCGTCCGCGGGCAGGAGCACTCCGTGGTCAAGGCGGCCGCCGAGGCCGGCGCCACGCGTGTCCCGCTCGAGCGCTTCACGCACGGGACGACGATCGCCACGAACGCGCTGCTCGAGCGCAAGGGAGCGCGCACGGCCTTCGTCGGCACCGCCGGGTTCGAGCACGTTCTCCACCTCCGGCGGCAGACGCGCGCCCACCTCTACCGGCTGTGCGACCGGCATCCCGAGCCGCTCGTGCCGCTCGAGCGCTGCGTCGCCGTGCACGAGCGTGTCGGGCCGCAGGGTGTCGTCGAGCCGCTCGACCTCGACTCCCTTCCGGAGCTGGACGCCGAGGCGGTGGCGATCTCGCTGCTCTTCTCCTTCCGGGACTCGACGCACGAGCGCCTCGTCGCCGACGAGGTACGACGGCGCCTGCCCGACGCGCACGTCGTCGCCTCGCACGAGGTGGCGCCGGAGTTCCGGGAGTACGAGCGCGCCTCCACGACGGCCGTCGACGCCTACCTCGGCCCCGTGCTGGCGCAGTACCTCTGGTCGCTCGCCGACCGCTGCCGCGAGGCGGGGCTGGCCGAGCCGCTGGTTATGCGCTCCTCGGGCGGCGTCTGCACGCTCGCGGAGGCGGCGCGACATCCCGCGCTCGCGCTCGTCTCGGGCCCGGCCGCGGGGGTCGTGGGTGCCGCGCGGATCGCCGCCCTCGCCGGGGTCGAGAACGCGATCTCGCTCGACATGGGCGGGACCTCGACCGACGTCTGCCTGATCGTGGGCGGCGAAGCCGAGCGGGCGGCCGAGCGCGAGGTGGGCGGCTTCCCGATCCGGCTCCCGACGGTCGACTTGCAGACGGTCGGGGCGGGCGGTGGGTCGATCGTCTGGCGCGACGCCGGCGGCCATCTGCGCGTCGGGCCCCAGAGCGCCGGCGCCGATCCCGGCCCGGCCTGCTACGGGCGCGGGGGCCTCGAGCCGACCGTGACCGACGCCAACCTCGCGCTGGGACGCCTTCCCGGTGCGCTCGCCGGCGGCCTCGAGCTCGATGGGGCCGCCGCGGAGCTGGCGCTCGGCGACTTCGACCCGCAGGCGGTGGTGGACGTCGTGAACGCCGAGATGCTGCGCGCGCTCCGGCTCGTCTCGGTCGAGCGCGGCCACGATCCGCGCGACTTCGCCCTCGTCGCCTTCGGCGGCGCCGGGCCGCTCCACGCCTGCGAGCTCGCCGACGAGCTCGGCATCTCGAGGGTGCTCGTCCCGGCGGCCGCCGGCGTCCTCTCTGCGCTCGGCCTGGTGGCGAGCGACGAGCGGCGCGACCGGGTGCGCTCCTACGTCATCCCCCTCGAGGAGGCGGGGCTCTTGCCCGGCGGCGGCGAGGTCGACCTCCGCTACCGCGGCCAGTCGTTCGAGCTGACCGTCCCGCTCGGCGGCGACACGGCCGAGGCCTTCCACCGGGCCCACGAGGAGCGCTACGGCTACGCCGACCGCGACCGGCCGCTCGAGCTCGTCGCCGTGCGGAGCGCCGAGGTGACGCCCGGCCCGGAGCTTGCCCTCCCCGGCGGCGAGCCCGCGACCGTGACCGGGCCGGCCGTCGTGGAGCTCGAGGGCGCCACCTGCTGGGTTCCCCCCGGGTGGGAGGGGGCTAGGGATGGGAATAGCACGTGGATCCTCACGAGAGCGTGACCGGACCGTGAGAATCGAGCTCCAAGTTCTGGGCAGCGCCCTCCGGGCCGTGGCCGAGGAGATGGGGGCCGTGCTCGTCCGCTCGGCGTTCTCGGCCAACATCAAGGAGCGGCGGGACTGCTCGACGGCGCTCTTCGCCGCCGACGGGCGCATGATCGCGCAGGCGGAGCACATTCCCGTCCATCTCGGCGCGATGCCCGAGGCGGTCGCGGCCGTTCGCGCGCACGACCCGGCGCCGGGCGAGATCTTCGTCGTCAACGACCCGTTCACGGGCGGCACCCACCTGCCGGACGTGACGCTCGTGTCGCGCACCGAGCTCGGCTACGCGGTCTCGCGCGCACACTACGCCGACGTCGGCGGCGCCGAGCCCGCGAGCCTCCCCGCCGGCTCGACCGACCTGTACCAGGAGGGGCTCGTCGTCCCGCCCGTGCGGCTCACCGACGAGGTCGTGACCATCCTCCTCGCCAACATGCGCAACCCGGACGAGCGCCGCGGCGATCTCCGCGCGCAGCTGGCGGCGCACCGGCTGGCCGACCGGCGGCTGGCCGAGCTCTCCGAGCGCCGCGGCCGCGACCGGGTCGCCGAGGCGATGGACGAGCTCTACGCCTACTCGGAGCGGCGCGTCCGGGCGGCGATCGCCGAGCTCCCGGACGGGCGCTACGAGGCCATGGACGTGCTCGAGGGCCCGGAGGGGGAGCTGATTCTTCGCGCCGCCGTCACGATCGCGGGCGAGAGCGTCTCCGTCGACTTCGCCGGCACCGACCCCCAGCATGCCGGCAACCTCAACTGCCCCATCGCCGTGACGCGCTCGGCCGCCTACTTCGTCGTCCGCTGCCTGACCGACCCGGACGTCCCGGCGTCTGGAGGCGCCTTCGCGCCCGTGACGGTGACGGCGCCCGAGGGGTCGCTCGTGAACGCGCGGCCGCCGGCCGCGGTCGTCGCGGGGAACGTCGAGACGTCGAGCCGGATCGCCGACGTGCTCTTCCGCGCCTTCGGCCAGGCCGTTCCCGTCCCGGCTCAGGGGCAGGGGACGATGAACAACCTCACGTTCGGGAACGCCCGCTTCACCTACTACGAGACGATCGCGGGCGGCCAGGGCGCATGCCCGACCGCCGACGGGCCGTCGGCCGTCCACGTCGCCATGTCGAACACGCTGAACACCCCGGTGGAGGCGCTCGAGCTCGCGTACCCGCTCCGCGTGGAGCGCTACGAGCTGCGGCTCGGCTCCGGGGGGAAGGGCCGGTTCTGGGGCGGTGACGGGGTGATCCGGGAGATCACGGTGCTCGAGCCCTGCCGCGTCTCGATCGTCAGTGAGCGCCGGGCCCGCGGCCCAGGCGGGACGCGCGGCGGCGAGCCCGGCTCCCCGGGGCGCAACCTGATCGACGGCGACGAGGTTCCCGGCAAGGTCACCCGCGCGCTCGAGGCCGGCCAGTCCGTGACGATCGAGACGCCGGGCGGCGGCGGCTATGGATCCGCGGCCTAGCTTCCCGGCGCCCGCCCTGGGGTCAGATCTTGCAATCGCGCATCGGACATGTCCCTTGCTGGAATGCAAGATCTGACCCCGGGCTCCGACCGCCGCTCGCGGTAGCCTCGCTTCGTGCGCATCTTTCGACGGCGCGCGAGGCTGAGGGCGCTCGACGAGCGGGAGTGCTACGCGCGGCTCCACGGCTACCGGACCGGGGAGATCGTGCTCTCCACGGAGCTCGCGCCGCCGCATCCGGCCGCCGGGCCGGACGGCCCGACCGAGGAGGCGCCGGCGCTCCACCTCGTCATCGCCTACCCGCGCAATGCCGGCACGCTGACCGGAGAGGACGTCCGGCGGGAGCTGCTCCGGCGGATGGCCGCCCGCCCCGGCCAGGCCGCCTAGCCCGCGAGGATCGCGCCCTCGAGGCCGAGCAGGGCCCGCTTGCGCTCGAGGCCGCCGGCGTAGCCGACGAGGCTCCCGCTTGCGCCCACGATGCGATGGCAGGGGACGACGATCGGAACCGGGTTGCGGTTGAGCGCGCCGCCGACGGCGCGGGCCGCCCGCGGCCGGCCGATCCGCCCGGCGAGGCCTCCGTAGGTGTCGACGTGGCCGTACGGCACGCGGACGAGCTCCTCCAGCACGGAGCGCTGGAATGCCGGAAGAGGGGAGAGATCGACCGGCAGGTCGAACGCGTGGCGCGCGCCCTCGAAGTACTCGTCGAGCTCGCGCCGCGCCTCGTCGACCGGCCCGGGCGCGCGCAGCACCCGGGCGCCGAACGCGCGGGCGAGCGCCTCGAGCTCCCGCTCGGGCTCGGGGTCGAAGGAGATCCGGCAGACGCCGCGGCCGCTCGCGGCGACGAGCAATGTCCCGACCGGGGAGTCGGCGAAGTCGTAGGCCACGTCCAGGAGCCCCGCCGACGCGGCTGCGTCGCGGAACCTGCGGTCGAGGCGGTCGGGGACGGTGGTCATGAGGCCTCCTTCCTGCGCAGGCGCCGCACGCCGGACGAGGCCGCAGCGCGCGCCGCCTCGGCGTTCGAGCCCAGCGCGGCGCCGATGTCGTCGTAGGAGAGGTCGTAGCCGTACCGGAGCACGACGGCCGCGCGCTCGGTCGGCGGCAGCTCCCCGGCGAGATGCTCGAGCTCGGCGTAGACCGGCCGCTCGTCGTGCACCGGCACGTCGGGCGCCTCCACAACCGGGGTCGCGCGGCGCCGCTCGTCCACGGCGACCCGCGTGGCGATCGTGAACACCCAGGCCCGCAGGTGCCGCCCGTGCTCGAGCCGTCCGTACGCTCGCAGCGCCCGCAGGAACGTCTCCTGGAAGGCGTCCTCCGCGGCCTCGCGCCCGAGGAGGCGCGCGAGGTAGCCGAAGATCTCGTCCTTGCGCTCCTCGTAGAAGCGCTCGAAGGGCGGGATCGCGGCCACGGCTTGCATCATCCGTTGAAACGCGGAGCGCCGCCGAGATGTGAGACTGCATCGATGCGCACCGCCGTGGTCGGGCACGTCGAGTGGGTGGACTTCGCCCGCGTCGAGCGGGTCCCGCTCGCCGGCGAGATCATCCAGGCGAGCGAGTCGTGGGCGGAGGCCGCCGGCGGTGGAGGCGTCGCCTCGGTGCGGCTGGCGAGCCTGGCCGACTCGTGCACGCTCTACACCGCGCTCGGCCGGGACGAGCTGGGGGAGGCCGCGCTCGCCCAGCTCGGCGGGCTCGGCGTGCGCGTCGAGGCGAGGCGGCACCCCGAGCCCCAGCGCCGCGGCCTCACCTTCGTGGACGCCCGCGGCGAGCGCACGATCACGATCCTCGGCGAGAAGCACGTCCCCGGCGGCGGCGATCCGCTGCCCTGGGAGGAGCTCGCGGAGACGGATGCCGTGT
>DASPGT010000167.1:0-11343 GCA_035620475.1 Gaiellaceae bacterium | reverse complement strand
TGGGAGGACCCGATCGAGTCCGGCCTCGAGCCCGAGACCGGCGGAACGTTCACCGTCTACAACTACCCGGACTACTTCTACAAGAAGCTCCTGAACGAGTTCGGGAAGGAGTACGGGGTCAAGGTCCAGTACACGCCGTTCGACAACATCGCCTCGGGGATCCAGCGGCTCGCCTCCGGTGCGGTGCAGCCTGACGTCATGGAGATGACCCCCGACAACCTCGACCTCGCGGTCGCCGGGCGGCTGATCAAGCCGATCAACCTCGACTACGTTCCCAACCTCGCGAAGAACGTCTGGCCCGAGCTCGTGAGCCCGTTCTACGACGTCGACTCCCACTACACCGTTCCCTACACGTGCTACGCGACGGGGATCGCGTGGCGGAACGACCACGTCACCGAGGACATCGCGGCCATGCCGCAGCCCTGGGACATCTTCTGGGAGGCGGAGGCCTACGCGGGCAAGACCGCCGTGCTGAGCGAGGAGCGCGAGACCATCGGGATGGCGCTCCTGCGCAAGGGCCATATGGACATCAACACCGAGGATCCGGCCCTGATCGACCAGGCGGTGGCTGACCTCAAGGAGCTCTACGGGATCTGCAACGTCAAGATCGGCGATCTCCAGTACCAGACGGTTCCCGAAGGAAGGGCGTACCTGAACCAGGCGTGGTCGGGCGACATGATCGCCGCCTCCATCTACTACCTGCCGAAGGGGACGCCGCCCACCGTCCTGTCGTACTGGAAGGCGGACAAGGGCTCGGTTCCGGTGCAGAACGACTGCTTCTCGATCTGCACCACGACGAAGAAGCCGGTGCTCGCGCACCACTTCCTCAACTTCATGCTCGACAACGGCGTCTCCTACGAGAACTTCGTCGACTTCAACGGGTACCAGCCGCCGATCAACGAGATCGACCCGGGCTCCCTCGTGTCGGACGGGGTCGTGCCGGAGAACCTGGCGAACAGCGTCCTCACGAACGACGACTTCGGCCCCGACTCGCTGCAGTACATGACGCTGACGCAGGCAGGGCAAGCGCTCTGGCAGAACGGGTACTCGGACTTCCTGGCCGGAGGAAGCTAGAGGGAATCCGTGTACCGGCGCTGGCTCTGGCCCGGGTTCGCGCTCCCGGGCGTCGTCTGGCTGATCGTCCTCTTCCTCGTGCCGTTCTACACGGTGCTGGCGGTGGCGCTGGGCACGGTCGACCCGATCCTCTTTCAGGCCGTCCCGATCTGGAACCCGCTCGAGTGGAACGTCGGCTGGCTGAACGAGGTCATCCACCGGCTCGGCCCCGGCGGGAATCTCACCGACGTCGCGCTCCGGACGCTCCAGTACGTCGCCGTCGCGGTCGGCCTCAGCCTCCTGATCGGCTACCCGGTCGCCTACTACATCGCCCGCCTCGCAGGGCGGACGAAGGCCCTCCTCCTGATCCTCGTGATCGCCCCGCTCTGGATCAACTACCTGATGCGGATGCTCGCCTGGGTGAACCTCCTCGCGCCGGACGGATACGTAAACCGGGTCCTCACCTCCACCCACATCCTGAGCGAGCCTCGCGACTGGCTGGGAGGCCGGCCGTCCACCGTGATCCTCGCGCTCGTCTACGGCTACATCCCCTTCCTCATCCTGCCGCTGTTCGCGGCTCTCGACCGGATCGACCGGAGCCATCTCGAAGCAGCGCGCGACCTGGGCGCGAGCCGCTTCAGAGCCTTCCTCCACGTCACCCTGCCCCTGTCGAAGTTCGGGATCCTCGGCGGGGCGGTCCTCATCGCGCTGCCGATGTTCGGCGACTACTACACCCCGAACATCGTCTCCGAGGCGCCGACGACCTCGATGATCGGAAACCAGATCGACTTCTACTTCCACGGAGGGCCCCAGCCGACGATCGGCGCGGCGATCACGGTCGTCCTCTCCGCCTTCCTCACCCTGATCATGGGCTACTACCTGTGGACGATCCACAAGGCGACGCGGGAGGAGCGCACGCCATGACCTCCGTCGCCGAGTCGCCGGCCGCTCCGCGGCTCTCGACCTGGAGCCGGTTCCGCGGCTGGCTCGGGAACCCGTGGGGGCGGCCGCGCTTCCTCGCCGCCTTCACCTGGCTCTACGTGGTCTGGTCGATCGTCCCGGTGCTGATCGCGGTCCAGTTCTCCTTCAACGCCACGCGCTCGCGCACGCACTGGGAAGGGTTCTCGACCCGCTGGTACTGGGGCGACCCGGTCGACTCCGTCTGGCACGACCCGACGCTTCGCAACGCAATGGCGCAGAGCCTCAAGCTGGCTGTCGCCGACGTGGTGATCGCCACGCCGATCGGCGTGCTGCTCGCGATCGGCCTGGCGCGCTGGCACGGCCGCGGATCGGGCAGCTCGAACTTCCTCATGCTGTTCCCGCTCGTGACGCCCGAGATCGTCATGGGCGTCTCGCTCCTGCTCCTCTTCACCGAGGTGTTCACGTTCATCGGCACCGGCACGACCGCCCAGATCCTCGGCCACGTCACGTTCTCGATCTCGTTCGTCGTCGTGATCGTGCGCGGACGGCTCTTCTCCATAGGCAGACAGTACGAGGAGGCGGCCGCCGATCTCGGTGCCTCACCGACCTCGGCGCTCACCCGCGTCCTCCTGCCCCTGCTCATGCCCGCCATCGTCGCGAGCGCGGCGGTCGTCTTCGCGATCTCGATCGACGACTTCGTCATCAGCCAGTGGCTCTCGAAGGGCGGCGAGACGGACACCGTGCCGGTCAAGATCTACAGCGCCACGCGGGCGGCGCCGCTCCCGTCCACGAACGCGATCGCGACGATCATGATGGTGCTCACGCTGGCATCGGTCACGCTCGGCTTCCTCGTCTGGCGCGCCTTCACGCGCGGCGAGCGCCGGGCGGGGCCGTCGGCCGCGAAGGACAGGGGCGCCCTGGAGATCTGAGCTTGGGAGGCGAGATGGCACGGGGAGAGATACGCATCGTCGGTCTGACCAAGCGGTTCGCCGAGGTCACCGCGGTGGACCACGTCGACCTCGAGGTCGAAGCCGGTGAGTTCTTCTCCCTGCTCGGGCCGTCCGGCTGCGGGAAGACGACCACGCTTCGGATGATCGCCGGGTTCGAGCAGCCGACGGAGGGCCGCATCCTGCTCGACGGGACCGACGTCGCCTACACGCCTCCGCACAAGCGGAACGTGAACACCGTCTTCCAGAACTACGCGCTCTTCCCGCACCTGGACGTCTTCGACAACGTCGCCTTCGGTCTCCGGCGGGCGAAGCGGCCGAAGAGCGAGGTGAAGGAGCGGGCCCTGAAGGCGCTCGAGCTCGTGCAGCTGAGCGGCCTCGAGGGCCGGAAGCCGTCGGAGCTCTCGGGCGGGCAGCAGCAGCGCGTGGCGCTTGCGCGAGCGCTCGTGCTCAACCCCTCGGTCCTCCTGCTCGACGAGCCGCTCGGAGCGCTCGACGCCAAGCTTCGGAAGGCGCTGCAGATCGAGCTGAAGTCGCTCCAGCGGGAGGTCGGGATCACGTTCATCTACGTGACTCACGACCAGGAGGAGGCGCTGACCATGTCCGACCGCCTCGCCGTCATGAACGGCGGCAAGGTCGAGCAGCTCGGCGCCCCGCAGGACGTCTACGAGGACCCGGAGACGCTGTTCGTCGCCGACTTCCTCGGCGTCTCCAACCTCATGGACGCAACGGCGCGGGGCGTCCGCGACGGCCGCTGTCAGGTGCGGGCCGACACGTTCGATCTCGCCGCCGGGAGCGGCGAGATCGACGTCACCGGCCCGGCGAAGATCGTGATCAGGCCGGAACGGGTCGAGCTCGAGCCGCGTGAGGCCGACTCGGGTCCCAACCGTCTCCCGGGCATGGTCGAGCGCCTCGTCTATGTCGGCTCGGCGGTGCAGGTGATCGTCCGCCTCGCCACGGGCGACGTGCTCCAGGTGCTCGTGCCGAACACCGGCAGGGTTCTCCCGTACGAGCAGGGGACGCCCGTGCAGGTCCACCTCCCGGTCGAGGCTCTGCGCGTGCTCGCCGCGGCCGAGCCGGAGGGCGACGGGGCGGGAGAGCCCGCTCTCCCGGAGGGCTCAGGGAGCGACTGAGTCCAGGGGGGGCCGGGCGCGGACGCTCACCAGCTCGGAGGCTACGCGCTCCATCAGCGGCACCGGCCCGGTCGTGATCCTGACGTGGCCGGCGAGACCGAACTCGCTGCCGGCGCGCACCAGGAAGCCGCGGCGCGCGAGACCCTCGGTGAGGGCGACGTCGTCGACGCCGACGTCGACGAGGAGGAAGTTCGCCTGCGAGGGATACGGCGTCGCGCCGGCCTCCCGCAGCCGCTCCGCGAGCCGCTCCCGCCCGGCGTCGTTGGCCAGGCGGCGTACGTCGACGAGGTCGGCCTCGAGCAGGCTCGCCCGACCCGCGGCCAGGGCGGCCCGGTTGACGTTGAAGGGCTCGAGGACGACGTCGATCATCTCGGCGAGCGGCCCGTCCACGACCGCGTAGCCGAGCCGGAGGCCGGCGAGCCCGAAGATCTTCGAGAACGTGCGCATGACGATGACGGGAAGGCCCGCCTCGACGTCGTGGACGCGGTCGAGGCGCGCCGACGGGTCGACGTACTCGACGTAGGCCTCGTCGACGACGATCGCGCACCGGTCGGGGACACCCGCCAGGAGCCGCTCCCACTCCTCGCCCGTCACCAGCGAGCCCGTGGGGTTGTTCGGGTCGCAGAGCCAGACCAGGCGTGCGTCGTGCTCGCGCGCCGCCGCCGCGAGTGCGTCGACGTCGTGGCGGAGGTCGCGGCTCGGCACGTCGACGACGCGCGCGCCCGCGGCCGCGGACGTGGTCGCGTAGAGCCCGTAGGTAGGGCTCGTCTGGACGACCGCGTCCCCCGGCTCGAGGAAGGCGTGGACGACCGTGGCGATCAGCGCCTGGATCCCGTGGCTCGGGACGATGCGCTCGGGCGTCGTGCCCAGCCAGCCGGCCACCCGCTCGCGCAGGTCCGCATACGCCTCGGCCGGGTAGATCCACGCGCGCTGAAGCTCGTCGGCGACGGCCTCCTCGACGCCGGGGAAGGGGCCCTCCAGGCCCTCGTTCCAGTTCAGCTTGACGATCTCGTCGAGGCCGTAGCGCTCCTTCAGCTCCTCCAGGCTCGCCCCGGGCCGGTACGGCTCGAGGCCGGGGAGCGAGGGCCTGACGATGCGCTTCCAGTCCGTCACGACCACATCTCCGGGAACGCCCGCAGGTGCACCACCGCCGGGCCCCTTTCGGCGAAGGCGGCCGCGAGCGCCTCGGCGAGCCCGTCCGGCTCCACCGAGACGACCGGGACGCCGAAGGCCTCGACGAGCGCCCGGAAGTCGGGCTCGACGAGGTCGACGTCCGTGATCTCCCCGAACTGGTCGCGCTGGTACTCGCGCAGGATCCCGTAGCCGCCGTCGTCGACGAGCAGGAGCTTCGCGTCGAGCGAGTGCTGGCGCGCGGCGGCGAGCTCGGCGATCCCGTAGTTGAAGCCTCCGTCGCCGGCGATCGCGAGCACGCGGCGCCCGGGGGCGGCGAGCGACGCTCCGAGGGCCGCGGGCCACGCGTAGCCGAGCGTCCCGGAGCCGAGCGGGTAGTGGAACGTCCGCGGCTCGTAGACGGGGAAGTGCGCCGCCGCCCAGTAGGCCAGGATGGTCATGTCCCATGCGGTGACGGCGTCGCGGGGGAGGGTCTCGCGGATCGCCTGGAGCAGGCCGAGCTCCGGCTCGCCGCGCACCTCCGCGATCCGCTCGTGGACCGCGGCGACGCGCCCGGCTGCGTCCTCGCGGGCCGGGCCGGGGAGCCGCTCGGCGAGCGCGGCGAGCACGGCCTTCGCGTCGCCGGCGAGCCCGAGGGCCTCGTAGGTCCGGCCGATCCGGCGCGGGTCGGCGTCCACGTGGATCAGCAGTCCGGAGAGCTCGAGCCCGTACTGTCCGGTCGTCTCTGCGCCCAGCTCCGTGCCGACGGCGAGGAGGACGTCCGCGCTGCCGAGGAGCTCGCGGACGGCCTGCTCGTCGAGCGCCGTTCCCACGGCGGCCGGGTCGTCCTCCGGGAAGGCGCCCTTGCCCATGTACGTCGTCGCCACCGGCGCACCCAGCCGCTCCGCGACCGCGCGCAGCTCCTCCCACGCGCCGGAGCGGAGCACTCCGCCGCCCGCCCAGACGGCCGGCTCCATGGCGTTTGCGAGCGCGTACGCCGCCTCGTCGAGTGCTGAGGCGTCGGGCAGCGGGAGCGGCTCGGGCTCGGGGTCCAGCTCCCCGGGGAGCGCGCCGGTCTCGCCGGCGAGCAGGTCCACGGGAATCTCGACGAAGACAGGCCCGCTCGGCGGCGTCAAGGCGCGGCGCCAGCCCTCGGCCAGGAGCTCCGGGATCTCCGCGGCGCCCTCGGCCCGCGCGGCCCACTTCACGACCGGTGCGAACGAGGCGAGCTGGTCGGGCAGCTCGTGCAGGAACCCCCGGCCGGCGCCGATCAGCTCGCGGGGGATCTGGCTCGCGATCGCCACGACGGGGACGTGCGCGCTCGCCGCCTCCATGAGCGCCGCCAGCGAGATGAGCGCGCCGGGGCCGGTGGAGAGGAGGAGCGGCGCGGGCCTCCCGCTCGTCCGCGCGTAGCCGTCCGCGGCGAATCCCGCCGAAAGCTCGGTGCGGACCCCGATCGTCCTGATCGAGCTCGTCCGCAGGCCCTCCCAGATCGCCAGCGCGTGGATGCCGGGGACGCCGAACGCGACCTCCGCGCCCAGCGCCTCCAGGCTCTCCGCGACCAGGCTCCCGCCCGTACGCGCTTTGACCGTCTGCGCCACAGCAGCGATCCTATCCAGGCCCATGGGCCGCGATCCCCGCCACGACATCCTCTTCGAGCCGGTCCGGATCGGCCCCAAGACCCTCCGCAACCGCTTCTACCAGGTGCCCCACTGCACGGGCTTCGGCAGCGAGAAGCCGGGCTCGCACGCCCGCTTCCGCGGGATGAAGGCCGAGGGCGGCTGGGCCGCGGTCTGCACCGAGGAGGCACTGATCGCGCCGGACTCCGACTTCTGGCCGGTCGTCTCGCAGCGCGTCTGGGACGCCGACGACGCGCGGAACCTCGCCCTCCTCGCCGAGGAGGCGCACGCCCACGGCTCGCTCGCCGGCGTCGAGCTGACGCACGGCGGCGTCCACGGGAACACGCGGGAGTCGCGCTGGCCGGCAATCGGGCCCTCGCAGATCGCCAGCGACTACTACGCCTCCGTCGTGCCCAAGGCGATGGAGGCCGAGGACATCGAGCGGGTCCGCGCGGACTGGGTGCGCGCGGCGAAGCTCGTCCGCGACGCGGGCATCGACATCGTCTACGTCTACGGCGGCCACTCGTATCTGCCGCTGCAGTTCCTCTCGCCCTTCTACAACAAGCGCACCGACGCCTACGGCGGCTCCCTGGAGAACCGCGCCCGTTTCTGGCTGGAGACCCTGGAGGAGGTACGCGACGCCGTCGGCGACGACTGCGCGATCGCCGTCCGCTTCTGCGTCGAGGCGCTCGGCCCGGCCGGCGTCGAGCTGGAGGAAGGGCTCGGCTTCATCCGCCTCGCCGACCACCTCGTCGACCTGTGGGACGTGAACGTCGGCTCCATCCTCGAGTGGTCGAAGGACTCGGGGCCGTCGCGGTTCTTCGAGGAGGGCTACCAGCTCGAGTGGACCGGCCGCGTGCGCGAGGCGACCGCGAAGCCGATCGTCGGCGTCGGGCGGCTGACCAACCCGGACCGCATGGCCGAGATCGTCCGCTCCGGCGCCTGGGACCTGATCGGCGCCGCGCGGCCTTCGATCGCCGACCCCTTCCTCCCCGCGAAGGTCGAGGAGGGCCGCTACGGCGAGATCCGCGAGTGCATCGGCTGCAACGTCTGCGTGCTGAAGGCGGAGGAGGGCAACCACATCGGCTGCACCCAGAACGCGACCGCGGGCGAGGAGTACCGCCGCGGCTGGCACCCGGAGCGCTTCGAGCCGGCCGAGAACCGCGACCGCGACGTCCTGGTCGTCGGCTCGGGGCCGGCGGGGATGGAGTGCGCGATCGTCCTCGGCAGGCGCGGCTTCCGCCGCGTCCACCTCGTCGAGGCGGAGGCCGAGATCGGCGGCACTGCCCGGTGGGTGCCGAAGCTTCCCGGTCTCGGCGAGTGGGGCCGCGTCCTCAACTGGCGCACCGTGCAGCTCGAGAAGCTCGGCAACGTCGAGGTGATCACGGGCGCCCGCCTGACCGCGCAGGACGTGCGCGAGTACGGGGCCGAGCTGGTTATCGTCGCCACCGGCTCCCACTGGGCCGGCGACGGGCTCAACTTCGTCACGCACGAGGCGATTCCGGGCGCCGACGCCTCGCTCCCGCACATCCTCACCCCGGAGCAGGTCATGCTGGAGGGGAAGGAGGCGCCCGGCGGCCGGATCGTCGTCTTCGACGCCGAGGGCTACTTCATGGGCGCCGGCCTCGCCGAGCGGCTGCGGGCGGAGGGCCGCGACGTCGAGATCGTCACCCCGCACGACCGCGTCGCCCCCGTCTGCGACGAGACGCTGGAGGGGACGCTGCTGCGCCAGCACCTCCACGACCTCGGCATCCGGCAGCGGCCGGGGACGATGCTGACCGGGATCGAGCCGGGGCGCCTGGCGGCCACCGGCCAGTTCGGCGACCCGGTCGAGCTGGAGGCGGACGCGGTCGTCCTGGTCACGCAGCGGCTCTCCGACGACGCGCTCTACCGGGAGCTCAGGGCCGACGGGAGCGCGCTCGCCGCGGAGGGCATCGAGGCGGTCTTCCGGATCGGCGACTGCGTGGCGCCGCGGATCATCGCCGAGGCGATCTTCGACGGGCACCGGCTCGCGCGGGAGATCGACTCCGAGAACCCGGCGCTCCCGCTCCCGTACCGGCGCGAGCGGCTCGTGCTCGAGTCCGCGGCCGCCACGTAGTGGCGCGCGTCCGCACGGACTTCCCGCGGCGGGTGCGGGAGATCGAGCACACCTGGCTGCACCTCTCCGACGGCACCCGCCTGGCCGCCCGCATCTGGCTCCCCGAGGACGCCGAGGACGACCCGGTGCCGGCGGTCGTCGAGTACCTCCCCTACCGGAAGGTGGACGGCACCGCGGTGCGCGACTCGCAGCGCCAGCCGTACCTCGCCGGGTTCGGCTACGCGGCGGTCCGCGTGGACATGCGCGGTACGGGCGAGTCCGACGGCGTGCTCACCGACGAGTACACGCAGCAGGAGCTGGACGACGCGCTCGAGATCCTGGCCTGGGTTCGGGAGCAGCCGTGGTGCGACGGCGCTCTCGGTCTCTGGGGGATCTCCTGGGGCGGCTTCAACGCCCTCCAGATCGCCGCGCTCCGCCCGCCCGGGCTCGGGGCGATCATGACGCTCTGCTCGACGGACGACCGCTACGCGGACGACGTCCACTACCGCGGCGGCTGCGTCCTCGGCCTCGACATGCTCCACTGGTCCTCGTCGATGCTGACCTGGAACGCGCGGCCGCCCGACCCGCGGCTCTACGGGGACGGCTGGCGCGAGGCCTGGCTCGGGCGCCTGGAGGCCCTGGAGCCGTGGATCGGGCACTGGCTCGGCCACCAGCGGCGCGACGCGTACTGGCGGCACGGCTCCGTCTGCGAGGACTACGCGGCCGTCGAGTGCCCGGTCTACGCGGTGGGCGGCTTCGCGGACGGCTACACGAACGCGGTGCCGCGCCTCCTCGCCGGGCTCTCCGGGCCGCGCAAGGGGCTCATCGGGCCCTGGGCGCACGCGTTCCCAGAGGACGCGCTCCCGGGGCCGTCGATCGGCTTCCTCCAGGAGACCGTGCGCTGGTTCGACCACTGGCTCAAGGGCGTGGAGAACGGCGTCATGGCCGAGCCGATGCTGCGCGTCTGGATGCAGGACTCGGTGGAGCCGCGGCCGATGTACGACGTGCGGCCGGGAAGGTGGGTCGCCGAGGAGGCCTGGCCGTCCCCGCGGATCGCGACCGACGTCTGGGAGCTGCCGGTGCGGGTGCCGCGCGCGCTCCTCGGCGTCCAGTCCTGCGGGACCGAGGCCGGAGTCTGGTGCGCCGAGGGCCAGTCGGCCGACCTGGCCGGCGACCAGCGGCCCGACGACGCGCTCTCGCTCGCCTTCGACTCCGGTCCGCTGGCGGAGCCGCTCGAGCTCCTCGGCTTCCCGGCGGCCGTGCTGGAGCTCTCGGTCGACCGCCCGTCGGCGCTCGTCGCCGTCCGCCTTTGCGACGTGTTCCCGGACGGGACGTCGGCGCTCATCACGCGCGGCGTCCTCAACCTGACGCACCGCGAGAGCCATGCCGAGCCGGAGCCGCTCGTGCCGGGCCGCCGCTACGAGGTGCGGGTGCCGCTCGACGTCACGGCGTACGCCGTTCCGGCCGGCCACCGGCTGCGCCTCGCCGTCTCACCGACGTACTGGCCCTGGGCCTGGCCCTCGCCGGAGCCCGTGACCCTGACCGTTCACGCCGGCCGGGCCGAGCTGCCGGAGCGCCCGCCGCGTCCGGAGGACGCCGGGCTGCCGGAGTTCGGCGAGCCGGAGCAGTCGGCCAAGCTCGCCGTCGAGGAGGTCGCCGGCGCGACCGGTGGCCGCTCACTCCGCCGCGACATCGCCACCGGGCTCGTCGAGCAGGTGTTCGACTGGGATCTCGGCGGCTCGCTCCGGCTCGTGGACGCCGACCTGGCGACGTCGGACGCGAGCCACACGGTCTACGCGATCCGCGAGGGCGACCCGCTTTCCGCGGAGGTGCGCTTCCGCGCGACGACCGCCATGGGCCGCGGCGACTGGAGCATGCGCGCGGAGGTGACGAGTGCGATGACCTGCGATGCCGAGGCCTTCCACGTCACGACCCGGCTCGAGGTCTCCGAGCGCGGGGAGACGATCATCGCGCGCACCTGGATGCACCGCTTCCCGCGTGACCACGTCTGAAGCCCTGGGGTCAGATCTTGCATCCGCGCAAACCTGCCTCTTCCTGGCGGATGAGCGTGAAGTTCCGGCAGGTTTGCTGCCCTGCAAGATCTGACCCCAAGAGCTCACGGGAGCCGGTAGTAGGCCTCGCCGGAGAAGTCCACCCTCAGGGCCTTGCCGTCGGCGACCGCGTCGAACCGGAGGCGCTCGGGCGACCAGTCCTCGCCGGCCCGGAAGGCGCCATCCGGCAGGTGCTCGAGAGGCAGCTCCAGGCCCCAGGGGAAGATTACGAGCAGCTCCCCTTCGCGGAGGACGACGCGGAAGTTCGAGTACCAGGGGTTGTACGCCCGGTAGTGGCCGGTGAAGGCGTGCCATTCTGCGGGCGCGAGTGGAATGGGGGCAGGAGGGACACCCTCGCGCCGGTAGACGTCTCCCCCGTGCACCGCGGACACGACCCGGCCGTTCTCGCGGCGGAAGCGGAGGACGAACAGG
>DASPGT010000166.1:0-8410 GCA_035620475.1 Gaiellaceae bacterium | reverse complement strand
GTGCGGGACAAGCTCGAGTGGGGCTCCAGCGTCGTTCAGCTCCTCGACAAGACCGTCCTCGCCGAGCTGGCCGTCCGCCGGGGCGACCCGGACGCGGCCGGGCTGCTCGCCGACGTCGAGGCCCAGGCCGAGCGCACGGGCGAGCCGCAGCGGATCGGGCCGGTCCTCGAGCTGGCCGCGGAGCTCGCCCTGACGGCCGGGGCGCCGCTGCCGGCGGAGCGGCTCGAGCGGTTCCTCGCGGAGGTCAGCCCTCCGGGCCGGTTCGGGACGAGGATCGCGGCCTGGGCGGTCGTCGCGGGCGTCGACGTCCGGCTCGAGGTTGAGGCTCCGGCCCCGCACGCGGCCATGCTCCGGGGCGACTGGGCGGCCGCCGCCGAGGCGTTCGGCGAGGTGGGGTGGGCGTACGACCGTGCGCTCGTGCTGTCGCTCCTCGACGGCGAGGAGGCGCTCGCCGAGGCGCTCGCGATCGCCCGCGGGCTCGGCGCCGAGCCCCTGGCGAGGCGGGTGGCGGGTCGGATGCGCGACCTCGGGCTCCGCGTCCCGCAGGGGCCGCGCGAGGCGACCCGCGCCAACCCGGCGGGGCTCACCGCGCGCCAGCTGGAGGTCCTGGAGCTCCTCGCCGAGGGCTCGACGAACGCCGAGATCGCCGAGCGCCTCGTCGTCTCCCAGCGGACAGCGGAGCACCACGTGGCCGCCGTGTTGCGGAAGCTGGGGGCCGCGACGCGCCGGGACGCTGTCCGGCGCGCCGCGGACCTCGGCGTGACTAGCGCTTGACCGCGACCGCCTCCGTGTAGGTGGCCGGGATGGCGATCGCGCCGCCGCCGCCGAGCCGGTCGAAGCGGTTGGCGAGCGCGACCAGGTCGAGCTCGAGCGCGTCCCGCGCCTCGCCCTCGAGGGCCGCGAAGGCCTTCAGCGTCGGGCCGTACCAGGTGCGGAAGAACGAGACGAGCTCCTCGGCCGAGCGGAACCGGAACGTGAAGGTCCGCTCCGCGACCTCGAGCGAGTGGATCCCCGCGCCGAAGAGGCCGCGGAGGTGCGCCTCGGTGCCCCAGAGCATGGGCGACTGCACGCCTGCAGGCGGGGGAACGTGCGCCGCGACCGTGCGGAAGAGGTGGCCGATGAAGCCCTCCGGCGTCCAGCTGGCCAGGGCGATCGTGCCGCCGGGACGGCTGACGCGAAGGATCTCGGCGGCGGTCTGCGCGTGGTCGGGGGCGAACATCGTGCCGAACACGGACGTGACCGCGTCGAACGACGCGTCCGCGAAGGGCAGGCTCTCGGCGTCGCCTTCGAGGAGCTCGACGTCGAGCCCCTCGGCGGCAGCGCGCGCGCGGCCGTGCTCGAGAAGCGACGGCACGTAGTCGACGCCGACGACCTCGCAGCCGAGCCGAGCCGCGGCGATGGCCGCGTTGCCGCTGCCGGTGGCGACGTCGAGGACGCGCCAGCCGGCCCGCAGGTCGGCCGTGTCCACGAGGTGCTCGGCCGTGAGCACGATCCGCGCGGCCACGACGGAGAAGTCGCCGCTCGACCAGGCCGCCTGCTGCTTCTGCTTGACCGCGCCCAGGTCCGGCGCGGCGGTCTCGATCATCTGAGTCATGGTGTCTCCCTGTGTCGGAATCGAGGGAGAGGCTAGGGGCGCGCCGGAGCCGCGTCATCGGTGCCCGCTACCCATCTTCGCCGGCGTCCCTACCTAGTAGGAGGGTTTGGCGAAAGAACGGCGGTGCCGCCGGACCCGGTATCGTGTTCGGCAAGTAGGGGAGTATCCCCAGGCGCTGCGTCGTCATTCCGGCCGGCTGGCCCGGCGGAGCGGCCCGGATACGGGCGGGAAAGACCTACGAAGGACCTCGGCAACGACTCCTTCGGAGGTGAGTGAGGTGCGCCCACGTAGAGCCCTGGAGCCCGACAGCCTCGCAGCGGCTGGTCCCGCCGTCTTCGACACGGTCCTCGTCGGCATCGACGCCACCGACGAGAGCCTCGTTGCCGCCGCCCAGGCGGGCGTGCTGCGCGCTCCGAGCGGCCGGCTCGTCCTCCTGGCCGCCGTCGAGCGGCACAAGGCCACGCACGCGGGCCTCTTCGCCGCCAAGGCGGAGAACGATCTCCACGCGGGCACCTCGACGGGGCTGGAGCGCGCGCGGGAGCTCGTCGACGCCGACGAGGCGCTGCTCGCGCCGGGAAGCCTCGTCCGCCTCCTGGACGGTGAGTGCCGGCGCCGGCGCGGGACACTGATCGCGGTCGGTGTCCGGCCGCACCGCCGGCTCGGCGCGCTGACCTTCGGCGGGCACGAGGTCGAGGCGCTGCATGACCTCGCGTGCTCGGTCCTCATCGCGCGGCCGGGCTGGGGGCCCGCGCCCCCGGACCGGATCGTCGTCGGCGTCGACGGGTCGAGCGAGTCGCTGGCCGCGGAGGGGGCCGCCCGGGCGCTCGCCGGTCGGCTCGGGCGCGAGGTCGTCCCCGCGATCGGGCTTGCGGACGGCGTCGACCTCGCCCTCCTCCGCGCGGAGCGCGACGACGCGCTGCTCCACCCGGGGTCGCTCCTCGACGCGGTCGTCGGCGCGTCGACCGTGCACAGCCTCATCCTCGTCGGCCGCGCTCCGCCGCGAGGCCGCCGGCGCGACGGCCTCGCCGAGCGGGTGGTGCACGGCTCTCGCTGCTCCGTCCTGGTCGTCGAGCACCGGTCGACGAGCGAGCTGGAGGCGCCGGCCGATGGCTAGGACGGCGACCTCCGTCGCGGCCGAGGGCCGGAAGGCCGTTGCGCCCTCTCCCGGCGCCTGGCACACGCTCGCCGTCGAAGAGATCGCGGACCGGCTGGCCACGCGGCCGGACCAGGGCCTGACCGCCGTAGAGGCGAGGCGCCGCCTGGAGGAGCACGGGCCCAACGAGCTCGAGGCCGCAGGGGCCGTCCGGCCCTGGCGGATCTTCCTCGAGCAGTTCAAGAACGTGCTCATCCTCATCCTGCTCGTGGCGGTCGGTCTCTCGATCGCCCTCGGGCACGCGACCGAGGCGATCGTGATCGGCGTGATCGTGCTCCTCGCCGCGGTGCTCGGGTTCGTGCAGGAGGTCCGGGCGGAGCGAGCGATCGAGGCGCTCCGGCGCATGGCGGCTCCCACGGCCGTCGTCGTCCGGGACGGCGAGGAGGTCGACGTCGCCGCGCGGGAGCTCGTCCCAGGCGACGTCCTCCTGCTGCACGCCGGCGACAAGGTGCCCGCGGACGGACGGGTCGTCGAGGCCGTCAACCTGCGGGTCGAGGAGGCGGCGCTCACGGGCGAGTCGCTCCCCGTGGAGAAGCAGGCGGACGCGTGCGACGAGTCCGACCTGCCGGTCGGCGACCGGACGAACATGGTCTACTCGGGAACCGCGATCGCCTACGGGCGGGGACGCGCGGTCGTCGTCGGCACGGGCATGCAGACGGAGTTCGGCGGCATCGCGCAGATGCTCGGCACGATCGAGCGGGCGAAGACGCCGCTCCAGCTGAGCCTCGACCGCGTCGGGATGCTCCTCGCGCGGGCGGCGATCGTCGTCGTGCTCCTCGTCGTCGGCCTCGGCGTCCTGCGCGACGAGCCGCTCCTCGACATGCTCCTCTTCGGGACGGCCCTCGCGGTGGCCGTCGTCCCCGAGGCCCTTCCGGCCGTCGTCACCATCTCGCTCACGCTCGCGGCGCAACGGATGGCGCGGCGCAACGCGCTCGTTCGCCGCCTGCCGGCGATCGAGACGCTGGGGAGCGTCTCCGTCATCTGCACCGACAAGACGGGCACGCTCACGAAGGACGAGATGACCGTGCGCAAGCTCCTCGTCGCCGGCGAGCTCCTCGAGCTCTCGGGCGCAGGCTACGAGCCGGAGGGGGAGCTGCTCCGCGACGGGACGCCCGTCGAGCCTCCGGGGCCGGTCCTCGAGCTGCTCCGGGCGGCGGCGCTCGCCTCCGACGCCCGGCTCCTCCGCGACGGGGACGGCGGAGGCTGGCACGTCCGCGGCGACCCGACCGAGGGGGCGCTCGTCGTCGCCGCCGCCAAGCTCGGCCTCGACCGCGCCGAGCTCGACGCGGCGTTCCCGCGCGTGGACGAGATCCCCTTCACCTCCGAGAGCAAGCGCATGACGACCCTCCACCGAAGCGGCGACGGCGTCGTCGCGTACGCCAAGGGCGCTCCCGAGGTGCTCCTCGACGACTGCGTGAAGCACGTGACGGACGCCGGGGAGGTCGAGCTCGACGACGCCGGGCGCGCAGCCGTCCTCGACGCCGCGAGGGAGCTCGCCGGCGAGGCGCTGCGTGTGCTCGCAGTTGCCCGCCGTTCGCAGGCGACCCACGAGAATGCCGAGCGCGAGCTCACGCTCCTCGGGCTCGTGGGGATGATCGACCCGCCTCGCCCGGAGGCAGGGGAGGCGGTCGACCGCTGCCGGCAGGCGGGAGTGCTCCCGGTGATGATCACCGGCGACCACCCGGTCACCGCCGCGGCGATCGCGCGCGAGCTCGACATCTTCACCGACGGCAGGGCGATCACCGGGTCGGAGCTCGAGGCGATGGACGATGCCGAGCTGGAGCGCGACATCGAGTCGATCCAGGTCTACGCCCGCGTCTCCCCGGTTCACAAGCTTCGCGTCGTCACGGCGCTCCAGGCGAAGGGGCACTCGGTGGCGATGACGGGCGACGGCGTGAACGACGCGCCGGCGCTCAAGAAGGCGGACATCGGCGTGGCGATGGGCGTGACCGGGACGGACGTCGCCAAGGAAGCCGCCGCGATGACCCTGACCGACGACAACTTCGCCTCCATCGTCGCCGCCGTCGAGGAGGGCCGCGGCGTCTTCGCCAACATCAAGAAGTACCTGATGTACCTGCTCGCCGCGAACCTCGGCGAGATCGCCCTCCTCCTGGGCGCGTCGCTCCTGGGCCGGCCGTTGCCGCTGACCGCCGTGCAGATCCTCTACGTCAACCTCGCCACCGACGGCCTGCCCGCGCTCGCGCTCTCGGTCGACCCGGCCGAGCCGGATCTCATGAGCCGGCGGCCCCGCAGCCGGAGGGAGGGCATCTTCACGCGGCCGGTCGTGACCCTCCTCGCGGTCGGCGGGGCGTGGTCGGGGCTGGTGACGCTCGGGCTCTTCACCTGGCAGCTCTCCTCCGGTACCAGCCTCGACGAGGCGATTACGATGACGTTCGCCACGCTCGTCCTCATCGAGTTCTTCAAGGCCTACAGCTTCCGCTCCGATCGCGCCTCGATCCTCCAGCGGCCGTTTGCCAACAGGTGGCTCAACCTCGCGATCGCCTGGGAGCTCCTGCTCCTCGCGCTCGTGATCTACGTGCCCTTCCTCCAGAACGCGTTCGGGACGGAGCCGCTCCCGGCGGAGACCTGGCTCCTCGTCGCCGGCGCGGCGGCCACCATCGTTCCGGTGCTCGAGATCGCGAAGGCCGTGGTCCGCCGCGTCTACCCGGCGCCGTGACGCCGGTCGCCCGGATCCCGGTTCGCCTCGCCGACGTCGCCGACGCGCCCGTCTTCGGCCGGCTCCTGCACGCCTTCAACGCCGAGTTCGGCGATCCGACGCCGCCGGCGGAGGTGATCGCCGAGCGCGCCGCGCCGCTGCTCGAGAGCGGCGAGGTGGTCGTCCTCTTTGCCGGGGACGGCCCGGAGGGATTCGCCGAGCTCCGCTTCCGCCCATCCCTCTACACGGGCGCCCTCGACGCCTACCTCGAAGAGCTCTACGTCGTGCCCGAGCGCCGCGGCCAGGGCATCGGCCGGGCGCTCTTGGAGGCGGCGATGAGCGAGGCGCGGGGGCGCGGAGCAGCGCGCATCGACCTGAACACGAGCGTGGAGGACCTTGCCGCGATCGCGCTCTACGAGAGCGCCGGCTTCACGAACAGGGAGGGGCGGCCCGACGGCCCGCGGATGCTCTACTACGAGCGGGACCTGTAGCCGGGGTCCCGACGCTTGGCGCTGCGCGTCTCGGGACGACTCAAATTGACAGCGGACCGAGCCCTGAGTAGGGTCGGGCGGTCCGTCAGGGGCCCGGGGCATCGTGCCGTCAGGCCTCTCGATTCTCGGGGGAGGAGAGGCAAGATGAAGGAATCGACTGGCCCGTCGCGCGCCCGTCAGGGCCGCCGTGGGCGCACATTCGCTCGGCTCGCATTGGGGCGGGCGTTCGTCGGAGCGTGCACCGTTGCACTTCTCGCGATACCTGCGACGGCCCAGGCCGACTACGCTCCGCCGCCGAACACCCCGGGCTTCAGCTACATCTTCGACGGCACGCAGGAGACCTTCGAGGACTGGGAGTTCGCGAGCAGTACGGCGGCTGCCTCGATCGCCCAGAACCAGTGGACGCTCGATACGGAGGAGGGGGCGCTCAACCCCAACGCCTCGCCGTTCGGCGCCATCTGGTACAACGTGAAGCCGTTCGGCGACGCCACCCTGAAGCTCAAGTTCCTGGTTCAGGCGGGCGAGAACGTCGGTCCCAACGGTGGCGTCATGATCCGCTCGCCGGAGGTCCGCTACACCGGCGAGACGACCGACGACGTGCTCGCGCAGAAGCCCGATGGCTACAGCTTCGAGGTATGCCCGGGAGCGTTGCCGATTTGCGGCCGCGTGGAGCCCGCCGCCTCCGAGACGTACTTCTGGGAGGGCAAGGAGGGCCCCTACCCGCCGGCATCCGATGAGGGCCCCGGCGCGCCGCACCTCTACGACGGCCCGTACTGTGCGCGCGCCAGCAACTCGCTGACGCCGACCAAGCAGCACAACGTGCTGACCTTCAACAGTACGACCAACTTCATCACGACTCCTGGTATTGCCAACAACCACCGTCACTGGACCCAGGTCTTCTGCGGCCACGAGATCCAGATCAACGAGTCGCTCACCGGCGGCGGGCCCAACCCGACGACCGATCCGCGCAAGACGGGCTCGGTGTATGGGTTCGCCGACTTGAACGCGGCCCAGTCGCGGACGCACGAGCGCCTCGAGCGTGGTGTCTGGCACGACATGGAGATCCGTATGCTCGGCCAGCAGTACACGATCCTGGTGGACGGCGTGGTGATCAACCAGTTCGACAACTCGGTTCCGCGCGTCGCCACGCGCGGCTTCGATCCGCCGACGACGGCCCGCCAGCAGCCGGCCGGCTACATCGGCTTCCAGTCGCACGGGGGCATCGACCGCATCTGGTACAAGGACGTCGAGGTCCGCGAGTACGACGCGGCCGAGGTGCCCGAGAACATCCAGAACCCGAAGATCGCCGGGCTTCAGCAGGTCGGCAAGAAGCTGACCTGCACCAGGGGAGTCTGGGATGCACCCGGCGCGCAGTTCAGCTTCGACTGGTACCGCTCGAACGACACCTCCGAGCACGCCCGGTTCCGTGCGCCGTCCCAGAACGACCTGGGCATCGTGACCACCCCGCCGGACCCCGGCGGGCTCTACGGCACCGCCGACTTGAGCTGGCTCGGCTCCTTCCACGTCGGCAGCGGTCGCCACTACGTGCCCACCGCCGACGATGTCGGCAAGATCGTCCACTGCCAGGTTTCGGCAACGAAGAACCACGCGACGGTTTTCGCGAACGGCGTGGCCGACGAGATCCAGCCGATGCGGGCCGGCCCACCTCAATGAACGAGAAGCGCTAACGCACGAGGCCGACGACGTCCAAATCGACGTCGTCGGCCGTCCCATCAGGGCGCCTCGGCCGCCGGCGGCAGCTCCATGGACGCCCGCAGCGCGACGAGCGGGGTGTCGGGCACGGTCACGAAGCCGCGGGTCGGGCGGTCGAGGTCGAACGTGACCAGGAGGAGGACGGAGACGAACGCCGCCGCCAGGATCACGGTGACGACGCCGCGGGAGAGGATGGCGAGGTAGAGGGCGAGGAGCCCGAGGCCGACGGCGGCGCCGACGATCTCGATCCAGAGGACGGCGGAGGGAACGCGGTTGTTCAGCGCCGAGATGCGGACGGTCTCCTCGTCGATCATCTCGTTCAGCGTCTCGACGTAGAGCCGCGGCGCGCTGTCCGTCGGCGACCCGGCGAGCGCCTCCCCGGCGATGCCCCACAGCGTCCGCTGCAGGCGCTCCGCCTCGGCGATGGCGGCCAGCTCCTCCTCGCTTCCGGGAACCGTGTCCGTGTAGACGATCGCCGCGTCCGTGTAGCGCTTGAGGGCCTCGAGCGACTCGGTGCGGAGCGGCTCGCGGAGCGTCTGGGCGCGCAGCCACGTCGTGCCGATCGCGTTCGCGTCGTCGACCACCGCCGCGCGCCGCTGGTCATAGCGCCCGACCGCCATCGTCAGGCCGAAGGCGAGGATGAGCGCGACGAGGCCGAGCAGGGCCGCCTGGAGGACGCCGAAGGGCTCCCGTAGCGTCTCCGCGTGCCCGCGCAGCCGGCGGCCGACGACTGTCCCCAGAAGCGTCGAGCCGAGCACGATGCCGAAGATGACCAGCCAGAGCTGGGCGGTGCTCAGGCCGAA
>DASPGT010000165.1:0-21534 GCA_035620475.1 Gaiellaceae bacterium | reverse complement strand
CAGCGATCGCGATCGCCTTCGCCGGCTACCTCACCGTCTTCTGGGGCGACGCCTCGAAGAACTGGATCGCGGTGGTCGTGGCGATCTCGCTCATCTGGATCCTGACCTTCGCCAACATCCTGGGCGTCCGCGAGGCCGGAGCGATCCAGGTCGTGACGACCGTCCTCAAGTTCGTGCCGCTGCTCGTGATCGGCGTCGTCGGGCTGTTCTTCATGGACACCGGCAACTTCGAGCCCTTCACGCTCTCCAGCGGGTTCGACTGGGGCATCAGCGCCGCGGCCCTGCTCACGCTCTGGGCCTTCATCGGACTGGAGTCGGCGACCGTCCCCGCCGAGGAGGTTCGCGACCCTGAGAGGACCATCCCTCGGGCCACCATCATCGGCACGACGGCAACCACGATCCTCTACCTGATCGCCACCCTGGCGCTCTTCGGCATGATCGCCAGCTCGACGCTCGCGGGCTCGTCGAGCCCGTTCGCAGACGGAGCGAACGTCATCTTCGGAGGAACCTGGGGTGGGAAGGCCATCGCGATCGTCGCGATGATCTCCATCTTCGGCGTCCTGAACGGCTGGATCCTGCTTCAGGGTCGAGCCGCGCTCGGAGCGGCCCGTGACGGCCTCTTCCCGCGGCAGTTCGCGCGGATCGACGCCCGCCGCGGCACCCCGATCTTCGGGCTCGTCGTCTCGTCCGTGCTCATCACCGGGCTCCTGCTCATGAACCTGCAGGGCTCCGGGTCGATCGTCGACATGTTCACGGACATCATCATTCTCGCCACGCTGACGGCGCTGGTTCCGTACCTGTTCGCCGCGTCGGCCCAGCTGTATCTCTTCTTCGCCGATCGAGCCTCGTTCTCGGCGGTCCACCTCGCCCGCTACTCGGTGATCGCGTTCCTCGCGATGGCCTACGCGAGCTGGGCGATCTGGGGCGCGGGCTACGAGTACATCGCGAAGGGGTTCATGCTGCTGATCGCCGGCATCCCGGTGTACATCTGGGTGCGCTGGCGCGCCAGCAGGGCGGAAGAGACCCTCTACCCGCCGCTCCCGGGCGAGCTTCCCCCCGCTCCGGCCGAGCGGCACGACGTTGCGACTCCGCTTCCGTGAGTCGCTGCCGGGGAGCCCGGGCCGCGGTCGGCCCGGGCCCTCCCCTTCAACCCGAGAGGAGGAACGATGAGACGCGTCGTCATCATGGGAGCCGGCGGACGCGACTTCCACAACTTCAACGTGGCCTTCCGGAACGATCCCGACACGGAGGTCGTCGCGTTCACCGCGACGCAGATCCCCGGGATCGCCGACCGGACGTATCCCGCGTCGCTCGCCGGCCCGCGCTATCCGAACGGGATCCCCATCGTCGACGAGGAGGAGCTGACGGACCTGATCCGGCGCGAGGCGGTCGACGAGGTCGTCCTCGCGTACTCCGACCTCGCGCACGAGACGGTCATGCACAAGGCCTCGCAGGTGCTGGCGGCCGGTGCCGACTTCACCCTGCTCGGGCCGAAGTCGACCATGGTCGAGAGCACGAAGCCGGTCGTTGCCGTCGTCGCGGCCAGGACCGGCTGCGGCAAGAGCCAGACCAGCCGGTACGTCGGCCGGGCCCTGCTCGACGCCGGCCTGAACGTCGCGCTCGTGCGGCATCCGATGCCGTACGGCGACCTCGAGGCCATGCGCGTGCAGCGGTTCGCCACGCTCGAGGACATCGACGCCTCCGACCCGACCGTCGAGGAGCGGGAGGAGTACGAGCTGCCGGTCGAGATGGGCATGGTCATGTACGCCGGCGTCGACTACGAGCAGATCCTGCGCCAGGCGGAGGAGGAGGCCGACGTGGTCATCTGGGACGGCGGGAACAACGACTTCCCGTTCTTCGTCCCGGATCTCCTGATCACGGTGGTCGACCCGCTCCGGCCGGGCCACGAGCTCGCCTACCATCCCGGCGAGGTCAACGTCAGGATGGCCGACATCGTGGTCGTGAACAAGGTCGACAGCGCCTACGCGCAGGCGATCTCCGAGGTGGTCGCGAACGTCCTCTCCGTCAACCCGGACGCGACGATCGTCCAGGCGGCCTCGCCCGTGACGCTCGAGGACGGGCCGCCGATCGCCGGCGGCAAGGTCCTCGTCGTCGAGGACGGGCCGACGATCACGCACGGGAACATGCCCTATGGAGCCGGCACGGTCGCCGCGCACCACGCGGGCACGACGAACCTGGTCGACCCGCGGCCCTACGCCGTCGGCTCGATCGCGGAGACGTTCGAGCGCTATCCCGAGATCGGGCCGGTGCTCCCCGCGATGGGCTACGGCGACGCGCAGCTGGCCGAGCTCGAGCAGACGATCAACGCGACGCCGTGCGACGTCGTCGTGACGGGAACGCCGATGGGCCTCACCCGGCTCATCGACATCAAGCACCCCGTCCGCCACGCAACCTACGGCCTCGCCGACCACGGGCGGCCCACGCTCGCCGAGGCGCTCACGCCCTTCGTCGAGCAGCACCAGAAGCACCTGGTCCTCGCCGGCGCCGTCGACGACTACGCCTCGTAGATGGCAAAGATCGTCGTCGGCACCGACGGCTCCCCGAGCGCCCAGCACGCCGTCAGCTGGGCGCTCGGGGAGGCCCGGCTCCGCAAGGCTGCGCTCCACATCGTCCACGCCTGGATGGTCCCCCTCGTCGACGCGCTGCCCGAGCCGTGGCTGCTCGCCGTGCCGATCGGGCACACGGAGCAGGAGCTCGAGGACCGGCTCGCCGCCGGCGCGCGCGAGTTCCTGGAGGCGACGGTGGCCGAGGCGAAGGCGGCCGGACCGGAGCTCGACGTCATCGGCGAGCTGGCCGAGATGCGGCCCGCCGCCGCGCTCCTCGCGGCCGCCCGTGACGCCGACCTGCTCGTCGTCGGCTCGCGCGGGCACGGCGGCTTCGCCGGGCTCCTGCTCGGCTCCGTGAGCAGCCAGTGCGTCCACCACGCGCCGTGTCCGGTGGTCGTCGTCCCGGCCGAGCGCGCGGACGGCTGACCTCGTGACCCTCGGGCGCGAGACGCTCGTCTTCCGCTGCGCGGTCGCGGTGCTCCTCGCGCACGTCGTCACCGACGCGTTCGTCCTGCTCGAGCCCGGCGCCTCCCGGCGGGAGCACGTCGCGTGGGCGGCGGTCGCGCTCGTCGGCGGCGGGCTCGCCGCGTGGCGCTACCCGCGACTCCGGCCCGGCCTGCGCGCGACGCTCGCGCTCGTGCTCGGCGCCCTCGCGCTCGTCGCAGGCGGCATCGCCGCCGTGCACGCCGCCGGCCCCGGCCCGGAGGGCGACGACTGGACCGGCCTCCTGCTCCTCCCGGCCGGCGCGGCGCTCGTCCTCCTCGGCGCGGCCGTCCTCTGGCGCTCCCGGAAGCGCACCGGCCGGGTCTGGCTCCGCCGTGCGCTCGTCGCGGTCGGCGCCGTCCTCGCCGTCTACTGGATCCTGCTCCCCGTCGCGATCGCCTACGTCGCCACCCACAACCCGCGGGCGGCCGTCGAGCCGGCTGACCTGGGCCGGCCGTACGAGGAGGTCGCCCTCGAGACGAGCGACGGCCTGCGCCTGGCCGGCTGGTACGTGCCCTCCGAGAACGGCGCCGCCGTCTTGGTCTTCCCGGGCAGGAGCGGGACCGTGGAGGAGGCGCGGATGCTCGCCGAGCACGGCTACGGCGTCCTTTTGGTCGACAGGCGCGGCCAGGGCGAGAGCGACGGCGACCCGAACGCCTTCGGCTGGGGCGGCACGGAGGACGTCGCCGCGGCGATCGCGTGGCTGGAGGACCGACCCGACGTCGAGGAGGGGCGGATCGGCGGCCTCGGGCTCTCGGTCGGAGGCGAGCTGCTCCTCCAGTCCGCGGCCGAGGGCATCCCGCTCGGCGCGGTCGTCTCCGAAGGCGCGGGAACGCGCTCGCTCAGGGAGGACCTGATCCGCGGCCCGGCCGGCTGGCCTTCCCTCCCGACCGCCGCGACTCTGACCGCCGCAACCGCCGTCTTCAGCTGGGACGCACCGCCGCCGTCGCTCGAGGAGCTCGTCGGCAGGATCGCGCCGACGCCGATCCTGCTCGTCTACGCCGGTCACGGACAGGGAGGCGAGGACCTGACCCCCGAGTACTTCGCCGCAGCCGCCGAGCCGAAGGAGCTGTGGGAGATCCCGGAGGCCGGCCACACGGGCGGCCTGGACGCGCGGCCGCGGGAGTACGAGGAGCGGGTCGTCGGCTTCCTCGACGAGGCGCTCCTCGGGGGTGGCTGACTTCCCGGACGCCTGTTGTGGTTAAGCCGAAGTCGCAAAGCGGTGCCGGCCCCGATGGCGCCGGAGCCCGCCTCGCGCATGCTGCCGGCATGAGCACTCGAGACGGACGTATCGATGCGCCCCTCGTCGAGGCGAGGGACGTCCACAAGATCTACGACACCGGCAAGGTGAAGGTGCATGCCCTGAACGGCGTCGACCTGGTGGTCGGCCGCGGCGAGATGGTGGCGATCATGGGGCCGAGCGGCTGCGGGAAGACCACGCTCCTCAACTGCCTCTCCGGCCTAGACGCCGTCGACGCAGGCGACGTCCTCATCGAGGGCACCTCCCTGGCCTCGATGTCCGACCGCGAGCGCACCGACTACCGGGCGCTCCGGATGGGCTTCGTCTTCCAGTTCTACAACCTGATGCCGGTCCTGAGCGCCGTCGAGAACGTCGAGCTGCCGCTCCTGGTTGCGCGCCGCTCCCAGCGGGAGGCTCGCGAGCGGGCGCTCGAGGCGCTCGGGCTCGTCGGGCTCGCCGGCCGCGCCCACCACGTCCCCGACGAGCTCTCGGGCGGGGAGCGCCAGCGCGTCACCATCGCGCGCTCGCTCGTCAACGACCCGGCCGTCGTCTGGGCCGACGAGCCGACCGGCGACCTCGACAGCGAGAGCGCCGCGGACATCGTCGAGCTGATGCGGGGCCTGAACGAGGAGCGGGGGCTGACGTTCCTGATCGTGACGCACGACCCGTCGGTCGGCGAGCAGGCCGACCGGATCGTGCGGATGCTGGACGGCCAGGTCGTCCGCTCCGGGCTGCCCGAGCCCGTTCCGGTCTAGCGATGCAGAAGCTCTTCGGCATCCCGGTGGACACCCTGCTGGTTGTCCTGGCGGTGGCGCTCGCCGTCGCGCTCGGGATCATCGCGATCCTCGCCGTCCGCCACCCCATCCTGGTGAAGCTCGGCGTCAGGAACGTCGGACGCCGACGCGGCCGCACGGCGCTGATCGTCGTCGGGCTGATGCTGGGGACGACCATCGTCGCCACGGCGCTCACCACCGGCGACACGATGAGCCACACGATCCGCGGCACCGCCGTCGCCACCCTCGGTCAGACCGACGAGCTCGTCTCGGCCAAGGGCGCCGAGGTCAGCCTGGGCACCGGCCTCGGCTCCGCCACGGGAATCGAGTACTTCGACGAGGAGGTCGCCGCGGAGATCGAGGCCGCGCTGGCCGGGAAGGGCCTCGTGGACGGGGTCACACCGGCCGTCATCGAGCAGATCGCCGTCCAGGCGCCCGAGCAGCGGCAGAACGAGCCTCGGGTCACCCTCTTCGCCGCCGACCCTGAGCGGATGGAGGGCTTCGGGACGATCGCGGGCCGCTCGGGCGAGGTGACCCTCGCCGACCTGGCGCAAAGCGAGGCGTTTCTGAACGAGGAGGCCGCAGACGAGCTCGGCGTCGTCGTCGGCGACCGGCTGCTGATCTTCGCGGGCGGCCCGGGCCTTCGGGTCACCGTGAAGGACATCGTCGCCTACGAGGGTGCCGGCACCGCCGACTCGGCGCTCCTCTTGCCGCTCGCCGAGGCGCAGCAGCTTCTCGGCCGGCCCGGCCGCATCCGCCACGTGCTCATCTCGAACCAGGGCGACGAGTGGTCGGGGGCCGCCCTGACCGACGAGGTCGTCGCGACCCTCGAGCCGGTCGTCGGGCCGCACGGCCTCGACGTGGACCCCTCCAAGCAGGACGCGATCGAGGCCGCCGACGTGCAGGGCACGTCCTTCATGGCCTTCTTCACGACCTTCGGCTCGTTCTCGATCGCCGCGGGCATCCTCCTGATCTTCCTCGTCTTCGTGATGCTCGCCACCGAGCGCCGCGGCGAGCTCGGCATCGCCCGTGCGATCGGGACGCGGCGCGGCCACCTCGTCCAGACCTTTACCTTCGAGGGGGCCGCGTACGACCTGGTGGCCGCGCTCGTGGGGGCGCTCTTCGGCGCGCTCGTGGCCTTCCTCATGGTGCTGGCGATGGCGCGGGCGTTCGACGCGGCCGGCGCCGGGGCCTTCGAGATCGAGTTCGCCGTCACCCCGCGGAGCCTCGCGATCGCCTACGCGATCGGCGTCCTCTTGACCCTGGCCGTCGTCGCCGTCTCCGCCTGGCGCGTCTCGACCATGACCATCTCGGCCGCGATCAGGAACCTGCCCGAGCCGAAGGCGGCGCGCCGGCGGCGCCGGCTCGTCCTCGCGGGCGTCGTGCTCGCGTTCGGGGCGCTCCTGACGCTCTCCGGCGTCACCGGCGACGCAGCCACGCCGACGATGATCGGCGTCTCGCTCTTCATCGCCGGCCTCGTGCCGGTGCTGCGCGCCTTCGGCGTCTCCGAGCGCGTCGCCTACACGTCCTGCGGCCTCCTGATCGCCGGCCTCCTGATGCTGCCGTGGTGGATCTGGGAGGCTGTCCTCGGGCCGCTCTCGATGGATTTCTCGACCTGGATCGCGGCCGGCCTCATGATCGTCATCGGGGCGATCTGGGTGATCGTCTTCAACGCCGACGTCCTGCTGGGCATCGCGATGGGTCTCTTCGGCCGCATCCGCAGCCTCGCCCCCATCCTCAAGATCTCGATGGCCTACCCGCTGGCGAACCGGTTCCGGACCGGGACGACACTGGCGATGTTCACCCTCGTCGTCTTCACGCTCGTCACCGGCGTCGCCTCGAACGGCTCCTTCGTCAAGGCGCTCTCGAACGAGGAGACCTTCGGCGGCGGCTTCGACGTCCGCGCGAGCTCCGGCGGCTCGACCCCGATCGTCGACATCCAGGGGGCGATCGCCTCCGCGCCCGACCTGCGCGCCGAGGACTTCGCCGTCTCCGCGTCTCAGTCGTTCCTGCCGATCGAGGCGACCCAGACGGGAACCGGGCGCGCGCTCGAGCCGTACGTCGTGCGCGGCCTCGACCGGGCCTTCCTCACCAACACGACCTTCGACCTCGGCAAGATCGCGGAGGGCTACCGCTCCGCGGACGAGGTGTGGGAAGCGCTCGCCAGGCGGCCGAACCTCGCGGTCGTGGACAGCTTCATCGTCCCGCGGCGGGACAACTGGAACTTCGCCCCGCCCGGCGACTTCCGCCTGAGCGGCTTCTACTTCGACGAGGGCACGTTCGACCCGATCCCGGTCGAGGTCCAGGACCCGCAGACCGGCCGCACCGTCGAGCTGACGGTCATCGGGATCCTCTCGGAGACGGCTCCGCTCGAGATGTCGGGCATCTCGACCTCGAAGAAGACCCTCGACGCGGCCTTCCCCGGCCGCGCCTACCCCACGATCTTCTACTTCGACCTGGCGCCGGGCGTCGACGCGGAGTCCGCCGCCACCCGGCTCGAGTCCGCGCTCCTCGGCTACGGCCTGGAGGCCGAGTCGATCCGCCAGGTGATGGAGGACGCCACCGCGGCCTCCGTCACCTTCAACCGGCTGATCCAGGGGTTCATGGGGCTGGGGCTGCTCGTCGGCATCGCCGCGCTCGGAGTCATCAGCGCCCGCTCCGTCGTGGAGCGGCGCCAGCAGATCGGCGTCATGCGGGCGATCGGCTTCCGGCGCGGGATGGTCGAGGCCTCCTTCCTCCTCGAGTCCTCGTTCCTGGCCGTCACCTCGATCATCGTGGGCACGGCGCTCGGCCTCCTGCTCGCCTGGAACATCGTCGCGGACACGCGGAGCCAGCCGAGCTGGTCGAACCTGACGCTCCACGTGCCCTGGCTGAACCTCGTCGTCATCTTCGTGCTCGTCTACGCGGTCGCGATGATCGCCACGATCGCGCCCGCCCGCCGCGCCGCGCGCGTGCGGCCCGCCGAGGCTCTCCGCTACGAATGACCGCGCCACGCGGCGTCGCGGGGTTGCGGGAAACCCGAAGCGAGACGGCGGAGGCCCCGCAGAGGGGTTCGGCGCTGCCCCTGATGGCCCGAGTGTCTCCGCCCGCCAAGCTCCACCCAGCGAACACGGAAGCACGGAAGGGAGAGCAACAATGAGCATGCGAAAGATTCTCGAGTGGGGAGGGATCGTCGCCGGAGTCGTCCTCATCGCGTTCGGCGCCGGGGCCCTCTACATGAGCTTCGATGCCCGCAGCACCGTCCAGGACGAGCTGGCGCGCGAGAACATCGTGGGCGGCGACGACATGAGCCCGTCCGGCATCCAGGCGGGGATCCAGGAGGCCGGCCTCACCGTCTCCGCCCCCGACTGCGACGTCGCCGGCGAGGAGATCGACTCGGGCGACGAGGCCCGCTGCTTCTCCCAGTACATGCGGATTCACGCCCTCGAGTCCTCGGGAGGCCTGACCTATGCAGAGATGGGCAGGTTCCTGGCGGCCGACAACCCGGAGGACCCCGCCGGGACGAGCGACGAGGCAGCGGCTCTCACCGACGAGGAGGGGAACCCGGTGCCCAACCAGGCCCGGAACACCTGGGTGACCGAGACGTCGCTCTCGACCGCTCTGAACCTCTCCTACATGGCCGAGCAGCTCGCGCTCTTCGGCATCGTGGTCGGGATCGCCCTGATCCTGGCCGGGATCGGCTTCCTGGTGCTCGCCGTCGGCGGCGCTCTCCGCCACTCCGAGTCCGCCGAGAGGACGAGCACCACGAAGGCGGCTGTCGCTTCGTAGCCGCACCCCTCGCCACCTCCCCCAGGCGAGGCGCCGGGCCGCCGGAACCCCCGACCGGCGGCCCGGCTCGCTCGTGCGGGTAGCCTTGGGGAGCGTGAGCGCCGAGCCCGAGACTCCCCGGCACGTCCTCTTCGGCGAGAACGTCGGCGGGGAGCCGCCGCTCCTCGAGCTCCTGGCCGACGCGCAGCGGCACCTCCAGGAGCTGGCCGGCCAGTTCGGCCCCGAGCTGCCGGCCGAGACGCAGCTCGAGCTTCTCGACGAGGCCCTGGACGAGCTGGACGCCGCCCTCGAGCGCGTCCGTGACGCGCGGACGAAGCTCGCCCGCATCGAGCTCCGGCTGGCCGCCTCCTACGAGAGCGCGGTCGCGCGCGTCCGCCAGACCGAGCGCGACGGCGACAGCCGGGACTAGCGGGACTCGGCCCAGTCGGCCGGAACGTCGCTTCCGCCCTCCTCGCTCACGCGCGCTCCGAAGCGGAGGAGGGCCGGGTGCGGCGAGATCTTCCCGGCGGCGAGCGACTCGCCCTGGCGGAACGTCGTGGCCCGCTCGAGCAGGCTCTGCGGCACGAAGGAGAAGATCTCGCCGACGTAGCCGAGGTCGGCGGTCGAGTTCATGCGCATGAGCAGCAGGTTGTCGCACTGGCTGAGCACGTTCTCGTGCACCTTCTGCGGCCGCTGCGTGGACACGAGGAGGTAGAGGCCGAACTTCCGCCCCTCCCCGGCGATGCGGACGGCGTGCTCGGTGGCGAGGGCGGTCAGCGGGTCGTCGGGCGCCGCCGGGCAGACGTTGTGGGCCTCGTCGACGACGATCAGCACGGGCGCGCGCTCGGCACGCCGCTCCCAGAGCCGTCCGAGCACGCCCTCGGCGACGAGCGCCTGCTCCTCGCGTGAGCCCAGGGACCCAAGGTCGACGACGAGGCAGCGGACGTCCGGATCGGTCGCGTCGCGGAGGATCGAGCCCTCGCGGCCCCGGGACCAGACCCGCCAGCGGAGCACGCCGAGGTTCGTAGCCCGCTGCAGGAGCCGCTGGCCGTCGGGTGAGTCCGACGCGGCCAGCTCCTCCAGGCTCTCGGGCCGCCAGTTGTCGAGCGCCTGCGAGAGGGCCGCGTACTCCTCGCGGTCGCGGATCGGGTCGAGGCGCAGCACGGCCGCCTGCGCCGCCGGATCGAGCTCGGGGAAGGCCAGCTGGAGGGGCGTCGCGCCGTCGGCGCAGCGCACCTGGACCCGCGAGGCCCGCCCGCCGTAGCGCTCCGCGAGCCCGCCGTCCGCGCCCTCCCGGACGCTGCCGAGTCGGACGAAGTCCGAGTTCGGGTCGAGGATGACGATGCGCAGGTCGGTCTCGAGCAGAAGGCGCTCCAGGACGAGCCCGAGGGAGTACGTCTTCCCCGAGCCGGACTGGCCGCAGAGGAAAGTGTGGCGGTCGAACCCGCCGGCGTCGAGGTCGAAGGGAACGCCCGGCGCGAGCACGAGCTGCCCCACCTCGAGCGTCGCCCGCCGGGGGCGGGTGCGCTCGAGCCAGGCAGCGACCTCGTCGGGCCTCGCCTGCCGGGCGGTGACGTCGTGGAACGGCGCCCCGTCGCCTTCGAGCACCACGCCCGCGCCCTGCGCGTAGCGGAGCAGCACGCTGCTCTGCGCCGAGACGTCGTCGGCGAGCGAGACGGCGAGCTCCGGCCCCTCGCGGCTCGCCGCCTCGAGCGTGATCACCTGGCCCAGCCGCGGCTCGCCGCCGTCCTCGAGGACGACGTACCCGCCGGCCTGGAAGGCGAGATCGTGGAGCGAGGCCTGGAACGTGAAGCGGCGCCCGTCCACGGAGGTGGCGAGCGGCACGATGCTACGCTCGAGCTCGCGCCGCAGGCTCCGGTACGTCTTCAGGCGGTCGTCGAGCTCGCCCGGGACGTGGCTCACGCTGTCTCCCGGCACTCGTCGATCGCGATGTCGAGGCCCGGCGCGCCCTCCTCGAGCTCCACGGTGCACGCGTCCTCGAGCACCTTGTAGCCGGTGACGACGCCCTCGCCGTGCGGCGTGGTCACGCGCCGGCCGACGCGCGGCGCGCGGTCCCGGAAGCTCCTGTAGAGCGGATGCTCGAAGGCGAGACAGCAGCGCAGCCGCCCGCAGAGGCCGGTGATCCGGCCCGAGCTCATGGGCAGGTCCTGGTCCTTCGCCATGCGCAGCGTGATCGGCTGCTCGTGGGTGGGGTACCGGCGCGAGCACTGGCCGTTGCCGCAGAGGCCGACGTCGCCGCAGAGCCGCGCGCACTCGCGCGGGCCGACCGAGCGCAGCTCGACGCGGCGGTGCAGCCGGTCGCGAAGGACGGCCTGGAGCTTCGACGCGTCGGGCCGGCGCTCGGCCTCGTAGGAGAAGACGATCCGCGAGCCGTCGAAGACGAGCTCGGCGGCGACCGGCTTCAGCTGGACGCCGTGGTCGCGCACGATCTGGCGGAAGACGCGCATCGCCCGCTTCGCCTCCTCGCGGTTCGCCGCGAGCGTCTCGCGGTCGACGTCGGTCGCCCGGCGCACGACCCTCTTCAGCGGAGCGGCCGGCTCGGCCTCCAGCTCGTGGTTCCCCTGGACGACGCGCCCGAGCTCCTGGCCGCGCGAGGTGTGGCAGACGACGCTCTCGTTCCAGGCGAGCTCGAGCCCGCCGGGGTCGAAGGAGTAGACCTTCCCCCCGGGCGAGAACACGACCCCGACCGCGACCGTCATGGGGAAAGTGTGCCTCCCAGCTCGCGCCGGAGGCGGATGAAGAGCGCCTCGAGCGTGAGCCCGGGCTGCACGTTGAACTCGAACGACCGCCAGACGTCGCGGACGGTCGCGGCCGCCCGCTCGGCGCCCGGCCCGCGCTCGAGGAGGCCGTCGGTCGCCAGCTCGGCGAGCCTGTCGGTGTTCAGGACCGCCCCCTGGGCCCCGGCGGCCACGACCATGAGGTCGCGGTACCAGCTCGTCAGGAGCTCGAGCGCGTCGAGGACCTCCTCCCGCTCGGCGCCGCGACCCGCGCGCTTGCCGCGCTGCTCGGTCTCGCGCGGCGTCTCGGCCGGCAGCGGCTCCTGCTCGACGGCGGCGCGGACGCGACCCGCCCGCTCCTGTGCGAGATCGGTGACGAGGCGCGAGGCCCGGCCGGGGTCGAACGCGGGGTCGAGGTAGACCGAGCGCGCCAGCTCGATGAGGCCGTCGCGCCGCTCCCCGGCGCTCGGGTCGAGCAGGCGCTCCGCGCGGTCGAGCCGGCCGGCGGCGACCCGCGCCAGGGCATCGAGCGGCTCGCCCTGGAGCCCGCGCGAGGAGAGAAAGGCCTTGATCGCCCGCTGGGAGAGCCGCCGGAAGGGCACGAGCTGACAGCGCGAGCGGATCGTCGGCGGCAGGAGCCCGAGCTCGTCGGCGACGAGGACGATCGTCGCGTACGGCGGCGGCTCCTCGAGGTCTTTGAGGAGCGCGTCGGCGGCGTCCTCGTTCAGCAGATGGGCCCGGAGGACGAGGTAGATCCGCCGGTCGGCCTCGAAGGGCCGCATGTGCAGGTCGCGGCGGAGGTCGCGGATCGGGTCGATGCGGATCTGGTCGCCGAGCGGCTCGAGCATGTAGAGGTCGGGGTGGATCCCGCGGGCGACCCGGTCGGGGTCGCCGAGGAGCTCGGCGGCGAAGGCGAGCGCGGCCCGGCGCTTCCCCACGCCGCGCGGCCCGTGGAAGAGGTAGGCGTGCGCCGGGCCCTCCTTGAGGGCGGCGCGCAGGAGGCGCTTGGCCTCGTCCTGCTCAGGGAAGGTCTCGAAGCTGTCCACGAACGATCTCGGCAATATCTTCGGCCTTTCCGCGGCCGTCTACCAGCACGACCCGCTTCGAGAAGACGAGCGCGATCTCGCGGTAGGCGCGGTCGACCTCCTCCGCGAAGGCGGCGCCCTCGCTCTCGATGCGGTCGGGCTCCTCCGAGCGGCGGGCCGCCGCCTCGGCCGGCGGGAGGGCGAGCAGGAAGGTGCGGTCGGGCAGGAGCCCGCTCGTGGCCAGGAGGTTCAGCTCGAGCACGCGCTCGACCCCGAGGCCGCGGGCGACGCCCTGGTAGGCGAGGGACGAGTCGAGGTAGCGGTCGGAGACGACGTCGGCCCCGCGCGCGAGCGCCGGCCGGATCACCTCGTCGACGAGCTGCGCCCGCGCCGCGGCGAAGAGAGCAGCTTCCGCCCACGGCGCCAGGTCGGTTCCGTGCAGGAGCAGCTCCCGGATGCGCTCGCCCGCCTCGGTGCCCCCCGGCTCGCGCGTCAGCACGACCTCGCGACCCTCCGACCGGAGCCGTTCGGCGAGGAGCCGCGCCTGCGTCGACTTCCCGGAGCCGTCCACTCCTTCGAAGGTCACGAACATGCGCCGGCCGTAGGATACGCCGGTGCGAGCGATCGTCACAGGGGGCGCGGGCTTCATCGGCTCGCACGTCGTCGACCTGCTCGTCTCGCGCGGCGACGAGGTCGTCGTCCTCGACGACCTCTCCCACGGGAAGCGGGAGAACGTGAATGCGGGCGCCCGGCTCGTCGTCGCGGACATCCGCGACCGGGATGCGGTCGCCGGGGCGTTCGCCGACGCGCGCCCGGACGCGTGCTTCCACCTGGCCGCGCAGGCCGACGTCCGCGTCTCCGTCCAGCGGCCTGAATTCGACGCGGACGTGAACGTGCTCGGCACGATCCGGCTCCTCGAGGCCGCGCGCGAGCTGGGGACGCGCATCGTCTTCGCCTCGACCGGCGGCGCCATCTACGGCGAGTGCGCCGAGCCGGCCGCGGAGGCCTCGCCGCGCCTGCCGCTCTCGCCGTACGGCACGTCCAAGCTGGCCGGCGAGGAGTACCTGGCGACGTACAACCGGCTCTACGGGAGCGAGCACACGGCGCTCCGCTACGGCAACGTCTACGGGCCGCGCCAGGATCCGCACGGGGAGGCGGGGGTCGTCGCCATCTTCCTCGGCCGGCTGGGCGCCGGCGAGGCGCCGCACATCTTCGGCGACGGAACGGCGCAGCGGGACTACGTCTACGTCGGCGACGTCGCCGCCGTGACCGTCGCCGCCGCCGCCGGGCCCGCGGGCGTCTACAACGTCGGCACCGGCACGGCCACGTCCGTGCTCGACCTCTTCGAGGCGTGCCGCAGCGCCTCCGGCGTCGACGTCGAGCCCGTCTACGACCCGCCGCGGCTCGGCGAGCTGCAACGGAGCGTCCTCGACGCGGGCCTGGCGCAGCGCGAGCTCGGCTTCGAGCCGAAGGTCGCGTTCGCCGACGGGATCGCGGCCACGTGGGAGTCCATGCAGAGCATGGTCTAGGGCAGGAAGGAGAGGCCGGCCGCGGGGCGAACTAGACCGGCCCGTGGATCATCGCGCAGACCTCCCGGCAACCCCTCCCTGGCGCTCGGCGGCGTTCATCGCCGTGTCGGTCGCCACCGTCGAGCTCGTGATCCTGCTGATCGTCGGGATCTGGCTCTTCGGCAAGTTCTTCTCCGACGAGGTCAGCAAGGCGACCGACCCGACCACCGTCGCGCGCGTCGCCGTCGAGCGCGAGCTGAAGGAGCGCGGGCAGCTCCCGCAGCAGCAGGCCGAGGCAAAGCCCGACGTCAAGCCGCTCCTCTCGCGCCGCGAGGTCTCCGTGCTCGTCCTCAACGGCAACGGCGTCACCGGCGCGGCTTCCGAAGCCGCCGCGCGGGTGCGGGCGGAGAAGTACCTGATCGCCGGCACCGGGAACGCCGCCAGCAGCGACTATCCCCGGTCGCTCGTCATGTACCGCCCCGGATTCGAGCGCGAGGCGCGCCGCCTGGCGAAGGACCTGGGCGTCCGCCGCGTCGTGCCGCTCGACGGCATGCGGCCGCGCGCGCTCCAGGGCGCGCACGTCGCTCTGATCCTCGGCGACTAGGCGGCGCCTCCCAGCTACATTTTCCGGGGCATGGCCGAGCCCCTCCTGATCCGCGCCGCCAGGCGCGAGCACGTCGAGCGCACCCCCGTCTGGTTCATGCGCCAGGCCGGGCGCTCGCTGCCGGAGTACCGCGAGATCCGCGCGCGCTTCGACCTCTTCGAGATCTGCCGGCAGCCGGAGCTCTGCGCCGAGGTGACGCTGCAGCCGGTACGCCGCCACGGGGTGGACGCGGCGATCATGTTCGCCGACATCATGCTCCCGGTCCTCGGCATGGGGGTCGACGTGGAGCTGGTCGAGGGCGTCGGCCCGGTCGTGGCCGAGCCCGTGCGGGGCTCCGCCGACGTCGAGCGCCTGCGCGTCCCCGCTCCCGAGGAGTCCGTGCCGTTCCTCCTCGAGGCGGTCCGGCTGGTCCGGGCGGAGCTCGAGGGCGACCGCGCGGTGATCGGGTTCGCCGGCGGGCCCTTCACCGTCGCCGGCTACCTGATCGAGGGCAAGCCGAGCCGCGACTTCGTCAGGACGAAGACCTGCATGTACCGCGAGCCCGAGGCTTGGCACGCCCTCATGGACAAGCTCACCGACACCTTCGCCGCGTACCTGCGCGCGACCGTCGCGGCCGGCGCCGACGCGGTGCAGCTCTTCGACTCCTGGGTGGGCACGCTCTCGGCGGCCGACTACCTGGAGTTCGTCGCTCCCTACTCCCAGCGCGTGCTCGCGGCCGTGACCGCGCCGACGATCCACTTCGGGACCGGGACGACGCATCTCCTGCGCGACATGAAGGAGACCGGCGGCGACGTCATCGGCCTCGACTGGCGGGTGCCGATCGACCGCTGCTGGGACTCGCTCGGCTCCGGGCGCGGCGTGCAGGGCAACCTCGACCCCGCCGTCCTGCTCGGCCCGTGGGAGCGCATCGAGGCCTCCGCGGTGGCCGTCCTGGACGCGGTCGCCGGCCGGCGAGGGCACATCTTCAACCTCGGGCACGGCGTCCTCCCGGATACCGACCCGGCCGACCTCGGCCGTCTCGTCGAGCTCGTGCGCGAGCGCACCTCCGTCGAAGTCACCGCTTGACCCGCGGCGGCGCACGGACGGCGGTCATCCTGATGGCCTACGGGAGCCCGGAGCGCCCGGAGGACATCCCCGCCTACTTCTCGGACATCCGCGGCGGCCGCCCGGTGCGGCAGGAGGCCGTGGACGAGCTCGTGGAGCGCTACCGCCGGATCGGCGGCACCTCGCCGCTCAACCGCATCACGGAGGCGCAGCGCGCCGGCCTCGCGGCGGCGACCGGCCTCCCCGTCTACGTCGGAATGAAGCACTGGACGCCGTGGATCGCCGAGGCCGTCGAGGAGGCGCTGGTCGGCGGCGCCGAGCGGCTCGTCGGCCTCGTGCTCGCCCCGCACTACTCCCGCATCTCGATCGGCGGCTACCGCGACCGGCTGGAGCAGGCGCTGGACGGCCGCGCCGAGCTCGCCTTCGTGGACAGCTGGCACGACCACGAGCCCTACGTCGAGCTCCTCGCCGAGCGCGTCCGCGGCACCGGCGCCCACGTCGTCTTCACGGCCCACAGCCTCCCGGAGCGGATCCTCGCCGAGGGCGACCCGTACCGAGACCAGCTCCTGGAGACCTCCCGCCTGGTGGCGCAGAGGGCGGGCGTCTCGGACTGGTCGTTCGCCTTCCAGAGCGAGAGCCCGACCGGCGAGCCCTGGCTCGGCCCCGACATCCTCGTCGAGCTGGAGACGCTGCACGCACGCGGCGTCCGCAAGGTCCTCGTCGCGCCCGTCGGCTTCGTCTGCGACCACCTCGAGATCCTCTGGGACCTCGACGTCGAGGCGCGCGACAGGGCCGCCGAGCTCGGCCTCGAGCTCGACCGCATCGAGTCCCTGAACGCCGACCCCGCGTTCGTCCGCGCGCTCGCGGACCTCGTGGAGAAGGCTTCTCCTGCCGAAGCACGAATCGGAGAGTCCCATGAGTAGCACTTCGCGCAGCTGTCCCGACTGGCCCGTCCTCCTGGAGGTCGCGCCCGACCTCCACTTCAAGCACTACACGCTCGGCGAGGCGCGGCTCCCGGCGGAGGTGATCGTCGGCCTCCCGGACATCCCGCTGGAGGCCGTTGCCATCTGCGCCGACCTCGAGCACAACGTCTACAACCCGAACCACACCGACGCACGCATCTGCGCGGTCCTGGCGGACACCTACTGGTACTCGCTCACGGAGTGGGCCCGGCAGGCGCCGCGGGCGTAGGAACGGCAGGTGGGCAAAGGCTACGCGGAAGGGCCCGCGGCCGAGGAGCGGTTCGCCGACCTCGAGCGCGCGGAGCGCGGCGCGGCCGAGGAGGCCGCGCCGGAGCGCGCCGCCGTCTACGGCTCCACCGAGGACGACCCCGAGCGCCACTTCCTCGGGTGGCTCGGCGAGGTCGACCCGGACGAGCTCTTCAGGAGCGGCCGGGCGTGGGGCCTGAAGGTCGTCCGGCGTCGCGACAGCTAGCGGCCCCACGCGCGAGGGGTCAGATCTTGCATTCGCGCAAAGGACATGGCCAATGCGTTGATGCAAGATCTGACCCCAGGGCGTCGGGTCAGGCGCGCTTGGCCCAGTAGACGTCGGTCCGGTAGGGGAGCGCGACCTCCTCGCGGCCGCGGGTCTCCGGGTCGGTTGCGAGGAGGGTGCGGACCTCGGCGAGCACCTGCTCGCGCTCGGGCTCGGGGAGCGCGGCCACGAAGCTCACGGACGCGACGCGTGCGACGACGCCCTCCGGGGGAAGCCGATGGACATGTCTGAACTCGACGTGGCCGAGAGGGCCGAAGAGCCCCGTGCGCTCGAAGGCCTCGCGCCAGGCGCCGGAGCGGTGCGTGGGGGCATCGCCGCGATGCGGCTCCATGATCTCCGAGAGGCGCCCAACCCACGGGACGGCGGTATCCCGCACGTTCCAGAGGAGCCCGATGCCCCCTCCGGGCTTGAGGACCTGGTGGATCTCCCGCAGGGCCTCGTCCCCGCGGAACCAGTGAAAGGCCTGGCCGACGGTGACGGCGTCGACCGTGCCCGGCCCGAGCGGGATCGCCTCTGCGGTTCCGGGCAGCACCGGCACGCCGGGAAGCGCCCGCTCCAGCACAGCGCGCATCTCGGCCACGGGCTCGACCGCGACCACCTTCGCCCCGGTCCCGACCAGGAGCGCCGTCAGCTTCCCCGTCCCGGCGGCGAGGTCGAGGACGGAGCGCCCGACGCCGAGATGGAGCTCCCGCGCGAGCCGCGCCACCGCCTTGGGCGGGTACGTCGGCCGTCCCTCCTCGTACGCCGCGGCCGCGCCGGGGAATCCCCGCGCGGCCGCGTCGTGGAGGCCGGAGCCCATGGCCCCGAGGGTACTAGCGCCTAGTGCCCGCCGGAGCCCTCCGGGTTGCCGACCTTCAGGAGCCCCACCTGGCCCATGTCCACGCTGGCGAAGGAGTGCGACACGAAGGGGTAGAGGCCCGGCTCGTCGATCTTCACGTCGAAGACCGCGCCGCCGCCCGCGGGGACACCGACCGTCTGGACGCCGCTCTGGAACTGCGTCATGTCCTGGTTCACCCAGGCGCGGTCGAAGATCGTGCCCACGACGTGGAAGTCGGTGTCGAGACTCGGCCCGGCCGCGACCACCCAGAAGCGGACGGTCTCGCCAGGGTCTGCGGTCAGCGGGTGCGCGGCGTACTGGCCCGCGTACCCGTTCCAGGTGACCCAGTCGGGCATGACCGCGTGCGCCTTCAGCTGGTCGTAGGACGCCGGCTCCTCGATGCCCGGCCCGTTCAGGTACCACTCGCTCGAGACGAGGACGTACTCGCGGTCGGCCGCCGGCAGCGGCTTCTCGGCCGGCTCGACGACGATGGCGCCGTACATGCCGTTGGCGATGTGGGCCAGGACCGGTTTCGTCCCGCAGTGGTACATGAAGACGCCGGGGTCGGTGGCCTCGAACGTGTAGGTGATCGACTCTCCGGGAGCCACGTCCCGGAAGGCCTTGTCGGGCGCGATTCGCGCGGCGTGGAAGTCGATGGAGTGGGGAATCGCACCGCCGTTGGTCAGGGTGATCCGCACCTGCTGTCCCTCGCGGACGTGGATGGCCGGACCGGGGGCGCCGCCCTCGAAGCCCCAGGCGCTGTACTTCACGCCGGGGGCGATCTCGACGACGACGTCCTTCAGGGTGAGCTCGACGTCCACGACCTCGCCCTCCGGGATCGGAGCCAGCTCGGCCGGGAACGGCTCGCGGGCGGCCGCGAGCTCCTCGGCGTTCTCGGCGGTCTGCCCGGCGTAGCTGACGAGGCCGTCGGCCTGCGCGGCCGGGGCGGCGGCGTGGGCGCTCGGCGCGGCCGCGCCGCCGGCGGCCGCCTCCGCGTCGTCCCTGGCCTTCTGGGCGACGTCGGCCGAGACGACCGCGGTGGTCGTGCCGACGAGCGCCGCGAGTCCGAGGAGCGCGACGAGAGCGGCGATGGCGATGGTCTTCATCTCGGATTCCTCCCGATCTCTTGGTATCTACGAGGAGGATCGGAGAAAAGGGACGGGGCGCCATCGGGGAACCACCGGCACCGGCGTTGCGGCTTTTCCGCAAAGCTTCTCCGCTCTGACGCGGATGGCGGACGCACCGGCCCGCGCAAGAGTGCGCGTTGAGTCGAGAGGTGCTGGAGATTCGTGGACACGAGCCGACATAGGGCGCTCGCCGAGCCGAGCCGGGCCCGGATCCTGGAGACCCTGGCCGCCGCCGGGGAGCCGCTCGACGCGACGGAGCTGGCCGAGCGCGTCGGGCTGCACCCGAACACCGTGCGCTGGCACCTCGGCGTGCTGGCCGAGTCGGGGCTCGTGACGTCGAGCCCCGAGGAGCGCACGAAGCCCGGCCGGCCGCGGATCGTCTTCGCGCCGACCGGGGAGGAGCCGGCCGGCCGCCAGGACTACCGGCTGCTCGCCGCCATCCTCGCCGGGTCGCTCGCCGGGACGCCGGACGGCCCGGCCACCGCCGAGCGCGCGGGGAACGCCTGGGGCCGGTACCTCGTCGAGCGGCCGCCGCCGCTCGCCCGCCTGAGCGCGGACGAGGCCGCCGACCAGGTCGTGCGCCTGCTCGACGAGCACGGGTTCGAGCCCGAGCGCGAGAACGGCGACGTGCTCATGCACCGCTGCCCGTTCCACGACCTCGCCGAGGAGCACGGAGACGTCGTGTGTGCGGTGCACCTCGGCCTCATCCGCGGCGCTCTGACCGAGATCGGGGCGCCGGTCACGGTGACCAAGCTCGAGCCGTTCGTGGAGCCGAGCCTCTGCCGGGCCCGGCTCGGCCGCGCCGACCTGTGATCATCCCGGCGTGGAGCCCGGGGAGCTGCGAGCGCGGCGCGCGAAAGCGCAGCACCTCAGCGAGCCTGCCGCCGGGGCGCGCGAGGCCGTCGGCCGCCTGCTCGCGGTGCAGGCGCAGGAGCTCCGCTGGGCCCGGCTCGCGATCCGCGCCAGGACGCGCGGGCTGACCGCCGCCGGCGTCGACCGGGAGCTCTCCCGCGGCTCGCTCGTCGTGGGCTGGCTCCTGCGCGGGACGCTCCACCTCGTCCTGAGCGAGGACTACCGCTGGCTCCTCGCGCTGACCGCGCCCGCCCGGCTGACGGCGAACCGGCGGCGGCTGCTGCAGGAGGGAATCTCCGTCGAGGCTGCCGAGCGCGGCGTCGAGGCCGTCCGGCATGCGCTGGCCACCGAGGGCCCGCTCACCCGGCCCGAGCTCGGCGAGCGGTTGCGCGCCGAGGGGATCCGGGCCGAGGGCCAGGCCCTGCCGCACCTGCTGATGCTCGCCGCGCTGCGCGGCGTCGCCGTGCTCGGACCGTTCCGCCACGGCCGCTCCGCCTTCGCGCTCGCCGACGACTGGCTGGAGCCGGCGGCGCCGGTGGAGCGCGACGCGGCGCTCGCCGGCCTGGCCCGCCGCTATCTCGCCGGCCACGGGCCGGCCACGGCCGCCGACCTGGCGCGCTGGGCCGGGCTGCCGCTCCGCGAGGCGCGGGCCGGTTTCGCCGCCGCCTCGCTCCCGGCCGGCGAGACACCGCCCGCTCCGCCGCCGCGCCTCCTCCCCGCCTTCGACCCCTACCTGCTCGGCTGGCACGACCGGAGCTTCGCCGTCCCGCCCGCGCACGCCCGCCGCGTCCATCCCGGCGGCGGCGTCCTGCGGGCGGTGGCGACGGTCCGGGGTCAGGTGGCCGGCACGTGGACGCTCCGCGGCGGCGCGGTCGAGCTCGAGCCCTTCGCGCCGCTCGCCCCGGACGACGAGGCCGCGCTCGCCGCCGAGGCAGCGGACGTCGCTCGGTTTCTCAGCTAGCGAGCTTCCGCAGCGCGTAGAGCAGGATCCCGCCGTGGCGGAGGTACTCGCGCTCCCGCGGCGTCTCCAGGCGGACACGTGCCGTGAAGACGACCGGATCGCTCCCGTCGTCCGGTGTCGCCGTCACCTGCGCGTGGCTCGCCTCGCCGTTCTCGAGGCCGGCGACGGCGAACGTCTCCCGCCCGGTGAGCCCGAGCGACTCCGCGCTCTCGCCGTCCGGATACTGGAGCGGGACGATGCCCATCCCGATCAGGTTCGAGCGGTGGATGCGCTCGTAGCTCTCGGCGATCACCGCGCGCACGCCGAGCAGGTTCGGTCCCTTGGCCGCCCAGTCGCGCGACGAGCCCGAGCCGTACTCCTTGCCCGCGAGCACGACCGTCGGGACGCCCTCGGCCCGGTAGCGCTCGGCCGCCTCGAAGATGGTCGTCTCCTCGCCGTCCGGCAGGTGCACCGTCCACGTTCCCTCGCTCTCGGGGACGAGCAGGTTCCGCAGTCGCACGTTGGCGAACGTCCCGCGCACCATCACCTCGTGGTTTCCCCGCCGCGAGCCGTAG
>DASPGT010000164.1:0-22114 GCA_035620475.1 Gaiellaceae bacterium | reverse complement strand
TCCCGCGCTGGCTCGACCGCATCCTCCCGAACATCACGATCGAGTCCCCGCACGACGCCGAGGCGCCGCTCGCCGCGAAGCCCGAGCCCGCGCGGGAGCCCGTCGGCAGACCCTGAGAGCGCAACCGGGGCGGCGGAGCTTTACGGCCCCGCCGCCCCGTCACCTCGCGGTGAGACGAAAGACCGGATGGCGGGGAGCCTCGGCCGCGAACGCCTCGAGCGGCGCGTCCGGCCCGGCGTCGAAAAACGGCTTCACGATCGGCGTGCCGCGGAGGTACTCGCGCAGCACCGGCGCCGCGTCGTCGGGCCCGACCTCCTCGACCCGCATCCGCTCGGTCCTGCGCGCCCGGGTGAGCTCGACCGCGCCGGCCGCGCGCGCGTTCTTCACCCAGCCGACGGCGCCGTACGGCGCCACGAGCCAGCGCTCGCCGTCGAGGAAGACCAGCTGGACCGGCGTCGAGTAGCGGCGGCCGCTCTTGCGGCCGGTCACGGTCAGCACGTGCGTCCGCCGACCCGCAAGCCCGAGGCGGGCGAGCGGGGCGATCAGGCGGTTCCCGAGCCGCCGCAGGCGTGTCTGCTCGAACGTCGCCGCCACGCCCGCACTCTAGACGGGAGCCGGTGAGCGCACGCGCGGTGTTGAGCGGCCCAGCGTCGGCGGGTGGCGCGAAGGTATCTGGGCGCTCCCCCGGCGCAGTCGCGGTCCTCCGGGGCGGCGGTGCCGAGCTAGATTGCTCCCTGGCAGGGTCGTAGTATCGGTCGCAATGGGCCGAACGTTGCAGCACTGGCGCTGTTTCTGGCGCTTGCCGGTCGGCCACAAGTGGGAGCAGGTCTCCGACGGCGGCATTACCTACCTTCGCTGCAAGAACTGTGGCAGCTCACAAGGCGGAGGTGGAAGCCCAACCTGGTCGGACAAGCCGCACGAGCAGCACCGCACAGGCGGATAGGCCTGGGGCGCGTGCCGTTGAGGCAGGCAGTGCGGATGAGAGGACTTGAACCTCCACGGGCTTGCGCCCACACGGACCTGAACCGTGCGCGTCTACCAATTCCGCCACATCCGCGCGGAACGCAAGTGTAGCCCGGTCGTGGCTACCGACGCGGTCGGTCTTCGTGCTCGTCGAGCACCGGCAGGTCGGCCAGGTCACGCTCGACGCTCTTCACGAACTCGTCGTCCGCCTCGTCGCCCTGGATCAGCGTCAGCTTCTCCTTGCGGCGGCGGCGGGAGCGGGCCGCCCAGGCGTCGGCACCGATGCGCCGGGACAGCCTCGGCCACTCCGCCGCAGCCACCAGGAGGACGGCGGCGAGCAGAAGTCCGATCCCGATCCACCCCACGCCCCCCATTGTAGTGCTGGGTCTAAGGCGGGGAAGGGCGGCGTCCGATATGGGAGGCATGCCGTGGGACGTGCCGCTCTCCTTCGCGCTCCTCGCCGTGCTCGGGTGGGCGGTCGTGGCGCGGGCGGTGCTCGTCTACACGCACGTGCTCCCGCCCACGTGCGACACCTGCGGGCTCAAGCTCGAGCGCCGCTACCTGGGCGAGCCCGTCTGCCGCTGCGGGCACTAGCTCGCGGCCAGCAGGAAGGCCTCCAGCCGCTCGTTGAACCGCGCTCCCAGGCGCTGGACGCTGTGGCCGGCGCCGGGGACGACGACCCGCTCGGCGCCGAGGCGACGCTCCAGCACGTCGCAGACGGCGTCGAAGGCCGCGTCGTGCGCGCCGGAGACGACGAGCTTCGGGAACGAGGCCGCCGCCAGCGTCTCGAAGGGGATCTCCGCCTCCCAGGGCCCGCGCTCCGTGCGGAGGAGGCGGGCGCCCCGCTCGAGCTCGGGCGAGAGCCTCGCCGGCTGGGGAGCGCCCACGAGGTCGAGGAAGAGCGGGAGAAACTCGACGGGGTCCTCGGGCCCTTCCGCCCACAGCTCCTTCCCCCGCCGGATGAACTCGTCCGCGGCCGGGTTCCCGACGGCGACGCCGAAGGCTGGGGGCTCGATCACCGTCAGCGAGCGGACGGCCTCCGGCCGCTGCGCGGCGGCCAGGAGCGAGACGACGCCGCCGTACGACTGCCCCACGAGGTGCGCCCCCTCGCCGAGCACCTCGGCGACCAGCGGGGCGTCGACGGCGAAGTCGACCGGCCCCTCCGCGGGCGCCCCGTCGAAGCCCGGCCGCTCGACGACGAGGAGCGTCCAGCGCCGGGCCAGAGCGAGCTGCTTCCGCCAGGTGGACGCGCCGCCGGTGACGCTTCCGTGCACGAGGACGACGGGCGGCCCGTGCCCGTGGCGCTCGACGCGGAGCTCAGGCAGCGGGAGCGGGCGGCGGAGCAGGAGGCGGCGGCTCGGCGGGCTCGAGGTCGCCGATCGCCACGCGCCGGAACGCCTCGAAGCCGAGCGCCACGAGCGCGCCGAGGAGGATGATCCCGAGCCAGTTGCGGAGCGCCGGGACCGGGCCCCAGAGGACGAGCAGCAGGTAGACGGCGGCAAGGACGCCCCAGGCGAGCTCGGGCCGGTCTCGAAGCGTCGGCGCGATGGAGGCGCGGGCGCGGGTCGCCCAGCCCATCGGGCCGGCGAGCCAGGTTCCGAGCAGGATGACGAGGCCGTAGACGATCAGCGCCCAGGCGACCTCGGCGAGCAGGCTGGTGCCGATGATCCAGGTGTCGCCCACGGCGTCGCGCACGGACTCTCCGGAGGCGAGCGCGTCCACGACGTAGTTCCCCATCAGGCGCCTGATGACGAGCAGCAGGATGCCGACGAGGAAGAGCGCGGCGCCCACGTTCCGGAGCATCGCGCGGCGGCCGCGCGCCAGCCACACGGCACCGGCGTAGCAGGCAAACGCGATCAGGATGACGAGCCAGCTCAGGACCTTGATCGCCTTCACGCCGGTCTGAGCGGCCTCGAGCTGGTCGGACTGCAGGATCTCGATCTGACCGACGTCCTCCGGCAGCCGCGCGTCGAGCTCGTCGCCGAAGCCGAGCTCCGTGCCGATGTTGACCACGAGTGTCCGCAGGTTGAGCGTCACCGTTCCGCCGCCGGTGGTGATGTTCCCGCGGGTCTCGTCCTCCAGAACGGCCATGAGCTCCTGGTGCGCGAGCCGGTTGGCCTCCTCCCAGAGATCCTGGACGCGCGGGCGCTCCAGGAAGCGGTCGACGCCCTCCACGGCCGGCTGCCGCAGGGCGCCGGCGATCGGGCCGGCGAGGCCCTGGAGGTTGTCCGGAAGCCGCTCCTCGAGCACCGCCTGCGGATCGGCGTTGTCGTAGAGCTGGTCGACGATGTAGACGGAGAGCGCCATCCGCACCTCGTCGTCCTCGAGCAGGTTCGCGCTCGTCTCCACCCAGCTGTCGGTGTTCAGGGCCTGGCGGTTGACCCAGACGGTGAGAGAGCCGACGAGGACGACCAGCGTCCCGAGCGCGAAGAGCACCCAGGCCAGGATGGAGCGCGTGCGCCGGCTCACGGGGGGATCCTTACAGACCCTGGGGACGACTGCCTCACCCTGATAGGACGAGAGCGCGCACGGCGCGCGCGAGCACGCGCGCGCCCAGCTCGCAGTGCTCCGGCGCCGAGAACTCCTCCGGCGTGTGGCTGAGCCCGCCGCGGCTCGGCACGAAGAGCATCGCGGCCGGGACCTGGTGCGCCAGCACCATCGCGTCGTGCCCCGCCCCGCTCGGGAGCCTGAGCGTGCTGGCCCCCTCCTCGCGCGCCGACTCCTCGAGTAGGTCCTGCAGCCCTGGGTCCAGCGCGGCCGGCTCCTTGCGGTGGGTCTCGCGCACCTCCAGGCCGAGCTCCTCCTCCGCCGCGATCCGCTCCAGGGTCGCGCGCACGGACGGGTCGAGCCGCGCGAAGCCCTCCGGCGTCGGCGAGCGGACGTCGATCGTGATCTCGGCCGCGCCGGGGACGACGTTGAACCCGCCCGGCTCGGCGGAGATGACCCCGACGTTGGCGGTCATGTCCTCCCGCGACCGGGCCTCGTCGCGGAGCGCGAGGACGGCGCGGGCCGCCCCGGCGAGCGCGTCGCGGCGGTACGCCATCGGCGTCGTGCCGGCGTGGTTGGCCTCGCCGAGGAAGCGCGCGCGGTAGCCGACCATGCCCGTGATCGCCGTGACGATCCCGAGGTCGATCCCGGCGTGCTCCAGCACGGGGCCCTGCTCGATGTGGAGCTCCAGGTAGGCGCCCACGCCGTCGACACCGCGGGCGTCGGCGAGGCGGGCGAAGTCGAGCCCGGCGGCCGCCATCGCCTCGGGGACGCCGCGGCCACCCCAGTCCTCCAGGTCGCAGTCGCCGCAGAACGCCCGGCTCCCGAGCATCCCGGTCTGGAAGCGCCCGCCCTCCTCGTCGTTGAAGGAGACGACCCAGAGCGGGCGGCTCGGCTTCACGCCCTCGGCCCTGAGGCGGCGGACGACGTCGAGCGCGGCGAGCACGCCCAGGGCGCCGTCGTAGCGCCCCCCGTTCGGCACGGTGTCGAGATGAGACCCCACGAGCACGGCCTTCCCCTCCCCCGCCTGCCAGCGCCCGATGACGTTCCCGGCCGGGTCGAGCTCCACCTCGAGCCCCAGCGCGGCGAGCCGCTCCGCGAGCCAGTCGTTCGCCGCCGCCAGCTCCTGCGTCCAGGCGAAGCGGCTGACGCCGCCGCGCGGGTCGGCGCCGATCGAGGCGGCCTCTTCGAGGTCAGCTGTCAGGGACGGCACGGCGCCTCCGGTACCAGCGGTAAGCCTCGATCAGGCCCGCGATCGCGAGCGCGACGGCGAAGGCGAGCAGGAAGCCCCTGAACGGGCTCTCCTCGAAGGTGCGGCCGCCGACGTAGCCGAGCATCGCGGCGTAGGTGGCCCAGACCAGGCCCGCGATCACGTCGAAGGAGATGAAGCGCCGCCACGGCATCTCCAGCATGCCGCACGAGAGGGTGACGACGATCCGCCCGCCGGGGATGAAGCGCCCGATGATGATCAGGTAGCCGCCCCGCTCCTCCACCTGCCTGTGCGCCCAGTCCACCTGCTTGCGCCGCTCGCCCTTGAAGAAGCGGTCGACGAAGCGGTGACCGACCTTGCGCCCGATCCAGTACGAGGTGTTGTCGCCGGCGACGGCACCGGCGGCCGCGAAGAGGATCACGAGGAACAGGTTCAGGTCCCCGGTCGAAGCGAGGACGCCGGCCAGGATCACCGACGTCTCGCTCGGGACGAGCGGGATGATCGCGTCCAGCGCGGCGACGACGAAGAGGAACAGGTACGTCCACGGGGAGCCCGAGACGTACTCGGTCAAGGACTCGAACACTGCGCGTAGGCTAGTGGCTGTGCTCGGAGGGGAGCCCGAAGCGGCGGGCCGTGCCCTCCTCGGAGTCGAACTGGATCAGCACGGCATCCTCGTCGCCGACCACCCAGGCGTCGTGACCGGGCTCGATCGCGACGACCTGCGGGGCGACGAACTCGAAGGTGCAGCCGTCCTCGTACTCGCCCTGGATGTGGCCGCGGGCGAGGAAGCCGATGTGAGCGTGCCGGCAGGCCTCGCTCCTGACGGTCGGGCGCATGTGGGTCGACCAGCGGAAGCCGGGCGGGTAGATCGCTCGCTTGACCCGGCCGTTCCCGACCCTGACGATCTCGACGATCGCGCCGCCGACCTCGCGCCGGTCGGCACCCTCGATCGGCTCGGTGAGCGGGTCCACGGCGCCTATCGTAGATCCTCCAGGAGGTACTGGGTCTCGGTGGCGGCCGGCCGGTAGCCGAGGGCCCGGTTCAGGTGGAGCATGCCCGCGTTGTCCTGGTCGCTCGCGGTCAGGATCGTCTCGTAGCCGTGCTCGCGCGCCCAGGCGATCGTGCCGAGCTTGGCCAGGCGCGCGAGGCCCATGCGCCGGTGGTCGGGGCGCGTCCCGGTCATCTCGTTCGCGGCAGCGCGCGCGGCCGGAGCGACGTGCAGGAACGCGTAGGCGACCGGCTCGCCGCCGTGGAGGACGACCATGCTTCCCTCACGGCTGAGCTGCGGGTGGCCGAGCGCCTCGTCGCGCCAGTCCTCGAGCCTGACGTCGTCCTCGGCGAACGTCCCCGGGACGTCCGCGGTCGCGCCGGCGTCGAGCGCGTAGAGCGACTCCTCATCCTCGACCGCGCCGAGCGGGACGAGCTCGTAGCCGTCCGGCAGGAGCCGCGCCTGGAGGTCCGCCAGGGCGGTCACGTCGGCGCCGGCGACGTCGAGCGTCAGCACCTCCTGCGTTCGCTCGGGCCGGAAGCCCCGCGCGGAGAGGAAGCGCGCGCCGGACTCGTCGGTCGTCCACGAGCCGAGCACGCGGGCACCCGCGTCCAGCAGGTGCGCGAAGCCGGGGGCGAACAGCGCGGCGCCGAGGCCCCGCCGGCGCGCCCCCGGGCGGACGAATGCCCAGATCTCGCCCGCGCCCTCGGCGCTGGTCGCCCAGAGCAGCCGCGCGCGCACCCAGCCGGCCGGCGCGCCGTCCGTCTCGGCGACCCAGCCCGCGACCCGCGCTCGCTTCGGCTGCCGCGCGAACCAGTGGCGGATCCCGTCGCCCGTCAGGGCCTGCGGGAGGTCGTCCTCGAGGAGGAGCGCCGCGAGCGCGTCGGCGTCCTCGTCCCGGAACGGCCGGATCACGGAAGGCGCCCGGCCGCGAACGGGCCCGGGTCCCCGGCGGCGAGCCGCCGGGCGAGGCCGGGCGCGGTGAGCATCCCGATCGACGAGAGCCCGCCGAGCACCTCGAGACCCTCGACGTCGCCGGCCGGGCCGACGACGGGCAGGCCGTCCGGCGTCATCGCGCGCCGCCCCGACCAGGCCGCGACCACGGGAACACCGGCAAGGTGCGGCGCGACGCGGACGGCCCGGTCGGCAAGCCGGCGGACGGTCTCAGGGCCCTCGGGCTCCTCGAGGAGCGAGCGACCGAGTGACGTCCCGATCAGGCAGTGGCCGGCGGAACGGCCGCCGAGCAGGAGCGACACGAGGCCCGGCGCTTCCGCGGCGCCTGCGGCCACGTCGCCCAGCGTCGGGTCGGCGACGAGCCGCCCCATCTCCTCCTGCTCGGGCCAGAGCGCCTGCTCGATTGCGTAGCGCGGCGGCGGGTCGACGCGGGCGGTCTCCAGCAGCCAGCCGCGGGAGGAGGAGACCGGCAGGTCGGCGCCGGCCGTCCGGAGCAGGAAGCGAAGGCGCGGCCCGGCGGCAACGACGGCCCGGGCGCAGCCGACCACGCCGGCGTCGGTGGCCACCCCGGTCACCCGGCCGGCCGCTACGAGGACCCGTTTCGCCTCGCAGCCCAGCTCGAAGCGGGCGCCGGCGCGCCGCGCGGCCTCCGCGGCGGCCGTCGTCGCGCCCATGGCGTCCAGCGTCACCCCGCCCTCGACGACGAAGCCGCCCGCGAGGTCGTCGGCGAGCCACGGATCCTCCCGGAGGTCGACCTCCTGGCCGCCCACCGCCGCCGCGTAGGCGCGCGCGTGCGCGAGCTCAGCCTCCTCCACGGCGAGCAGGAGCATGGGCCACTCGCGCAGGTCGAGCGGCACCGGCCCCTCCGCCTCCAGGCGGCGGTACCACGGAATCGCCTCGGCGAGCAGCTCGCCGACCCAGGATGCGGGCTGCCGGAAGAGGAAGCCGCCGTTCCGCCCGGACGCGCCGGCGCCGATCCCGCCGCGGTCGAGGACGAGCACGCTCTCGCCCGCCTCCGCGAGCGCGCGCGCCGCCGCGCAGCCGGCGATGCCGGCTCCGACGACGACGGTGTCGGCCGTCAGCTCTCCGCCGACTCCGCGCTCCCGGCCCGGCGCCTGCGCCAGAACATGAGCGTCCCGAAGGTCGCGGCGGCGGCGGCCGTCGCGGCGGCGAGACCCTTCACGATCTTCTTCTTCTTCGCGGTGTCGGCCTCCTGCTGCTGGCGCAGCTTCCGCTTGGCCAGCGGCTTACCGAGCGTGTAGACGCCGTAGCCGATCAGTGCTTTCCGCTTGCTGAGCATGGCCCTCCTTAGATGCCTGGCCGGTGACTCATGGGCTTGATGGGGCGGCTGCGGCCAAGCCGGGCGGCGCGATCGCTCGCAGTCGCGTACCGGGAGTACGTGCAGGAGCGAGCGCGTCGATCCGGCGCTGCGCCGCAGTCGTCATCCGCAAGTGCAGGAGTCGCTGGCCAGGCATCAGGTCTTCGCGGCCGCGCGCTTGCGGTTGGGGATGTGGATGGCGCGGCCGAGCGCGACGAGCCCCGCCTCCTTGATGGCCTCCGAGAGCGTGGGATGCGCCGTCATTCCGTCGGCCACCGTCTCGACGGTCGCCTCGGCGTCGAGCGCCACCACTCCGGCCTCGATCAGGTCGGTGACGTGAGGGCCGACCATGACGAGCCCGAGCAGCTCGCCGTAGCGCGACTCGTGGATCGACTTCACCCAGCCCACGGTCTCGTTCTGCATCATCGCGCGCCCGTTCACCGAGAACGGGAAGGAGCCGACCACGACGTCGTCGCCGTGCTGCTCGCGGGCCTCGCGCTCGGTCAGCCCGACGCCGGCGATCTCGGGATCGGTGTAGATCGGGCGCGGGACGCCGCGGTTGTCCACGACGGCGTCGTGGCCCGTGGCGTTCTCGGCCGCGACCTCGCCCTCGCGGAACGCGGTGTGGGCGAGCTGCCAGTAGCCGGCGCAGTCGCCGACCGCGTAGATGTGCGGGACGGTCGTGCGGCGGCGCTCGTCGGCGGCGATCCCCTTGCGCGGGTCGAGCTCGACGCCGATCGCCTCGAGCCCGAGGTCCTGCGTCACCGGCCCGCGCCCGGTGGCTACGAGCATGAGGTCGCAGTCCACCGTCTCGCCGGCGAAGTGGACCCGGAGGCCCTCGCCGGTGTCCTCGATCCTGTCGCACTGGGACTCGAGGTGGACGGCGATTCCGCGCTTCTTGAACTGCTTGAGGAGCTCCTTGGCGGCGTCCTCGTCCTCCTGCGGGATCAGGGTCGGGAGCATCTCGACGATCGTCACCTCGCTGCCGAAGCGGCTCAGGATCGAGGCGAACTCGCAGCCGATGATCCCGCCTCCGAGCACGACGATCCCCTTCGGCACCTCGGTCTGCGCGAGCAGGCCGGTCGAGTCGACGCAGCGGGCCGAGTCGATCCCGTCGATGGGCGGGCGCAGCGCGTACGAGCCCGTGGCGACGATCGCGCTCTTGAACGTCACGTCCTCCCCGCCCTCGACCGCGATCGTGTTCGCGTCCTTGAAGCGGCCGCTCCCGTGCACCCACTCGACGCCGTTCGCCTTGAAGAGCGTGGCGACGCCGCCGGTCAGCTGGTCGACGACCTTGTCCTTCCACGCGTTCGCGGTGGCGAAGTCGAGCTCGGGGGCGCCCACGTTCACGCCGACCTTGGGGAAGGTCTCCTCCGCCTCCTTGAGGGCGAACGCCGTCTGCACCCAGGCCTTCGTGGGGATGCACCCCACGCGGAGGCAGGTGCCGCCGAGGCGATCCTCCTTCTCCACGCACACGGTCTTCGCCCCGAGCTGCGCGGCCCGGATCGCGGCCGAGTAGCCCCCCGGACCGCCGCCCAGGACGGCGACGTCACATTCCATGTTCTGGCCCTTTCCCTTCGCTTCGTTTTCCAAGCGCGATCCTATCCGCGCACCTGCGGGCGGCGACGGAATCGGACTGAACTTTTCGGGCCTCCGGAGGCTCTTAAGGGACGACCGTGGAGACCGACGTCCTTCCTGCCCTCGCCCGAGCCGCCTCCGGCGGCGATCCCCTGGCGCTCGACCGGCTGCTCGCGGAGCTCGAGCCGCTCGTCGTCAGGGCGACCCGGCTGGTCGTCGGGGCGGGATCGTGGGAGGCGGAGGATGCGGCGCAGGAGGCGCTCCTCGACATCGCCCGCTCGATCGGCACGCTCCGCGAGCCCGAGGCGGTGCGCACGTGGGCGCTCAGGGTTGCCTCGGCCCGCGCCCTCAAGCATGCCCGGCGGGAGCGGCTCCGGCTCCGCCGCCGGGCCCAGCTCCCACCCGAGCTCTCGGGCCGGCCGGCCGAGCCGGACGAGCGGACGGCCGCGCTCAAGGAAGAGTTCGACCGCCTGCCGCCGCGCGTGCGGGCCGCCGCCGTGCTCCGGCTCCACGCCGGCCTCAGCGAGCAGGAGACCGCGGCCGTCCTCGGCTGCTCGCCGGGAACGGTGAAGTCCAGCGTCCACACGGCCAGGCGCCGCCTGGCCGACCGGCTGCGGGCACGAGGCTTCGCGCCGCCGACGCTCCCCGCCCGGCCCCAGGAGGTGCCGAGATGACGACGACCGACTACGAGCTCACGGCGATGCTGCGCGCCTACGAGGGCCCGCCGCGGGCCGTCACGAGCCCGCGCAGGGCGGGGTTCCGCGCGCGGTGGCTGCTCGTACCCGCCGCAGCCGCTCTCGCCGCCGTCCTCGCCGGGACGGCGCTCGTGCTGCGGGACGGCCCGCCCTCGGCGCCCGAGGCGGGAACGACGCTGCCCGCGCTGCCCCCGGGCGGCCCCGACGCGCTGCCGCCGGGAGACTCCCTCGGCATGGTGGTGGCGATCTCGTTCGACGAGGCGATCGCGCAGGCGGACACCGTCTTCGTCGGCACCGTCTCCGCCATCGGCGGGCAGGAGCGGGTGGAGGGCCTCGCCGTTCGGCGCGTCCGCTACTCGGTCGAGCGGATGCTGCGCGGAGGCCCGGCCGCTGAGATCGACCTGACCGCGATCGATTCCTTCTCGAACTCCTTCGCGGCCGAGGTCGGGACGACGTACCTCGTCCTCGCCGAGGAGACGGTGTTGGGCCAGGGCGGCTCGGTCGCGCTCGTCCCGGTGGGCGCCGCCCAGGGCGTCTACGAGGTGGTTGCCGGGACGGCGACCAGCCCGCTCACCGGCGAGTCCGTCAGCATCGACGACGTCGCCGGGCGCGTCGCGGCCGCAGACGGCCGCTGAAATACGGGAGGGCGGCCCCTGTGCCGCCCTCGCCGTGACCCGGGGTTGAATCCGGTTCGCAGGAGGTAACGGCCTCACGTGCGTCGTGGGCGATCCCTCACCCGGGGGAAGCGGACGCGCCCCTCGCCGCCCGCCCTGTCCCCACCGGCCACGGCCCTGGGTCTGACCCCTGGGCGTGTCCGCCGGGGACAGGATGTATGTCACGAAAGTGTGACGCCCTGTGCGCTTTCGGCCGTGCCTTCGTGCAGACGAAGGGGGCGGCGTCCCGCCCCCTCGCGCCTCGTCCCGCAGGCGGGCTCAGGAGTCCTTGCTGCAGCCGTGGGCGCCCCACTTGCCGGCGGCCCACTTGACCCCCTTGATGATCATCGTCATCGAGTCCGCGTTCGCGTAGATGTTCTCGTCGTGGCCGAGGCCCGTGTACCAGACGCGGCCGCCGTCGTAGAACTGGCACCACGTGATCGGGTGGTCCTCGCCCATCAGCGTGCCCCAGTTCCGGATGAACGGGTGCGGCTGGAAGTCGTACGAGCTCTCGTCCAGCGTCTGGAGCACGTGCACCGTGCTCCTCGGGTTCGCCTTGAAGTTGTAGAGCTCGTCCGAGATCGCCCACCGGTCCGGCAGGTGCCGCGTGGTCGGGTGCTTGTCGTCCTCGTTCTCCACGACCGCCTGGAAGCACGAGCCGGTGAACGACCCGATGCAGCCGGGCGACCCCTGGAGACCGCCCGGGTGGTTGGCGAAGCGCGCCTGGTTCCCCAGGAGCTCGCCGTACCACTCCGACTCGTCGCAGCAGTCCGAGGCCGCGTGGATCCCGGCGTAGCCGCCGTGGTTCTCCATGTAGCGCTCGAAGGCGGCCCACTCCGCGTCGGTCAGGAGCGGGTCGTCCCCACGGACGCCGCCGACCGTGCTGAGCCAGATGACCACGTCGAACTCGGCCAGGCCCTCGTCCGTGAACCGGTCGGAGGTGCGATCGGCGGTCATCTCGATCCCGTGCATCGCGCCCCACTCCGTGAGCTGCTCGATCGCGTACGGGATCGAGGCATGCCGGAAGCCGGTCGTCTCGTGGTAGATGAGCGCCTTGACCTTCGGCCCCTTGCCTCCGCCGCTGCCCTTGCCGCCGGCCGTCGTCACGGACGCGGACACCAGGCTGAGACAGAGCAGGGAGATGACGACTGCAAGAACCTTGTGCATTGAGACCCCCCTTGTCGACGTCGGGTCTTGCGGTCGGCCAAGCCTTACCCCGTCCGCCCGGATGTCAAGCACGCGCCTGGAGAAGCGCTACAGATCCTGCGAGAGCTGGAGGCGGTTGCCGTCCGGGTCGAAGACGTCCAGGAGCCGGATCGTCCCCGGGATCTCGACCACCGTGCCGATGCGCACGCCGGCGCCGCGCAGCCGCTCGGCCTCGGCTTTCAGGTCGGAGACGTCGAGCGTGAGCACGGTCTCCGCCTCCTCGGGCTCGCCCTCGGCGAGGGCCACCTCGGCGTCGCCGCGGACGAGCCTGGCCCAGCGGTCGCCCTCGTCCACGTACGCCTCGTCGAACCCGAGCTGACCGCGGTAGAACGTCCGGGCCGCGTCCAGGTCCCTGACGCGGTACCAGATGCTCACCGGCGGCCGCACTGCAGCCTAGAGCGCCAGGCCGGGCTCTTCGAGCGACTGCTTGACGGTGCGCAGGAACTCGGAGGCGGTCGCACCGTCCACCGAGCGGTGGTCACACGTCAGGGTCAGCTCCAGGAGCGGGAGCGGGACGATCTCGCCGTCGCGGACGACCGCGCGCTCCTCGATGGCGCCGACCGCGAGGATGGCGGCCTGCGGCGGGTTGAGGACGGCGACGAAGCGCTCGACGCCGTACATGCCCAGGTTGGAGATCGTGAAGGTGCCGCCCTCGAGCTCTTCCTGGCGCAGCTTGCCGTCGCGCGCGCGGAAGACGAGGTCGGCGCGCTCGTCGGCGAGCTCCTGGATCGTCTTCGTCTCGCAGCTTCGCTGCACCGGCACGACCAGGCCGTTCGGGACGGCGACGGCGATCCCGATGTTCGCTGTGGGCACGAGGTGGATCTCGTCGCCCGCGAAGAGCGCGTTCACCGCGCGGTGGCGCATGAGCGCGGCCGCGCAGAGCTTCGTGAGGATGTCCGAGTACGTCGGCTTCGCCTCGCCCTCCCGCATCCGTGCGACGAGCGCCTCGCGCAGCCGGATCGCCGCGGTCATGTCGGCGGACATGGCGATCTGGAAGACCGGCGCCTCCCACGCCTCCGTCATCCGGCGCGCGATCGCCTTGCGGATGCCGGTCAGCGGCACGACCTCGACCTCGCCGGGCGCGGGGGCCGCGGCCGGCGCCGCGGGCGGAGCGGCCGTCTTCTCGGCCCGCTCGACGTCCTCGGCGACGATCCGCCCCTCGGGGCCGGTGCCGCGAAGCGAGGCGAGATCGATCCCGCGCTCGCGCGCGATCCGGCGCGCGAGCGGCGAGGCCTTGATCCGCCCGCCGTTCTCGGAGCGGGCGGGCTGCGCCTCCTCGACGGGGGCCGGCTCGGGCTCCGCCGGTGCCTCCGGCTCGCCCTCGTCCTTCGGCTCCTCCGCCTCGGACGCGGCCGGCTCGGCGTCCGGCACCTCCTCGCCGGGCTCGCCGATCACGGCGATCGCCGTCCCGACGTCGATCTCCTCGCCCTCCTGCGCCAGGATCTTCAGGAGGGTCCCGGACGCGTCGGCCTCGACCTCCTGCGTCGCCTTCTCCGTGTCGAGCTCGTACAGGACCTCGCCCTTCTCGACGGCGTCGCCCTCGGCCTTCAGCCAGCGCACGATCGTCCCGGACTCCATGCCCTGGCCGAGCCGCGGGAGCGTGACCTGGCTGGACAAGCTCAGCCCTTCCCGACGGTGCGCTTGACGGCGGCGAGCACGTCCTCGGCGTGCGGGATGACGTACTGCTCCATGACGGGCGCGAAGGGAATCGGCGTGAACGTCGCCCCGACGCGCTCGACCGGCGCGTCCAGCCAGTCGAAGGCGCCGTGCTGCACGACGGCGGCGATCTCCGCGCCGAAGCCCATGCGGACGACCGCCTCGTGGGCGACGACACAGCGGTTCGTCTTCTTCACGGAGCCGACGATCGCCTCCTCGTCGAGCGGCAGCAGCGTGCGCGGGTCGAGGACCTCGACCGAGATCCCGTCGGACTCCGCCTCCTGCGCGGCCGCGAGCGCCTCGTGCACCATGCGGCCGGTGGCGACGACGGTGACGTCCTCGCCCTCGCGGTGGACACGGGCCTTGCCGATCTCGACGCCCTCGATCTCGTCGGGCACGTCGCCCTTCAGGTTGTAGAGCGTACGGTGCTCGAAGAAGACGACCGGGTTGTCGTCGTAGATCGAGCTCCAGAGGAGCCCGCGCGCGTCGGCCGGCGTCGAGGCGAAGACGACCTTGATCCCGGGGACGTGGACGAACCACGCCTCGAGCTGCTGCGCGTGCTGCGCGCCCGGCGACCAGCCCGCGCCGCCCTGGGTGCGCAGCGTGAGCGGGACCTTGATCTGGCCGCCCGACATGTAGCGGTGCTTGGCTGCCTGCTGGACGAGCTGCTCCATCGCCAGCGTCATGAAGTCCTGGTACATGATCTCCACGATCGGCCGCATCCCCGCGACGGCGGCGCCGATGCCCGCGCCCACGATCGCCATCTCGGAGATCGGGGTGTTGCGGACGCGGTCGGGCCCGAACTCGCCGAGCATCCCCTGTGTCACGCCCATGGAGCCGCCCATCTCGGCGATGTCCTCGCCCATGACGAAGACGTCGTCGTCGCGGCGCATGGCCTCGCTCATGGCGTCGCGCACGGCCTCGCGGTAGGTCAGCTCAGGCATAGACGTTCTTGAGGGCGTCTTCCGGCTTCGGGTCCGTGCCCTTCTTCGAGAACTCGACGGAGTCCTCGGCGATGCGTGTGGCCTCGCCGTCCATCTCCTCGAACTCCTCGTCGGGGAGCCCTAGGCGCGCGCGCAGGAGCTCGATCGGGTCGCGCGCCTTGCGGAGCTCGTGGATCTCCTCCTTGGGCCGGTAGACCTGCGGATCGCCGACGTAGTGGCCTGAGAGCCTGACGCAGTCGACGACGAGGAAGACGGGCCCCTTGCCGTCGCGCGCGTGCTTGAGAGCCTTCTTGGCGGCCTCGTAGACGGCCTCCACGTCCTGGCCGTCGACCTCCATGGACGCCATCCCGAAGGCCTCCGCCCGCTTCGTCATGTCCTCGATGGGCAGGTGCTGGGAGGCCGGGGTCGACTCCGCGTAGCGGTTGTGCTCGCAGACGAAGACCGCCGGCACCCTCCAGAGCTGCGCGAGGTTCAGCGACTCGTGGAACGTCCCGATATTCGTCGCTCCGTCGCCGAAGAAGGCGACCGCGACCCGCGGCTCCGAGCGCAGCTTGAAGGCGAGCGCTGCCCCGACGATGCCGGGGAGCCCGCCGCCGACGACCGCGTTCGCGCCAAGGTTCCCGCGCTCGACGTCGTACAGGTGCATGGAGCCGCCGTAGCCGTGGCTGCAGCCCTCGACCTTGCCGTAGAGCTCCGCCATCACCTCGTTGGGATGGGTGCCCTTGGCGATCGTGTGCCCGTGGGCGCGGTGGGTCGAGGCGATCACGTCGCCCTCGTCGAGCGCGCGGCAGACGCCGACCGCAACCGCCTCCTGGCCGATCGCGACGTGCAGGAAGCCCGGCAGCTCGCCGGCGCGGAAGCGCTCCTCGACCTTCTCCTCGAAGCGGCGGATGAGCAGCATCTCCCGAAGGAAGTCCTTCAGGCGCTCGGTCGGCACTGCCTGCCCCTTTTCCTCGAGGGTTGCCACGGCGCCGACAAGCTAGCAGGCGAAGTGAATAATCTGCGTCCCGATGGCGCTGGCGGATCGTGTCGACGAGCTGGTTCGCGGGCTCCCGCGGGACTGGGAGCGCGCGCGGATCGAGCTCACCCTGGACGAGGAGGAGGAGGCCGACCGGGCGGCGCTCCTGCTCGCGTCGGCGACGCCCGGGCGTTCGGGCAGGTCGTTCACGTTCCACGTCGCCGCCGGCGACCAGCGCTCGGGGACGTCCCCGGCCCAGACACGGCGTGTCCTGGCCCGCCTCGACCAGGCCGGCATCGCCGGCCGCCTGCGCCTCGCCGAGGCCGAGCGGTCTCCCGCCGGCCCGCCCGCCCCCGCGGTCGAGCGGCCGACCCTCGCGGCGTCGTGGGACGCCCTGCTCCTGCGCCTGCCGCCGGACTGGAGCGACCTCTACGCAGAGGTCGAGCTCGACTCGAGCGACCACCTCGACCGGGGAGCGCTCCTGCTCGCCCCGGTCAACCCCGCCCGCGCCGGGGGGCCGGCGAGCTTCCGCTTCCGCGCGGCGAGCCACCAGGGCTACGGCGTCGCGGCCGGGATGGCGCGGCGCGCCTTCCAGCGGCTCGACGACGAAGGCCTGAGCGGCCGCGTGCGGGTTCTCCGCGTTCTCTCCGACACGAGCTCGCCGTTCTCGCAGGGGCCCGTGTGGCGGGACGACGGGCACGCGGTGTGAGCGAGCCGCAGGTCTCCTGGAAGGCGATCGAGCGCAACGCCGCGGTCGTCAGCTCCGACGGAGCCGAGATCGCCAGGGTCGTCGAGGTCGCCGGCGACCCGAGGGCCGACATCTTCAACGCGCTCGTCGTCAAGATCGGGCCGCTCGAGCACAAGCTCAACCTGCCGGCCGAGCGCGTCGTCGCCATCTGGCCCCGGCGGATCGAGGTCGACCTGACCGCCCGCGAGGTCGCGCGCCTGCCCGTCTACCAGGAGTCGGTGGTCGAGAAGCTGCCGAAGGAGAGCTTCTTCCGTAGGCTCTTCGGCCCCCGCACCTGAGCGGCGCGGGCCCCTGTCCCCCTCGGCCACGCCCCGGGGTCTGACCCCGGGGCACGTCCGCCGAGGGCAGGACGTGTGTCACAGAAGTGTGACGAACGCCGGCCTCAGCGGACGGGTGTCCGGCCCATTGGGCCACGCCCCGGGGTCTGACCCCGGGACACGTCCGCCGAGGACAGGACGTGGGTCACGAAACCGTCAGGGCGCGGCCGACGGGCCGGCTCTTCCGGACGCGCGGCGCGCGCTCCGCACCTGGAGGGGGACGAGCGGGAAGACCGCCGCCTCGCGCAGGTAGTTGCGCGGCGAGCCGGGCGTCGGCGCGCCGACGACGGCGACCCGGACGCCCGGGAGCAGCCTGCGGAAGAGGGCCTGCGCCCGCGCCCGGTGCCAGGACGAGGTGACGACCACGACCTCCTGCACGCCCAGGTCGCGGGCGTGGGCGGCCGCGTTGGCCGCGTTCTGGGCGGTGTGGCGCGCGTCCGGGTCGCTGAGGAGCACGGTCTCCGGTCCCGCCCAGGCGCGCCGCATCAGCTCGGCCTCGGGCGGCCGGCTCGGATGCCGCGACCACCCGGACAGGAGCACGGTGTCGCCCTCCACGACGAGCCCGGCCGCGTGCTCGAGCCGCGCCGCGCAGATCGGGTGCAGCTCCCGTTGCCGCCCGGCCGAGTAGCCGAGGACGACGACGAGCCGCCTCGCCGGCTCAGGCGCCGGGCTCGCCTGCTCGGAGCTCGGCACCGAACCTCTCGGCCAGCACGGCGACGATGCGCTCCCTGATCGCGCGCGCGTCCTCGTCCGAGAGCGTCCGCTCGGGGGACTGGAAGGAGACGTGGAGCGCCACGGACTTCTTCCCGGCCGGGATCGGCTCGCCGCGGTAGACGTCGAACACGGCCGCATCGCGCAGCTCCGGCCCCGCCGCCTCTCGGGCCGCCTCGAGGAGCTCCCCCGCCAGCACCTCCTCGTCCACGACGAAGGCGAGGTCCTGGCGGACGGCCGGGTACGTGACGACGTCCTCGTACTCGACCCGCTCCGGGACCTGCGCGAAGAGCGTGTCGAGGTCGAGCTCGAGCACGCCCCACTCGCCCTCGAGGAGCGCCGGATGGAGCTCGCCGACCCAGCCCGCCTCGAGCGCGGCGGCCTTCCCGGGATGCAGGAAGTCGATTCGCGCGCGCTCGAGCCGGACCTCGATCCCGAGCGCCTCGTAGAGCGTCTCGACCGCGCCCTTGGCGCGCGCGTAGCCGCCCTCGGCGATCGCCCCGACGCGCCACCGCTCCTCGGGGAGCTGCTCGCCGCTCGGCAGGTAGACGCGCGCGACCTCGAACAGGGCGATGTCCGGGTTCCCGACGGCGACGTTGTGCCGCGCCGCACCGACGAGCCCCTCGAGCAAGGTCGTTCGCAGGACGCCGTGCTCGGAGGTCAGCGGGACCGGCAGCCGCAGCGCGCCCGGGTCCGGGTCGGAGGCGACCAGGCTGAGCGTGTAGGCCTCGCTGAAGCCCGCGCCGGCGAGCACGTCCTCGACCAGCCGCCGAAGGCGCTGCGCCTGTGAGAGCCGGCCGAGCATCGCGCTTCGGAGCGGCAGCGTGAACGGGATCTTCTCGAGCCCGTGCACGCGCGCGACCTCCTCGACGAGGTCGATCTCGCGGGTCGTGTCGCGCATCCGCCACGTGGGGACGTGCACGTCCCAGCCCGGGACGACGTCGAAGCCGAGGCTCTCGAGGATGTCCTTCTGGTCCTGCTCCTCGATCTCGATCCCCACCACCTTGTTCGCCCGGCCGGTGCGATAGTGGACGGTCGGCGGCTCCGGGAGCTCGCCCTTCGCGTCCGTGTCTCCGGTCCAGCGCGCGCCGGCGAGCTCGACGAGGAGCTGGGTTGCCAGCCGCGCCGCCGGCGCCGCGAGGTAGGGGTCGACCCCTTTCTCCCAGCGGTTCGATCCCTCGGTGCGGAGCGCGTGGCGCTCGGAGCTCCAGAGGATCGTCCCCGGCTCGAAGTTGGCCGCCTCGAGGAGGACGGAGGTCGTCTCCTCCGTGACCTCGGTGTCGAGCCCGCCCATGATCCCGGCGAAGGCGATCACGCCCTCGCCGTCGGCGATGACGAGGTCGGCCGGGTCGAGCCTCCGCAGGTTGCCGTCGAGGCTCGTGAACTCCTCGCCCGGCCTCGCCTTGCGGACGACGATCCTGCCGCCGCGGAGCGCGTCGAAGTCGAAGGCGTGCAGCGGGTTCCCGAGCGCGAGCATCACGTAGTTGGTCACGTCGACGACGTTCGAGATCGGGCGCATCCCGGCGGCCGTCAGGCGCGCTTTCAGCCAGGGCGGGGACGCGGCGATCGTCACGCCGCGGAAGAGCCTGCCGATGTAGCGCGGGCAGCCTTCGGAGTCCTCGATGGCCACGTCCGGGTGCTCGTCGCCGGCGAGCTCGGGGTCCTTCCCCGGCATCGGCCCGAGCTCGCCGCGGAAGAGCGCCGCGACCTCGCGCCCGATGCCGTAGACGGAGAGGCAGTCCGGCCGGTTGCGTGTCACCTCGATCTCCAGTACCTCCTCCCCGAGCGGGAGGACGTCGCGGAGCGGCGTTCCGGGCTCCCAGGGCTCCGGGAGGACGAGGATGCCGGCATGGTCACCGCTGAGCTCGAGCTCGGCCTCCGAGAGGATCATCCCGTCGGACACGGAACCGCGGAGCTTCGCGCGCTCCAGCGTCCGTCCGTCGGGGAGCACCGCGCCGGGGAGCGCGACGGCGACGGTCGCGCCCGCCCCGAAGTTCCAGGCGCCGCAGACGATCTGCCGAGGCTCGTCCTCCCCCACGTCGACGCGGCACAGCTGGAGCCGGTCGGCGTTCGGATGCTTCCCGGCCTCCAGCACCCGCCCGACGAGGTAGCGGCCGTGGTTGCCGTCGGCGTCGGCGACACCGCGGTAGGAGATCCGCTCGACCTCGCCGGTGGCGATGGCGAGCCGGCCGGCGATCTCCGCCGTCGTCGCCTCGATCTCGACGTACTCGCGCAGCCAGGTGACGGGAACCTTCATCTCAGCTCAGAACTGCCTCAGGACGCGGAGGTCGTTCTCCCAGAGCAGGCCGAGCGCGGGCAGGCCGTGGCGGAGCATGGCGACGCGCTCGAGGCCCATCCCGAAGGCGAAGCCCGTCCACTCCTCGGGGTCGAGGCCGACGAACTCGAAGAGCGAGGGGTCGACCATGCCCGAGCCGGCGATCTCGATCCACCCGGAGTGGCGGCAGACGGCACAGCCCCGCCCCTCGCAGAGGAAGCAGCTCACGTCCGGCTCCAGCGACGGCTCCGTGAAGGGAAAGTCGTGGGTGCGGAAGCGCATCTCGCGCTCCTCGCCGAAGAGCGCGCGCATCATGTGGAGGAGCGTGCCCTTGAGGTCGGCCATGGTGATGCCGCGGTCGATCGCCAGGCCCTCGACCTGGTGGAAGATCGGCGTGTGCGTCGCGTCGGGCGTGTCCCGGCGGTAGACGCGGCCCAGCGAGACCATGTAGATGGGCGGCGGCTGGGACTCCATCACCCGGATCTGCGAGGGCGAGGTCTCGGTGCGGAAGAGCACGTCCCCGTTCAGGAAGACCGACTGGAGCGGCGATCGCGCCGGGTGGTCTGCCGGGAAGTTGAGCGCGTCGAAGTTGTAGCGCGTGGTCTCGACCTCGCGGCCGTCGACGACCTGGTAGCCGAGGCCGAGGAAGATGTCCTCGACCTCGCGGCGGATCTGGGTGATCAGGTGGAGGTGGCCGCGCGGGCGCGGCTCGCCCGGGAGCGTGATGTCGAGCACGTCCTCGGTGAGCTTGCGGTCGAGCTCGGCCCGCTCGAGGTCGGCCTGGCGCTCGTCCACGTCGGCTTCGAGCTGCCGGCGGAGAGCGTTCAGGACGCGGCCGGTCTCGGCGTCCCGGACCTCGCGGAGGGCCTGCTTCAGCTCGCTCTTCCGGCCGAGGTAGCGGACGCGCGCCTCGTCGAGCTCGGCGAGGGTCGAGGCGCCCGCAATCGCGCTTCGCGCCTCGGTTTCCAGGGCCTGCGGGTCCATCGCGTGAGCGTATCATCGGGTCCGTGAGCGACTACGACGCAATCGCCGACCTCTACGACCCGTGGAGCCGGACCGTCACGGAGGACGTCGGCTTCTACGTGGCGGAGGCGCGCAAGGCTCGCTCGACCGTGGTCGAGCTCGGCGTCGGGACCGGGCGCATCGCCGTTCCGACGGCTGTCGCCGGCGTGCCGGTGATCGGCGTCGACTCCTCGCCCGGGATGCTGGCCGTGTGCGGCCGCGTAGCCGAGGCGGCGGGCGTCTCGCACCTGCTCGACCTGCGGCTCGGCGACCTTCGCGAGCCGCCGGTGAGGGAGCGGGTGCGGCTCGTCACCTCGCCGTTCCGCGCGTTCCTGCACCTACGCACGGACGAGGAGCGGCGCCGGGCACTCGCGGCCGTCCACGGGCTGCTGGAGCCCGGCGGCCGCTTCGTGTTCGACGTCTTCGCGCCCAGCAGGGAGGACATCGAGGAGACGCACGGCCGCTGGCTGGAGCGCGAGCCCGGCATCTGGGAGATGGCCACGTGGGACCTCGAGCGCCGCGTGCTGACGCTGCGCGTCCGCGGCCCGGAGACGGAGACCTCCCTCGACCTCACCTGGATCCCGAACGAGGACTGGCGCCGCCTCCTCGAGGAGGCCGGCTTCGAGGTGGTCGCCTGCTACGGCTGGTTCGACCTGCGCCCGTACGCCGGCGGCGAGGACTCGATCTGGCTCGCCCGCCGCCCGACCCCGTGAGCCCGTGCCCCGATCGGCCACGTCCCCTGCGGCCACGGCCCGGGGTCTGACCCCGGGGCCTGTCCGGCGGGGACGAGATGTGTGTAACAAAAGTGTGACGACATTCTCGGGGCGCACCGGTTGCCGGCGGGGCGGCGTAGGCTCGCCGAGTGCCTCGCCGACCTCGGGAGCAAGCGCCCGGCGGCATCTACCACGTCACCTCGCGCGGGAACCGCGGGCAGGCGACCTTCGTCGCCGACAACGACCGCGTCCGGTTCCTCGGGCTCCTCGAAGCCGTCAGCCGGAAGGCGTCCTGGACGGTGCACGCCTACTGCCTGATGCAGAACCACTACCACCTGGTCGTGGAGATCGGAGAGCCGACGCTCTCCAGCGGCCTCCAGCGGCTGAACGGCGCTTACGCGCAGGCCTTCAACCGGCGGCATGGCTACATCGGGCATCTCTTCCAAGGACGGTTCCATTCGGTTCGGGTAGAGACGGACCCGCACCTCCTGGAGCTCGCCCGCTACCTGCCGCTGAACCCGGTGCGCGCGCGGCTTTGCGACGACCCGGCCGACTGGCCGTGGAGCAGCTACCGCGCGACGCTCGGGATCGGCCGGCCTGCGCCGTTCCTGGCCGTCGACCGCGTCCTCGGTCTCTTCGCGCTCGACCGCCGCCGCGCCCGGGAGGCGTTCCGGGCCTTCGTGGCCACGCCACGTCTCTAGCGGCCATGCCCCGGGGTCAGACCCCGAGGCATGGCCG
>DASPGT010000163.1:0-28676 GCA_035620475.1 Gaiellaceae bacterium | reverse complement strand
CTCGGGTCGCCCGCCGGTTCGAAGCGCAGGTACGACGTCGCCGCCGGGTCGTCGAGCGGCACCTCGATGATGTCGATGCCGCGGCAGGAGATCGGCGGCTCTCCGCCGGGCGCGCCGCCGAGCACGGATCCGGACGAGGAGTTCGAGTAGACGAGGAGCCGGTCGTTCTCGAGATCCGGGACGAGCGTCTCGGTGTGCGACCCGCACGGCGTGTCGACGAAGGCGATCACGTCGGGATTCCTCGGGTCGCTGATGTCGATGACGTGGACGCCCTCCTCCCCGGGCGCCATGGACCAGTCGCCGCACATCGAGCCCGACGACGGGGTCGCCGAGTTCCAGGAGCGGATGACGAGGTCGTCCCAGATGATCACGTCGCCCTGGTTCCCCTGGCTGTTCGTGAAGCTTGCGCACTCCTCCCAGTCGATGATCTCCTTCGGGTTGGAGGGCGCCGAGATGTCGATGAGCCTGAAGCCCGCATAGGTGCCCTGGACCGCCGTGCTTCCCCAGAAGGCGAGGTCGGAGTTGAAGCTGCCGGCTCCGGGCACTGTGTTGTCGAGCGGGATCTCGCGCTCCGAGTACCCGAGCGGGTGCATGTTCTGCGTGTATTCGAACGTGGCGGTGGCCGACGCCGCGCTCGGCGGCACCCCCGAGGCCGTGAGCGGCAGCACAGCGCTCACGAGCACGACGGCGCACGCAACTGACAAACGAAACTTCTGCACGTGACCTCCTCTGTTGCTGGCGGAAGGACGGGCAGATCGCCACCCAAAGAACCTGGCCAGCCTCCCCCCAGATGCCTGCCTGACCGGGCAAGTCTCTTTTCTTTATGGCCTGCTTGTCAAGCGGGGAGTCGCCCTCGAAGAGCCGATTCGGACGGAAGCTGCAGGAGGTTGGCGCGAGTGGCTCGCACACCACTCTTGCCGGACGCGTCCAGCCCGCAGTCAGCCGATCAGCCGCACGAGCGCGGTTGCCGCCGCGGCGGCAACCACGACGACCAGGAGCGGCGCGCGCAGGAGGATGGCGACGACGGCCGCGCCGAGCCCCACCAGCCGCGCGTCGAGCACGATCTCCTCGTCGCCGCCCACCACCTGCGTGACGACGAGCGCCGCGAGGAGCGCAGGGGCGAGGAGCGCGACGATCCCGGTCAGATGCCGCGGGAGGGGCTTTCCCCCGAGGAGCACCGGGCCGACCGCCTTCAGGGCGATCGTTGCTGCGGCGACGACGCCGATGACGATCCAGACCTCGCTCACGGCCGCCTCCAGCCCAGGAGGCAGGCTGCGGCGGCGGCCACGATCGGCACGCCGGCGGGCGCAACCGGGATGAGAGCGAGCGCGATGGTGCCGCCGAGCACGGCCGCTGCGAGCGCCCTCCGCGAGTGCACCTGCGTGACGAGGATGGCCAGGAACAGCGCCGGGAAGGCCGCGTCGAGCCCGAGGTCGGCCGGGTCCCCCAGGGCTTCCCCGGCGATCGCGCCGACGACCGTGCCGCCCACCCAGCACGCGTAGAGGACGAGGCCGGCGCCGACGAGCAGCCCGCGGTCGTAGCGGCCGTCGGGGCGTCGCGACATCGCCCACGACTCGTCCACGATCAGCTGCGACTCGAGGAGCCGGCGCAGCCGGCCTCCGACGAAGATCGGCGCCAGCGACACGCTGATCGGCGCGTAACGGGCGTTCAGGAGGACGGCCGCGAGAATGGCGGAGGCGATGCCGCCGCCGACCGCGAGGATCGAGGCGATCGCGAACTGTGCCGAGCCGGCGAAGACCGTCGCGGACATGACGATCGCCTCGACCGTCCCGATGCCCGACGCGCGGGCGAGCACGCCGAAGGACACGCTGAAGGCGAATGCGGCAACGGCGATCGGGGCGATCCTCCTCGCCCCGTCGCGATAGCGCGCGGCGGTCACTCCCCCGCGACCCAGTCGCGCGTGAGGACGAGCCAGAAGGCGAGCCCGGCGTCGGGGCCGTAGCGGCGGAACCGGCGCTCGATGGTGGCGTCCTTGAGCTTCCTGCCGCCGTTCAGGGCGGCGTACTTCGGCCGCGTCCACGAGTCGAGCACGAGGCGCGAGTAGCGGCCCAGCAGCATCATGATGTGCGCCGCGGCGTACGGACCGACACCTGGGAGCGCCAGCAGGAGCGCCGCGAGGTCGTCGTCGGGGAGCTCGTCTCGCGTCGCGCGGCCGAGGGCCTCGAGGTCGAGCGCCCCCGAGGCGACGTCGGCCGAGAGGGAGCGGAGGTACGCGCCCCGGTAGCCGGCACGCACGACCTCCCGGTAGAAGGCCTCGTCGGCCGCGGCCATCGCTGCCGGAGTGGGGAAGGCGCGGCCGTACGGCCCCTCCTTCGCGCCGGCGGCGGGCTCGCCGAGGTGCTCCACGAGCGCCCCGACCATGCGCTCCGTCGCCGACCAGGCGCAGTTCGTTGTGCAGATCGTCTTCACGACCTCCTCGAAGACGGTGGGGCTGCGCACGAGCCGGCCGGCGCCCTCGACCGCCCAGGCGAGCTCGGGGTCGGCGGCCGCAGCCGCGTAGAAGGACGAGAGGTTCTCGTCGAGGCGCAGGACGTGGGCGACGGCGGCGAGCACCTCGTCCGCGGCGCGCCGGCCGGGCGCCCGGCCGGCGGCGGTGACGATCGCATGCCCGGGCCGGCCCTCCGCGATGACAACGGTGCGCGGCTTCGCTCCCGGCAGCGGCACCGTTATCTCGAGCGAGCGGGCCTCCTCGTCGATGCGCATCGGGGGCAGGTCGACGAGGCCGTGCGACTGGATCGACCGCCAGAGGTCCACCGGCTCGCCGCCGGCGCCGGCGAGGCGCAGCTCCGCGCTCCAGGCCGCGCTACTCACCGCCGGCGTAACTCCGTTCCCACGGCGACACCTCGAACGCCTTCCGGGGCTCGCCGCCGATCGCGACGAGCGTCGTCCCAGGCTCGAGCGCCGTGGCGCCGCGGACGACGGCGGGATCCGCGACGTAGACGAACGTTCCGGGGCCCGCGTCCACGGTCTCGTCGCCGACGCGGAGGGCGGCGCGCCCGCTCGCGACGTAGAAGAGCTCCTCGTGCGCCGTGTCCACCTCCGTGTGGTCGCCCACCAGCGCCTCTCCCGCGGCCTCGGCGACGTATGCGGAGATCCCGAAGGAGGCGATGCCGAAGTGCCTGCGCACGGCCCGCCAGCTGGCCTTGCCGGGATCGGGCTCTGCGGGCGTGACGATCTCGGACACGTGCGCCACCTGGTGCGACATCCTTCCTCCTGGTGGTCGAGTAACCGGTGATCTATCATAGACGGTTATGAGCGATCGAGCACCGGGGGACCTCGAGCTCGTCCGTCTGTTCGTGAACACGCACGAGCTCGACAGCGGAGCGGACGAGCTCGCGACGGCGGCAGCCTTGCAGGCCTGGCTCGTGGAGCACGAACTAGCCCGCGGCGGGAGAGCCTCCTCGGCCGATGTCGAGGCCGCCGGCCGGCTCCGCGAGGCGATCCGGAGCCTGCTGCTCGAGAACAACGGCGTCGGTGTGCGCGAGGACGCCGCCGCCGTGCTCGACCAGGCGGCCGACCGAGCGCGGCTCGCGCTCCGGTTCGACCCCGGAGGGAGCGCTCGTCTCGAGCCCGGGGCCACCGGGGTGGACGGCGCCCTCGGCCGGCTCGCCGCCATCGCCGCCGCCGCGATGGCCGACGGGACGTGGCACCGGCTCAAAGCCTGCCGGGCGGAGGACTGCGGGTGGGCGTTCTACGACGGCGCGCGGAACCGCTCTCGCCACTGGTGCTCGATGGCGGTGTGCGGAAACCGCACGAAGGCGCGCTCCTATCGAAGGCGTCACGCCGCATAGCATCAGCCTGCCCTGGTAGACCTGCCGCGTGGCGATCCTCGGGATCGACGTCGGAGGCACCTTCACGGACGCCGTGCTCCTCGTGGACGGGAAGCTGCGGACGGCCAAGGTCCCGACGGTCCGCTCGCAGGAGCACTCCGTCGTGAAAGCCGCGCTCGAGGTCGGCGCGGCCGACGTGCCGCTCCGGCGCTTTACGCACGGGACGACCATCGCCACGAACGCGCTCCTGGAGCGCAAGGGCGCGCGCACGGCGTTCGTGGGCACCGCCGGGTTCGAGCACGTCCTCCACCTGCGCCGGCAGACCCGCGCGCACCTCTACCGGCTGTGCGACCGCCATCCCGAGCCGCTCGTCCCACTCGAGCGCTGCGTCGGCGTGCACGAGCGGGTCGGCCCGGAGGGTGTTGTCGAGCCGCTCGACCTCGACTCGTTGCCCGAGCTGGACGCCGAGGCGGTGGCGATCTCGCTCCTCTTCTCCTTCAGGGACTCGACGCACGAGCGCCTCGTCGCCGACGAGGTGCGCCGGCGGCTGCCGGACGCGCACGTCGTCGCCTCGCACGAGGTCGCGCCCGAGTTTCGGGAGTACGAGCGCGCCTCGACCACCGCCGTCGACGCCTACCTCGGCCCGGCTCTCGCCTCGTATCTCTGGTCGCTCGCCGACCGCTGCCGCGAGGCCGGGCTCGCGGAGCCGCTCGTCATGCGCTCCTCGGGCGGCGTCTGCACGCTCGCCGAAGCCGCCCGCCATCCCTCGCTTGCCCTCGTCTCCGGGCCGGCCGCCGGGGTCGTGGGCGCGGCCCGGATCGCCTCCCTCGCCGGAGTCGAGAACGCGATCTCGCTCGACATGGGCGGTACCTCGACGGACGTGTGCCTGATCGTGGGCGGGCAGGCCGGGCGGGCGGCCGAGCGGGAGGTCGGCGGCTTCCCGATTCGGCTCCCGACGGTCGACCTGCAGACGGTGGGCGCAGGCGGAGGGTCGATCGTCTGGCGCGACGCCGGCGGCGCCCTGCGGGTGGGGCCGCAGAGTGCGGGAGCCGATCCCGGTCCGGCGTGCTACGGGCGCGGCGGCCTGGAGCCGACGGTCACCGACGCCAACCTCGCGCTCGGCCGCCTTCCGGGAACGCTGGCCGGAGGGCTCGAGCTCGACCGGGCCGCGGCCGAGCTGGCGCTGGGCGATTTCGACCCACGGGCGGTCGTCGACGTCGTCAATGCGGAGATGCTGCGCGCGCTCCGGCTCGTGTCCGTCGAGCGCGGCCGGGACCCGCGCGACTTCGCCCTCGTCGCCTTCGGCGGCGCCGGGCCGCTGCACGCCTGCGAGCTCGCCGACGAGCTGGGCATCCGCAAGGTGCTCGTCCCCGCCGCGGCCGGGGTGCTCTCCGCGCTCGGGCTGGTCGCGAGCGACGAGCGCCGCGACCGGGTGCGCTCCTACGTGATCCCGCTGGAGGAAGCGGGGCTCCTGCCGGGGGGCGGCGAGGTCGACCTCCGCTACCGCGGCCAGTCCTTCGAGCTGACCGTCCCGCTCGGCGGCGACACGGCGGAGGCCTTCCACCGGGCCCACGAGGAGCGGTACGGCTACGCCGACCGCGACCGGCCGCTCGAGCTCGTGGCCGTGCGGAGCGCCGAGGTGACCCCCGGCCCGGAGCTCGCCCTCCCCGGCGGCGAGGCGGCGCCGGTCGCCGGCCCGGCCGTGGTGGAGCTCGACGGCGCCACGTGCTGGGTGCCCCCCGGGTGGGAGGGCGCCAGGGATGGGAATAGCACCTTGATCCTGACGAGAGCGTGACCGGACCGTGAAGATCGAGCTCCAAGTTCTGGGCAGCGCTCTCCGGGCCGTGGCCGAGGAGATGGGTGCCGTGCTCGTCCGCTCGGCGTTCTCCGCGAACATCAAGGAGCGGCGCGACTGCTCGACGGCGCTCTTCGCCGCGGACGGGCGGATGATCGCCCAGGCCGAGCACATCCCCGTCCATCTCGGAGCGATGCCCGAGGCCGTCGCCGCCGTCCGCGCGCGCGACCCGGCCAGGGGCGAGATCTTCGTCGTCAACGACCCGTTCACGGGCGGCACGCACCTGCCGGACATCACGCTCGTCTCCCGCACGGAGGTCGGCTACGCCGTCTCCCGCGCCCACTACGCGGACGTAGGCGGAGCCGAGCCCGCCAGCCTCCCCGCCTGGTCGACCGACCTCTACCAGGAGGGGCTCGTTGTCCCGCCGGTCCGCCTGACCGACGAGGTGGTGACGATCCTCCTCGCCAACATGCGCAACCCGGACGAGCGCCGGGGAGACCTCCGCGCCCAGCTGGCGGCGCACCGGCTCGCGGAACAGCGCCTCGCGGAGCTCTGCGAACGCCGCGGCCGCGATCGCGTGGCCGAGGCGATGGACGGGCTCTACGCCTACTCGGAGCGGCGCATCCGCGCGGCGATCGCGGCGCTCCCGGACGGCCGCTACGAGGCGATGGACGTGCTCGAGGGCCCGGAGGGCGAGCTCGTCGTCCGCGCGGCGGTCACGATCGCCGGGGAGACCGTGGCGATCGACTTCGCCGGCACCGACCCCCAGCACGCCGGCAACCTCAACTGCCCCATCGCCGTGGCGCGCTCGGCCGCCTACTTCGTGGTGCGTTGCCTCACCGACCCCGACGTCCCCGCTTCGGGAGGTGCCTTCGCGCCCGTGACGGTGACGGCGCCGGAGGGGTCGCTCGTGAACGCGCGGCCTCCGGCTGCGGTCGTCGCGGGCAACGTCGAGACCTCGAGCCGGATCGCGGACGTGCTCTTTCGCGCGTTCGGTCAGGCCGTCCCCGTCCCGGCGCAGGGGCAGGGCACGATGAACAACCTCACCTTCGGCAACGCGAGCTTCACCTACTACGAGACGATCGCGGGCGGTCAGGGAGCCTGTCCGAACGCCGACGGGCCGTCGGCCGTGCACGTGGCCATGTCGAACACGCTCAACACGCCGGTGGAGGCGCTCGAGCTCGCCTATCCGCTACGGGTCGAGCGGTACGAGCTGCGGCTCGGCTCCGGGGGCAAGGGGCGGTTCTGGGGAGGGGACGGCGTCATCCGCGAGATCACCGTGCTCGAGCCGTGCCGCGTCTCCATCGTCAGCGAGCGGCGCGCCCGCGGGCCGGGCGGAACGCGAGGCGGGGAGTCGGGCTCGCCCGGGCGCAACCTGATCGACGGCGACGAGGTTCCGGGTAAGGTCACGCGCGCGCTCGACGCGGGCCAGTCGGTGACGATCGAGACGCCGGGCGGGGGAGGGTTCGGCTCGGCCGCGTAGTGGGTTCGACCGGTGCCCGCGGTAGGCTCGCCGCGTGCGGGTCTTCCGCAGGCGTGCGAGGCTCAGGCCGCTCGACGAGCGGGAGTGCTACGCCCGGCTGCACGGCTACCGGACCGGCGAGATCGTCCTCGTTCCCGAGTCGGCCGCGCCGCCGCCGGGCGCGGCGCCGGACGGCCCCACCGAGGAGTCGCCGGCCCTCCACCTGGTCATCGCCTACCCGCGGAGCGGTGGCACGCTGACCGGGGAGCAGGTTCGACGGGAGCTCCTCCGCCGGATGCGCGCCCGCGCCGGCGAAGCCGCCTAGGCGAGGATCGCACCCTCCAGGCCGAGGAGGGTCTCCTTGCGCTCCAGGCCGCCGGCGTAGCCGACCAGGCTCCCGCTCGCGCCCACGATGCGGTGGCACGGGACGACGATCGGCACCGGGTTGCGGTTGAGCGCGCCGCCGACGGCGCGGGCTGCCCGCGGCTTCCCGATCCGCTGCGCGAGGCCGCCGTAGGTGTCGACGTGGCCGTAGGGCACGCGGACGAGCTCCTCCAGCACGGAGCGCTGGAAGCCGGGAAGCGGCGACAGGTCGACCTGGAGGTCGAACTCGCGCCGGGCGCCCTCGAAGTACTCGTCGAGCTCGCGGCGGAGGTCGTCGACGGGCCCCGGAGTTCGGAGCACCCGCGCGCCGAAGGCCCGGGCCAGCGCCTCGAGCTCGCGCTCGGGCTCGGGGTCGAAGGAGATGCGGCAGATCCCGCGCTCGCTCGCGGCCACGAGGAGCCTCCCCACCGGGGAGTCCGTGAAGTCGTAGGCGACGTCGAGGAGCCCTTCGGCGGCGGCGGCGTCGCGGAACCGCCGGTCGAGGCTGTCGGGAACGGTGGTCATGCGATGTCCTTCCTGCGGAGGCGCCGGACGCCGGACGAGGCCGCGGCGCGTGCCGCCTCGGCGCTCGAGCCCAGCGCGGCGCCGATGTCGTCGTAGGAGAGGTCGTAGCCGTAGCGGAGCACGACGGCAGCACGCTCGGTCGGCGGGAGCTCTCCGGCGAGATGCTCGAGCTCGGCGTAGACCGGCCGCTCGTCGTTCACCGCCACCTCGGGCGCCTCCGCGACCGGGGCGGCCCGGCGGCGCTCGTCCACGGCGACCCGCGTGGCGATCGTGAACGCCCACGCCCGCAGGTGCCGGCCGTGCTCGAGCTTGCCGTAGGCGCGCAGGGCCCGCAGGAACGTCTCCTGAAACGCGTCCTCGGCGGCCTCGCGGCCGAGCAGCCGCGCGAGGTAACCGAAGATCTCGTCCTTGCGCTCGGCGTAGAAGCGCTCGAAGGGCGGTATGGCGGCCACGGCTTCCATCATCCGTTGAAACGCCCGCGGCCGCCGAGATGTGAGACTGCGCCGATGCGAACCGCAGTGGTCGGGCACGTCGAGTGGGTGGACTTCGCGCGGGTCGAGCGCGTCCCCCTGGCCGGGGAGATCGTCCAGGCGAGCGAGTCGTGGGCGGAGGCGGCTGGCGGCGGCGGCGTCGCGTCGGTCCGGCTCACCCGGCTGGCCGGGGGATGCACGCTCTTCACCGCGCTCGGCCGGGACGACCTGGGCGAGAGGGCGCTCGCCGAGCTCGCCGGGCTCGGCGTGCGTGTCGAAGCGAGGAGGCATGACGAGCCGCAGCGGCGCGGCTTCACCTTCGTCGACGCGCGCGGCGAGCGGACGATCACGATCCTCGGGGAGAAACACGCCCCGCGCGGCACGGACCCGCTGCCGTGGGAGGAGCTGGCGGAGACCGACGGCGTGTACTTCGTCAGCGGGGACGCCGAGGCGGTGCGCGCGGCGCGCCGGGCCGGGGTGCTCGTCGCCACCGCCCGCTCGCTCCCCGTCCTCCAGGAGGCGGGCGTCGAGCTCGACGCCCTCGTCCGCAGCGCGCACGACCCGAGCGAGCGCTACGGCCGGGGCGACCTCGAACCCCAACCGAGGCTCGTCGTCGCGACCTCGGGTCGCGACGGCGGCACCTGGGGCACAGCCGACTGCCGCGCCGGAGCCTACGCCGCGCCGCCCCCGCCGGGCCCGGTCTCGGACACCTACGGCGCCGGCGACAGCTTCGCGGCGGGGCTGACCTACGCGCTGGGGCGGGGCGACGACGTCGAGCCGGCGATCGCGTTCGCCGCCGAACAGGCAGCCGCGGCGCTCGCCCGCCGCGGCGCGCACGGCACCTAGGCCGGCGCGCCCTCGAGCCGACGCAGGATGTAGTCCGCGTACCAGGCGGGCCAGTCCTCGTCCCGCTGCCCGAGCTCCTTCTCGTACTCGGCGTGGGCCCGCTCGGCCTCCCGCAGAAGCCGCGCGAGCTCGTCCCTGGTCAGTTGCGCCTGCACCGATCGTCCTCCCTGAGTCGTGAGCGGCCGCCCGCCCATTATCCCCGCCCGCACGAAGGTGGGCCCGAGGGGTTGCGGTGTGGGGGATTGTGGTCTAGAGTGGGGCGAAGTGGAGGAAGAGGAAGGCCCCGGCGGATGCTTCTCGGCGAGCACGAGCACACGATCGACGACAAGAACCGGCTTACGCTTCCCGCTCGGTTCCGCCAGTCCTTCGAGGACGGCGTGGTCATCACGCGCGGGATCGAGCCGTGCCTGGCCGTCTACACGAAGGACGGGTGGGACGACTTCGTGAGCTCCCGGCTCTCGGGGCTCGACCGCTTCAGCCGCGAGGCGCGGGACATGCGGCGCTACCTCTTCTCGGCCACCGTCGAGGCCGAGCTCGACAAGCAGGGCCGCGTGACGCTGCCGGCCGGGCTGATGGCGAAAGCCGATCTCGGCCGCGACGTGATGGTGACCGGCGCCGGCGACTACCTCGAGGTCTGGGACCGCGACGCCTGGCGCAGCACGATCGACGACGTCGAAAGGAGGGCGGAGGTTGTTGCGGAACGCCTTGCAACACGAGAGAGCTGACCACGTTCCCGTCCTCGCGGACGAGGTGCGCGAGCTGCTCGCGGTTCAGCCCGGCGAGACGGTCATCGACGCGACGTTCGGAGCCGGCGGCCACGCCGCCGCGCTCGCGGCGGACCTCGCCGGCCGGGGACGCTTCATCGCCGTCGACCGGGACGCGAGCGTGCGCCCCTACTTCGAGCGCTTCCAGCGGCAGGCCGGCGTCCAGGCCCGCTTTCTGCGCGGTGACTTCGCCGTCGTCCTGGGACAGCTCGCCGACAACGACCTCCAGGCCGACGCGATCCTCCTCGACCTCGGCGTCTCGAGCATGCAGATCGACCGTCCCGAGCGCGGCTTCTCGTACGCGGCCGACGCGCCGCTCGACATGCGCATGGACGTCTCGAGCCCCCGCTCGGCGAAGGACGTCGTCAACGAGCTCTCGGAGCGCGAGCTCGCCGACATCTTCCGCCGCTACGGCGAGGAGCGCTTCTCCCGCCAGATCGCGCGCGCCATCGTCCGGCGGCGCGAGGAGCGGCCTTTCGAGCGCACCACCGACCTCGTGGAGGTCGTCCGCGGCGCCATCCCGGCTCCGCGCCGCTTCGGCGACGGCCACCCGGCCAAGCGCGTGTTCCAGGCGCTCAGAATCGTCGTCAACGACGAGCTCGAGTCTCTCGAGCGCTCGCTCCCGACCGCCCTGCGCCTGCTCCGCCCGGGCGGACGCCTCGCCGTCATCAGCTTCCACTCGCTCGAAGACCGCATCGTCAAGCGTTTCTTCGCCGCTCAGGCGCGCGGCTGCACCTGCCCGCCCGACCTGCCCGTGTGCGTCTGCGGGAAGGAGCCGTCGCTGAGGCTCGTCACGCGCAAGGCCGTTCGCCCCTCCCCGGCGGAGACGGCCGGGAATCCGCGCGCCGCCTCGGCGCGCCTCCGCGTGGTGGTGAAGACGTAGTGGCCACGGCGGCCGCTCGCGCCGAGCCGCGCCGCGCGCCGCGGCCGAAGCAGAGACCCGAGCCGAGCCGCGCGCCCCGGCGCCGGCCCGCCCAGCGGCCCCGCGTTGCCGGCAGCGTCTTCTGGATCGTCGTCGTCGCCACCCTCCTCGCCGGCATCGTCGCGCTGAACGTGGCGGTGCTCCGTCTCAACATGCAGGCCGAGGAGCTCGACACCCACCGGGCCAAGCTCGTCGCAGAGCGCGACGCCCTCGAGGCCGAGCTCTCGCGTGCAGCCGCGGCCGGCCGCGTCCAGGCGATCGCGGTCAACCGCTACGGGCTCGCCGAGCCCGTCGAGACCGTCTACGTCCGGCTGACTCGCGTCAAGGAGTAGCGCCCGTGCGCCAGGCGAACAGGCGCCTCCGGCTCCTCGTGGCCGTCTTCGGGGTGGTGTTCGTCGCCGCCTTCGTCCGCGTGGCCTGGCTGCAGGCCGTGAAGGCGCAGACGCTCGACCACCTGGCCTCCAGCCAGCAGCGCCAGGAGCTCGAGGTCCCGGCCCGGCGGGGGACGATCTTCGACCGCGAGGACGTCCAGCTCGCCTTCGCGCAGCGGGCGACCACGGTCTACGCGAACCCGAGGCAGGTGGAAGACCCGCGCGAGGTCGCCATCGCCGTCGGCGAGGCCCTCGACCTCGACCCGGGCAAGCTCTACCCCCTCCTCACCGACCGCTCGCGCGGGTTCGTCTACCTCGCGCGGAAAGCCGACGCCGAGAAGGCGGAGGAGCTCGAGGCGGAGAAGATCCACGGGATCGGCTTCCGGCCCGAGGAGCTTCGCGTCTACCCGCAGCGGACGGTCGCGTCGGAGATCGTCGGCTTCGCGGGCACGGACAACGGCGGCCTCTCGGGCCTCGAGCTGCAGCTCGACGAGGAGCTGGCCGGCCGGGCCGGCTCGAAGACGATCGTCCGCGACCCGTTCGGGCGGACGATCGACGTGGTCGAGTCGGAACAGGTGCGGAACGGCAGGGACGTGTTCCTCACGGTCGACCACACGATCCAGGGGCACGTCGAGCGCGTCCTGCGCCGGGCGAGGACGCGCTGGGGCGCGAACTTCGCGACCGCGGTGGTGCTCGACCCGCGGACCGGCGCCATCCTCGCGCTCGCGGTCGAGCCGGGCTTCGACGCGAACGCCTATCCGACCGTCGCCGACGAGAACCAGGAGCGCCTCCGCAACCGCGCTGTCACCGACACGTACGAGCCGGGCTCGACCTTCAAGGTCGTGACCGTCGGTGGCGTGCTCGAGTCGGACCTCGTCACGCCGCAGACGAAGTTCCGCCTCAAGTACAAGATCCCGGTGGCCGACCGGGTCATCCACGACGCTCTTCCGCGCAAGACGCAGACGATGACCGTCTCGCAGATCCTCTCCCGTTCCTCGAACGTCGGCGTCGTCACGCTCGCCCAGCAGCTCCAGCGCGACCGCCTCAACCAGTGGATCCGCCGCTTCGGGTTCGGGCGGAAGACGGGCGTCGACTTCCCCGGCGAGTCGCCAGGCATCGTGCTGAAGCCCGAGGAGTGGTCGGGCTCGACGATCGGAAACGTCCCCATCGGCCAGGGCATCGCCGTGACGCCGCTGCAGATGGCCGCCGCCTACGGCGCGATCGCCAACGACGGCGTCTGGCTGCAGCCCCATCTGGTCGACCGGGTCGAAGGGCGGGGGAGGACCGAGCCCAAGCGTCGCCGCGTCATCTCTGAGACGACCGCCCGCCAGCTGACGCGGATGCTCCGCGGCGTCGTCGAGGAGGGCTCGGGCACGACCGCCCAGGTGCCGGGCTATCGGGTCGCCGGCAAGACCGGTACCGCCGCCAAGCCGGAGCCGACCGGCGGGTACTCCGATACGCGCTACGTCGCCTCCTTCGTCGGCTTCGCTCCCGCGAGCCGGCCGCGGGCGGTCGTGCTCGTCACCGTGGACGAGCCTCGCGGGGCGATCTGGGGCGGTGTGGTCGCGGGGCCGGTCTTCGCCGAGATCGCCCAGTTCGTCCTGCAGCACCTCGAGGTCCCCCCGGACGCCCGCCGCGGCCAGGACGGTTAGACGCGCGCGCGATAGCGGGGCAATCTGCGCGCGGGAGCCGCGGACCGCGCCAGAATGCACACAGGACCGAGGAAGAACTCAACCGCGTGTGCCGAAGACCGCCTGACTCGTGCCCCACCAGCCCGCCATCGCGCTCGAGGACCTGCGCGACGCCGTCGGCGCGGACGGCAGCCGGAAGGCGGCTCCCGTGACGGTCACCGACGTCGTGTACGACACCCGCCTGGTCGAGCCCGGGGCGCTCTTCGTCTGCGTCCGGGGCGCGCGCGCCGACGGCCACGACCTCGCGCCGGACGCCGTCGCGCGCGGCGCCGTCGCTCTCCTCGTCGAGCGCCCGCTCGACCTTGCCGTCCCGCAGGTCGTCGTCGCCGACACGCGCCTCGCGATGGCGCTCGCCGCTGACGCGTTCTTCGGCCGGCCGACCCGCGAGCTCGAGGTCGCCGGCGTCACCGGCACGAACGGGAAGACGACCACGGCGTTCCTCCTCTACTCGATCCTGGCCGCGGCGGGCCGCAGGCCGGGCCTCCTCGGCACGGTCGAGATGCGGGTGGGCGGCGAGCGGCGAGCCGTCACCCGGACGACGCCGGAGGCGATCGACCTGCAGCGCACCTTCCGCGAGCTCCTCGACGCGGGCGACCGGAGCTGCGCCATGGAGGCGTCCTCGCACGCCTCCGAGCTCAAGCGGCTCGTCGGGACGCGCTTCCGCGCGCTGGTCTTCACGAACCTCTCCCAGGACCACCTCGACTTCCACGGGACGCTCGCCGACTACTACGAGGCGAAGCGGCGGCTGTTCACGGAGCCCGACGTGGACGGGAACCGCCCGCCCGCCGCCGTGAACGTGGGGGACGAGCACGGTCGCCGGCTGGCCGAGGAGCTCCGGGACCTCGGCGGTCGCCTGGTCACCTTCGGCCTGGCCGACGACGCGGAGATCCGGCCCGAGGAGCTCGAGCTGACCCCTTCCGCGACGAGCTTCCGCGCCGGGGGCCTGTCCGTCCGCCCGCGCCTGCGGGGCCGGTTCAACGTGGAGAACGTCCTCGGCGCGATTGCCGCTGCCCGCCTGCTCGGGATCGAGGACGAGGCGGTCGTCCGCGGGGTCGAGCACGTGGCCGGCGTGCCCGGCCGCTTCGAGGCGGTGGACGAGGGCCAGCCCTTCGCCGTCCTCGTCGACTACGCGCACACGCCGGAGGCCCTCGAGAACGTCCTGGCCGAGGCGCGCCGGCTCGCCGCCGGCCGGCTGATCTGCGTCTTCGGCTGCGGCGGCGACCGCGACCGCGCGAAGCGACCGCTCATGGGCGAGGTGGTGAGCCGGCTCGCCGACCTGCCGATCGTCACCTCCGACAACCCCAGGAGCGAGGAGCCGGGCGCGATCATCGAGGAGATCCTGGCCGGCATGCGGGGCGGGGAGGAGGTCGAGCCCGACCGGGCGGCCGCGATCGCGCTGGCCGTGGAGCGGGCGGCCGAGGGCGACGTCGTCGTCATCGCCGGCAAGGGCCACGAGCAGGGGCAGGAGCTGGCCGACCGGACGATTCCCTTCGACGACCGCGAGGTGGCGCGCGACGCCCTCAGGCGCCTCGGGGCCGCGGCATGATCCCGCTTCCGCTGTCCGAGATCGAGGAGATCGCCCCCGGGCGGCTCGTCCGCGCGCCGGGGGTCGAGCGGGCGCTCGGCGTCACGATCGACTCGCGCCGCACGGCGCCCGGCGACCTCTTCGTCGCCGTGGGCGCAGGGCGCGAGTACGTCGAGGACGCGCTCGCGGCCGGCGCCGCCGCGGCGCTCGTCCCCGAGGACGCGTTCGGCGCGCTCGGCGCTCTGGGCCATGCCGTCCGCAGCCGCTCGTCGGCGCGCGTCGTCGCCGTCACGGGCTCGACCGCGAAGACCTCGACGAAAGACATCCTCGGCGCGCTCTGCTCGCCGCACGCGCGCACCGTCGTCGCCGAGGGCAGCCAGAACAACGAGATCGGGCTGCCGCTCACCCTCTGCCGGCTCGAGCAGGAAACCGAGGTCGTGATCGTGGAGATGGGGATGCGCGGCCTCGGCCAGATCGCCGACCTCTGCGAGATCGCGCGCCCCGACGTCGGCGTCGTGACGAGCGTCGGCCCGGTTCACCTCGAGCTCCTGGGGACGGTCGAGCGCGTCGCGCAGGCGAAGGCGGAGCTGATCGAGAGCCTGCCGCCGGGCGGAACCGCGGTCGTTCCCGCGGGGGAGGTCTACCTCGACCCGTACCTCGCGCGCGACGACCTCCGGGTGTTCCGTTTCGGCGAGGGCGGCGACGTCAGCCTCAGCTACTTCGCCGCGCACGACGGGAGCGCCCGGATCCGCGTCGAAGCCTTCGGCCGCCCGCTCACGCTCGAGTTCAGCTTCTCGTCGCGCTACAACGCCACGAACGCGCTGGCGGCGCTCGCCGCGTACCACGCCCTCGGCCTGCCGCTCGGCAAGGCGCAGAAGGGGGCGCGCCACGTCCAGCTCTCGCGCCTGCGGGGCGAGGAGGTCGCGCTCCCGGGCGGGGGCGTCCTCCTGAACGACTGCTACAACGCGAACCCGCTCTCGATGACCGCGGCGCTCGAGCATCTCGAGGAGCGCGCCGCGGGCCACCGCAGGGTCGCCGTGCTCGGCGACATGGCCGAGCTCGGCCCGGGCGCGCCGACGTTCCACCGCGAGGTGGGCGCCGTCGCCGCCCGGGCGGGGGTCGAGGTCCTCGTCGCGGTCGGCCCGCTCGCGCGGAACTACGTCCAGGGCGCGCGCGGCGTCCCGGTCACGCGCTGGGCGCCGACCGTGGAGCAGGGGCTCGCCGTGCTGCGCTCCGTGCTCGAGCCCGGCGACTGCGTGCTCGTCAAGGGCTCGCGGGCGATGGGCCTCGAGGTCATCGCCGAGGCCGTCGCCGTCGTCCCGGCGCGGGCCTAGGCTTAGGGCCCAGCTATGGTCGAAGTCTTGCTCGCGGGCGTGCTGGCGATGGTCATCTCCATCCTCGCCGGCCCGAAGTTCATCGACTTCCTCCGCAAGAACGAGTTCGGCCAGCAGATCCGCGAGGAGGGGCCGAAGGGCCACGTCGTCAAGCAGGGGACGCCCGCCATGGGCGGCCTGCTGATCATGATCTCGATGGCGATCCCGTTCCTGATCTTCTCCGACCGGACCGTCCCCGCCGTCACCGCGTTCTTCGTCGCCCTCGGCTGCGCCGCCATCGGGTTCGTCGACGACTGGACGAAGGTCTCGCGGCGGCGGTCGCTCGGGCTGGCCGGCCGCTGGAAGCTCATCTGGCTGGGCGTGATCACCGTGATCGTCGGCTTCGTCGCCGCGCGCGGCCTCGACGACCCGCTCACGACCGACGTCTACCTCCCGCTTCTCGACGTCGACCTGCCGCTCGGCTGGGGCTGGTACGTCCTCCTCTACTTCATCATCGCGGGCTTCGCGAACGGCGTGAACCTGACCGACGGGGTCGACGGGCTCGCCGCCGGGACGACGACGATCTCACTCCTCACCTACACGGCGATGAGCCTCGTCGCCGCGCTCGCCTCCATCCGCGCCGTCGGCCGCGCCGACCAGGTCGATCTCGACCTCGCCATCCTCGGCGCCAGCCTGATCGGGGCCTCGATCGGGTTCCTCTGGTACAACGCCTTCCCCGCGCAGGTCTTCATGGGGGACACCGGCTCGATGGGGCTGGGCGGCGCGATCGCAGCCTTCGCGATCATGACGAAGACCGAGTCGCTCCTGATCCTGATCGGCGGGATCTTCGTGATCGAGGCGCTCTCGGTGATCGTCCAGGTCGTGAGCTTCAAGTGGTTCGGCCGCCGCGTCCTTCTGATGGCGCCGCTCCACCACCACTTCGAGATGAAGGCCTGGTCGGAGACCCGGATCACCGTCCGCTTCTGGATCGTCACGGCCATGCTCTGCGCGTGCGGGTTCGTCCTCTACTACCGCTACGCGTCCGAGTTTGCATAGCCGGAAGGCCCTCGTCCTCGGCCTGGCCCGGTCGGGGGAGGCGGCGGCGCTCGCGCTCGCGCGCCGCGGGGTGCACGTCGTCGGAGTCGACCGGAACGACGAGCTCGACTCCGGGAGGCTTCGAGAGCACGGTGTCGAAGTCGTCCTCGGCGCGGAGGACCCCGCGCTCGTCGAGGACGTGGACCTGCTGGTCAAGAGCCCCGGTATCCCGAGCGAGGTTCCCCTCGTGGCCGCCGCGCGCGCCCGCGGCGTCCCGGTGTGGAGCGAGGTCGAGCTCGGCGCCCGGATCCTGAGCAACCCGTTGCTCGGCGTCACCGGGACGAACGGGAAGACGACCACGTGCGAGCTGCTCGGTGAGGTCTTCCGCGAGGCCGGCCGGCCCGTGGAGGTGGCCGGCAACGTCGGCCGGCCGCTGACCGGGCTCGACGGCGCCGTTGCCGAGGACGTCTGGATCGTCTGCGAGCTCTCGAGCTTCCAGCTCGAGGACATCCACGAGCTCCGGCCGCGCGTCGCGGTGCTCCTGAACGTCACGCCGGACCACCTCGACCGCCACGGAGGCCTCGATGCCTACCGGGAGGCGAAGCTCCGCATCTTCGAGAACCAGACCCCGGAGGACGTCGCCGTCGTCCCGCGCGGGTTCCCGCCCGTGCCGGGGGAGGGCCGGCGCGTCGAGTTCGCCGGCGACGACCCGCTTCCCGCCGAGCCGCGCATCCCGGGCGCGCACAACCGCGAGAACGCCGCGGCCGCCACGGCCGCCGCGCGGGTCGCCGGGATCCCCGACGACGCCATCGCCGCCGCCCTCCGGAGCTTCGCCGGCGTCCCGCACCGGCTGGAGCTCGTGCGCGAGGTCGGCGGCGTCCGCTGGGTCAACGACTCGAAGGCGACGAACCCGGAAGCGGCAGAGCGCGCGCTCGGCGCCTACCCGCCGGGGCTGCGGGTGATCCTGGGCGGCAGCCGCAAGGGCACGCCGTTCGGCGGGCTCGCCGTGAGCGCGCGCGAGGCCGGCGTCTCGTGCGCGTACCTCATCGGCGAGTCGGCCGACGAGCTCGCGGAGGCGCTCGCGCGCCAGGGGATCCGCTTCCGGCACTCCGTCGACCTCGAGCGCGCCGTCGCCGACGCACACGGCGACGCCGAGCGCGGGGAGGTCGTGCTCCTCTCGCCCGCGTGCGCGAGCTACGACCAGTTCGAGAGCTTCGAGGAGCGGGGAGAGCGGTTCCGGCAGCTCGTGGAGGCGCTGTGAGGCGCGCGGCGCGAGGCGGGCTCGAGTACCACCTGCTCGTCGTGATCACGCTCGGGCTCGTCGCCTTCGGCCTCGTGATGGTCTACAGCGCGAGCTCGACGCGCGCCACCCTCGGCGGCGACGACGCCGCGTACTACCTCAAGCGCCAGGCGGTCTACGCGCTCCTCGGGATCGTCGCCCTCGCCGTCCTTTCGCGCGTGGACTACCGGCGGCTGCGCTACGCGGTGCCGCCCCTCCTGCTCACGAGCTTCGCGCTCCTCGTCGCCGTCCTCGTCGTCGGGATCGCCGTCAACGGCGCCCGGCGCTGGATCACCGTCGGGCCGGCCACGCTGCAGCCGTCCGAGCTCGCCAAGCTCGCGCTCGTCCTCTGGCTCGCGGCTTACCTCTCCCGGTCGCCGGCGCCGCAGTCGCTCGGCGAGCTGATCCGCCCGATCGGGGTCGTCTTCGGCGCGGCGATCGGCCTGATCCTCGTCGAGCCAGACCTCGGCACGGCGATCTCGATCGTCGTCATGCTCGCTGCCGTGCTCGTCGTGGCCGGGACGCGCTTCTCGACGCTGGCGGGCGCGGGCGCGATCGGGGTCGCGCTCATCGGTGCCGCCATCTGGCTCGAGCCGTACCGGCGCGAGCGCATCCTCAGCTTCCTCGACCCCTGGCAGGATCCGCAGGGCGCGGGCTTCCAGAGCGTGCAGGCGATGCTCGCGCTCGGCTCGGGCGGGTTCTTCGGCGTCGGCCTGGGTGAGAGCGTCCAGAAGGCGTACTACCTCCCGGAGGCGTCGACCGACATGATCTTCGCGATCATCGGCGAGGAGCTGGGGCTCTTCGGCGCCTTCGCCGTCCTCGGCGCCTTCGTGGCCTTCGGCTACGCGGGGTTCAACGTGGCGCTCTCCTGCAAGGATCCGTTCGGGAAGCTCCTCGCCGCGGGCATCACCGCGCTCATCTGCGGGCAGGCCGCCGTCAACGTCAGCGCGGTCATGGGCCTCGCGCCGCTGACCGGCATCCCGCTCCCGCTCGTGTCCTACGGCGGCTCCAGCCTGGTCGTGCTGCTCGCGGCTGTCGGCATCCTCCTTAACATCGCGGTCAACCATGCCGCAGCAGAGTCCAGCGCCACGGTTCCTGATCGCCGCCGGCGGAACCGCCGGCCACGTCCTGCCGGCGCTCGCAGTCGCCGAGGCGCTGCAGAGCCGCGGCGCGTCCGTCACGCTCGCCGGTCGGCCTGAGTCCGTCGAGGAGCGCCTCGCGCGCTCCGCCGGCCTCGAGTTCGACGCGTTCAGGGTCGAGGGCCTGCCGCGCCGGCCGAGCCTGCGCCTGGTCGGGGCCCTCGCGCGCGACGCGGCGGCGCCGGCCGCCTGCGTGCGGATCCTCCGCCGCCGGCGGCCCGACGCGGTTCTCGGGGCCGGGGGCTACGTCGGCGGCCCGATGGTGCTGGCGGCACGCATGCTCGGGATTCCTGCGGCGCTCACCGAGGCGGACGCCCACCTGGGGCTCGCCAACCGCCTGGCCGCGCCGTTCGCGCGCACCGTCTTCCTCGCCTTCCCGCTCGACGGGATCGAAGGCCCGAAGTACCGGGTCGTCGGCAGGCCGATCCCCGCGCGCTCGCGCCCGCCGGACCCCGCGGAGGCGCGCGCGGCCTTCGGGCTTCCGGCGGAAGGTCAGGTCGTGCTGGTCTTCGGCGGGAGCCAGGGCGCGCGCGCCCTGAACGAGGCGGCCCACGAGGCCTTCGCGGAGAGTGGGCCGGCGGTCCTCCACCTGGCCGGCGAGCGCGACTTCCCCGAGCTCGACGCCCGCCCGCGGCGGGCGGACTACCGGCTGCTCCCCTTCACCGACGAGTTCGGGGCGGCGCTGGCAGCTGCCGATCTCGTCGTCGCGCGCGCCGGGGGCTCGGTCTGGGAGGTGGCGGCCGCGGGGAGGCCGGCGCTCCTCGTCCCGTACCCGCATGCGACCGGCGACCACCAGGCGAAGAACGCCGCGTACTTCGAGCGGGGCGGGGGGGCGGCTGTGATCGCCGAGGACGCGCTCGACCTCCGCCGGCAGGTGGTCGGGCTGCTCGGCGATCCGGAGCGGCTGGCGGCGATGGGTGAGGCGATGCGGACGCTGGCGAAGCCGGACGCGGCGGATGCGGTCGCCGAGGAGCTGATGAGGCTTGCCGGAGCTTGACGGTCGCCGCCTCTGGTTCGCGGGCATCGGCGGCGCCGGGCTCTCCGGCTACGCGGTGCTGGCTCAGGCGTGGGGCGCAGAGGTCTCGGGCTGGGACCGCAACGAGACGCCCTACCTCGCGCACGTCAGAGAAGCGGGGATTCCCGTGACGGTGTCGCCGGAGCCCCCGGAGCCGCCCGCCGGCGCCGAGAGCGTCGTCTCGACCGCCTACGCCGGCCGCGTCGCCGGCCGCCGCCGCGCCGACTTCCTCGCCGAGCTCGTGGCGGGGAGGCGGGCGATCGTCGTCTCGGGCGCCCACGGGAAGACGACCACGGCAGCGATGGTCGCGTACTGCCTCGACGGCCTCGGCGACCACCCGTCGTTCCTCATCGGCGGCGAGGTCCCCCAGCTGGGCGGCAACGCTCGCGCCGGCAGCGGGTGGCTCGTGGTCGAGGGCGACGAGTCCGACGGCACCGTGTTCGAGCTTCCGGCCGACATCGCGGTGATCACCAACGTGGAGCTCGACCACCACGCGACGTTCGCCTCGACGGCCGAGCTCGAGCAGCGTTTCGAGGAGTGGGCCGCCGGGCTTCCCGACGGCCGCGTGGTCTGGGGGAGGAGCCTCGAGCCGGCCGACCTGGAGCTCGGCGTTCCCGGGGAGCACAACCGCCTGAACGCCGCCTGCGCCCTTGCGGCGGTGGAGCTGGCCGGCTTCGACCGCGCCGCCGCCGCGCGCGTTCTCGCAGGATTCCGCGGCGCCGGCCGGCGGCTCGAGGCCCATGGCGAAGCGGGCGGCGTCCGGCTCGTCGACGACTACGCGCACCATCCGGCCGAGCTCGCCGCCTCACTCGCCGCCGCGCGCGAGCTCGCCGGCGGGGGGCGCCTCGTCGTCCTCTTCCAGCCGCACCTCTACTCGCGCACGCGTCATCTCGGGCGGGAGCTCGGGGAGGCGCTCGCCGGGGCGGACGCCGCCGTCGTCACGGAGATCTACCCCGCGCGCGAGGAGCCCGTGCCGGGAGTGACCGCCAAGCTGCTGGTCGACCGGCTCGCCGAGGTCCGCCCGGGAATGCCGGTGGCCTGGGCGCCGGAGCTCGCCGATGCCGCCCGTCTGGCCGTGGCGCTGGCGCGCCCGGGAGACCTGGTCCTGACCGCCGGCGCCGGAAACGTGGACGCGGCGCTGCCGCTTCTCCGGCAGGAACTGGGCCGGTGAGGGAGGAGGTCTCCCTCAGTCGGTACACGACCCTCGGTACGGGCGGGCCGGCGCGCTGGTTCGGCGAGCCCGGCTCGGTGGACGAGCTCGCCGCCACGCTCGCCTGGGCGGAGGCCGAAGCGCTGCCGGTCGGGGTCGTCGGGCTCGGCTCGAACCTGCTGGTCGCCGACGAGGGGTTCCCCGGGGTCGTTCTCAAGCTGAGCGGCGAGCTGGCGCGGGCCGAGGCGGTCGACGGGCTCCTCGTCGCGGGCGGGGGCGCCCCGCTCGCCGTGTGCCTCCACCGCGCTCGCGCGGCCGAGCTGGGCGGCATCGAGTTCGTCTGCGCCATCCCCGGAACCGTCGGCGGCGGGGTGTGGATGAACGCGGGGGCCTACGGCGGTGACGTTGCCGGCGTCCTGCGCCGGGCCCTCGTCGTCGACGCCTCCGGCGCACGCTGGCGGGCGCCCGCCGAGCTCGGCCTCCGCTACCGCGCCTCGGGCCTCCGCCACGGCGAGGTCGTCGCGGTCGCCGAGCTGGAGCTCGAGCACCGTCCCGCCGCCGAGATCAAGGCGGCCGTCGCGGACATGCAGGCGCGGCGGAAGGCGGCGCAGCCCACGAACAGGCGGACGTTCGGGAGCGTCTTCAAGAACCCGGAGCACGAGCTGACGGCAGGCCGCATGCTCGAGGCCTGCGGCCTCCGCGGCTTTGCCGCCGGAGGGGCGCAGATCTCGCCGAAGCACGCAAACTTCATCGAGAACGCGGACGGGGCCCGCTCCGCCGACGCCGTGGCGCTCATCGCCGAGGCGCGCCGCCGCGCGCTCGAGCAGTTCGGCGTCGAGCTCCAGCCCGAGGTCCAGCTCCTCGGCGCGATCGAGATTCCCCCGCTCGGGGGGTAGGACCGGGCCGCCGGGCGGCGAACTCGGACCGGTGGTCAACCGGCCGCATCTCGCTCTCGTGCCCGCAAACGGGTTCTCCCCCCGTGTGCGCACGACCGTGGTGCGCGCGCTGGCGGTCCTCGCGCTCGTCGCGGTCGCCGTCGGCCTCGGCTACGCGGCGGCGCGCTACACCTCGCTCTTTGCCCTACGCGAGCTCGAGGTCAGCAGCGGCTCGCCGGCCGTCGACGCGGCGGTGCGCGAGGCCGGCGGCGCGTTCCTCGGCGAGAGCCTCGTCGCCCTCGACAGCGAGGCGGTCAGGGACCGCATCGCCGCGCTCCCGTCAGTCCGCGCCGTGCGGCTCGACCGCGCCTTTCCCCACACCCTCCGCGTGACCGTGGTGCCGGAGCAGCCGCTCGCGGTCGTGAGGAACGGGCAGGAGGCGTGGCTCGTCTCGGACCGCGGCCGCGTCATCCGGGCCGCTCCCGCGGCGACGGGGGCCCGGCCGCTGATCTGGACGGCCTCCGAGCCCGATCTCCGGCCGGGAGCGTCGGTCGAGGGCGAGCGGGTGCTGCTCGCCCTCCGGGCCCTCCGGGAGGTTCCGCCCAGGTTCCCGGAGCGGATCGCCACCGCGCGCGCCGACGCCGCCGGGATCACGTTCGTCCTCGCCGGCGGAAGCGAGCTGCGCCTCGGCGCGCCCGACCAGCTCGCCCTGAAGCTCGCCGTCGCGGCGAAGATCCTCGGGCAGGTGACCGCCGCGGAGCAGGCGGAGCTCGCCTACCTCGACGTCTCCGTCCCCGAGCGGGCCGTCGGCGGGGCAAGCCTCAACTCTCAACTAGAGGGTTAGAGTTATCGTGCAATGTCGCTGCAAATAGGCATTTGACAACCCGCGGCAGCGTGCGTACCCTCAGCCGGACGCTCAAGCTGAGCTTCAAGCTCGACAGGTGAGGGAGAGGATTCCAGTGAGAGATCAATCGGGCAATTACCTGGCGGTCATCAAGGTCGTCGGCACGGGCGGCGGCGGCTCGAACGCCGTCAACCGGATGGTCGAGGCCGGTCTCCGCGGCTGCGAGTTCATCGCGGTCAACACGGACGCGCAGGCGCTCCTCATGGTTGAGGCCGACCAGAAGATCCACATCGGCGCGGCCGCGACGCGCGGGCTCGGCGCGGGCGCCGACCCGCAGAAGGGCTACGAGGCCGCGATGGAGACGAGGGACGAGCTGAAGGAGGCGCTCAAGGGCGCCGACATGGTGTTCGTCACCGCCGGCGAGGGCGGCGGGACGGGCACGGGGTCGGCGCCGGTCATCGCCGAGATCGCCCGGGAGCTCGGGGCGCTCACCGTCGGCGTCGTCACACGTCCGTTCAGCTTCGAGGGCGGGCGCCGCGCCGAGCAGGCTCAGGCCGGCATCGGCAAGCTGCGCGATCACGTCGACACGCTGATCATCATTCCGAACGACCGCCTGCTCCAGGTCGTGGAGAAGCAGACGCCGCTCGGCGACGCCTTCCGGATGGCCGACGAGATCCTCCGGCAGGGCGTCCAGGGGATCACCGACCTAATCACGATCCCCGGCCTCGTCAACCTCGACTTCGCCGACGTCCGCACGATCATGACCGACGCCGGCTCCGCCCTGATGGGCATCGGCGAGGCGGAGGGCGAGAACCGCGCCGCCGAGGCGGCGCGCGCAGCCGTGTCGTCGCCGCTCCTCGAGGCCTCCGTCGCCGGCGCGACCGGCGTGCTCCTGAACATCACCGGAGGCCCCGATCTGGGCCTCTTCGAGGTGAACGAGGCGGCCGAGGTGGTGACGGGCGCGTCCGACCTGAACGCCAACGTCATCTTCGGTGCGGTCATCGACGAGGCGATGGGCGGCCGCGTCCGCGTCACGGTGATCGCCACCGGGTTCGACAGGGCCTACCGGCGCGAGCCGCGCGAGCGCGAGCGCGACGAGCCGATCGGCGAGCGCGAGGGGAGCGGCGAGGGCTTCGATGTGCCGTCCGGCGTCCTCGAGGTTCCGTCCTTCCTCCGCCGCACGTAGCGGGCCAGGCTCCCGCCCGACGGCACGCTTTCGGCACACGTCCGTGTGCCAGCTGCGCGCCGACCGCGGGTAGCATCGAATCAGGGGGCCTCGCAGCCCCCCAAGGGGTGCCGGCCGGAGGTCGGGCGGATAGGATTCGCGGCCGGTGCAGACGCTCCGGCGCACGCCCCTCTACGAGCGACATGCCGCACTCGGCGCGCGTCTCGTCCCCTTCGCGGGTTGGGAGATGCCGGTGCAGTACGCGGGTATCGCGGAGGAGCACCGGGCCGTCCGCACGCGTGCGGGCGTGTTCGACGTGTCCCACATGGGCGAGCTGCGGCTGGCCGGCGACGGAGCCCGCGACTATCTGCAGGCGCGGCTCTCGAACGACCTCGACCGCATCGGCGCAGGGGAGGCCCAGTACACGCTCCTGACCAACGACGAGGGCGGCATCGTCGACGACCTGATCGCCTACCGCCGCGGCGACGACGACTTCCTGCTCGTGGTCAACGCCGCGAACGCCGCGGCCGACCACCGGGCGTTGCCCGAGACCGAGGACGTCTCCGCCTCGTGGGCCTACCTCGCCGTGCAGGGCCCCGAGGCGCTCGAGCGGCTCGGAGTCGAGGTCGAGCCGTTCACGTTCCGGGAGAGCGTCGACGTTCTGGGCGTGCGTTGCCTCGTGGCCGGCACCGGCTACACGGGCGAGCGCGGCTGTGAGCTCGGCTGCGCGCCCGAGGACGCGCCGGCGCTTTGGGACGCGATCCTCGCCCGCGGCATCGAACCCTGCGGCCTGGGCGCCCGCGACACGCTCCGCCTGGAGGTCTGCTACCCGCTGCACGGGAACGACATCACGCCCGAGCGCACGCCGATCGAGGCGGGCCTGGCGTGGGCCTGCGCGCTCGACAAGGACTTCACCGGCGCGGCCGTCCTCCGGCGGCTCCGGGAGAGCGGGCCCGCCGAGAAGCTCGTGGCGTTCGTCATGGAGGATCCCGGCATCCCGCGCACAGGCATGGCGATCGCCGAGGGCGGCGTCGTCACCTCGGGGACGCTCTCGCCGTCGCTCGGCGTCGCCATCGGGCTCGGCTACGTCCCGGCCGCCCTGGCCGAGCCGGACAGGGAGGTCACCGTCGACCTGCGCGGGCGCCCCCGCCGCGCGCGTATCGTCCGCAAGCCGTTCTACAAGCGAGAGGAGTCCTAGTGGCCGCGGAAGAGAGCTACCCCGACGACCTTCGCTACCACCCCGAGCACGACTGGGCCCGCGTCGAGGGCGACACCGCGACGCTCGGGATCACGTGGTACGCGCAGGACGCGCTCGGCGAGGTCGTCCACTACGAGCCTCCGGAGGAGGGCTCGTCCGTGGCGCAGGGGGAGAGCTACGGCGAGGTCGAGTCCGTGAAGGCCGTCAGCGAGGTCGTCTCTCCGCTTTCGGGCGAGGTCCTCGAGGTGAACGCGAAGGTCGTCGCCGAGCCCGAGACGATCAACGAGGACCCGTACGGCGAGGGCTGGCTCGTGCGCATCCGCCTGTCCGATCCGACCGAGGTCGACGCCCTGCTCGACGTCGAGGCCTACCGCGCCGTCGTGGCCGAGCAGTGAGCTACCTCTCGCTCACGCATGCCGACCGGGAGGCGATGCTCGCCGCCATCGGCGTCGCGACGATCGAGGATCTCTTCGCCGACATTCCGGAAGCCGTCCGCTTCGGCCGCGAGCTCGACCTCGAGCCCGCCCTCTCGGAGCAGGAGATCGTCGCCCACCTGACCGAGCTCGCCGAGCGGAACGTCGACACCGGGAGGGAGCTCTCCTTTCTCGGCGCCGGCATGTACGACCACTACGTCCCGGCGGTCGTCGACGCCGTCCTCTCGCGCGGCGAGTTCCTCACCGCGTACACCCCGTACCAGCCGGAGATGAGCCAGGGCGTCCTGCAGGCGATCTTCGAGTACCAGACGGTGATCTGCGAGCTGACGGGAATGGACGTCTCGAACGCCTCCGGCTACGACGGGACGACCGTCGCCGCCGACGCCTGCTTCGTCGCCAAGCACGTGACCGGCCGCGACCGGGTCGTTCTCTGCGAGACCCTGAATCCGCAGGTGCGCCAGGTGGTGAAGACCTACGCGCCCGGCTTCGGCCTCGAGGTGGTCGAGGTCGGCCACCACGGCGGGGTCACCGACCCGGAGGAGCTCCGCGCCGCGGCGGCCGGAGCCGCCTGCGTCATCTTCCAGCAGCCGAACTTCTTCGGCTGCCTCGAGCCGGCGCCCGACCTCGCCGCCGCCGCCGCCGAGGGGGAGGCCCTTCCGATCGCTCACGTCGACCCGGTGTCGCTGGGGGTGCTCGAGGCCCCCGGCGCCTACGGCTGCGCGCTCGCGATCGGCGAGGGACAGAGCGCGGGGAACTACCAGTCCTACGGCGGCCCGCACTACGGGTTCATCGCCGCCCGCTCCGATTTCATCCGGCGGATGCCCGGGCGGATCGTGGGAGAGACGACCGACCTGAGCGGAGAGCGCGGCTTCGTCCTCACCCTGCAGACGCGGGAGCAGCACATCCGCCGCGAGAAGGCGACGTCGAACATCACGACGAACCAGACGCTCCTCGCCCTCGCGGGGCTCGTCCACCTCTCGTGGCTCGGGCCGCAGGGGCTGCGCGAGCTCGGCGAGACCTGCATGAGCCTCGGCGAGCACGCGAAGGAGCGGCTCGGCCTCCCGCTCGTCTTCCCGGAGCAGGCGACGTTCAAGGAGTTCGCCGTCCGCGTCGGCGGGAGCGCGAAGGACGTCGTCCGCGCCGCCCGCGAGCGGGGCGTCCACCCCGGCTACGCGCTCGGCCGCGACTACGCGGGCCTCGACGACGCGCTGCTGGTGGCCGTCACGGAGAAGCGCAGCCCGGCCGACATCGACCGGCTCGCCGAGGTTCTCCACGAGGTGGCGGCATGAAGCTCATCTTCGAGAAGTCGAGCCCCGGACGGCGAGCCGGCTCTCTCCCCCCGTACGACCTCCCGAAAGCCGAGGTCCCCGGCGAGCTCGCCCGCCGGCAGCCGCCGCGCCTCCCCGAGATCTCCGAGCCCGAGCTCGTTCGCCACTTCACCGCGCTCGCCGACCGCAACTTCGGCGTCGACACCGGCTTCTACCCGCTCGGCTCCTGCACCATGAAGCACAACCCGCGCGTGAACGAGCGCGTGGTCAACCTGCCGGGCTTCCGCGACCTGCACCCGCACCAGGAGGAGGACGGCGCCCAGGGAGCGCTCGAGCTCATGTGGCGCCTGCAGGAGATCCTCGCCGAGGTCTGCGGCCTGCACGCGGTCTCGCTCCAGCCGGCCGCGGGCTCGCAGGGCGAGCTGACCGGGCTGATGCTCATGCGGGCGTACTTCGCCGACCGGGGAGAGGCCGAGCAGCGGCGCGTCGTCATCACCGCGGACACCGCGCACGGGACGAACCCCGCGAGCGTCGCCATGGCCGGCTTCGAGCTGCAGAAGGCCGAGACCGACGAGCGCGGGAACCTCGACCTCGACGACCTGCGGGCGAAGGTCGACGACCGCACCGCCGGGCTCATGCTCACGAACCCGTCGACGCTCGGGCTGTTCGACGAGCACATCGAGGAGGTCTCGGCGATCTTCCACGACGCCGGCGCGCTCCTCTACTACGACGGCGCCAACCTGAACGCCGTCTGCGGCATCTCGCGGCCGGGCGACATGGGCTTCGACATCGTCCACATCAACCTGCACAAGACCTTCTCGCAGCCGCACGGCGGCGGCGGCCCCGGCGGCGGCCCGATCGCCGTTCGCGACATCCTCGAGCCGTTCCTGCCCGTCCCCGCGGTCGTCCGCGACGGCGACGCGTTCGGGCTCGACTACGACCGGCCGAAGACGATCGGCAAGGTGCGCGGGTTCTGCGGGCCGTTCGGCGTCTTCGTCCGCTCGTACGCCTACATCCGCGCCTACGGGCCCGCCTTGCGCGAGATGTCCGAGGTCGCCGTCCTCAACGCGAACTACCTGCTCGCCCGGCTGCGCGACGCCTATGACCTGCCGTTCGAGCGGCTCTGCATGCACGAGTTCGTCCTCTCGGCCCGGAACCTCAAGCGCGACCACGGGATCACCGCGCTCGACGTGGCCAAGCGGCTGATGGATCACGGCTTCCACCCGCCCACGATCTACTTCCCGCTGATCGTCCCGGAGGCGCTCATGATCGAGCCGACCGAGACCGAGGCGAAAGAGACGCTCGACGAGTTCGTGGAGGCGATGCGCTCGATCGCGGCGGAGGCGGCCTCCGACCCGCAGGCGCTGAAGGACGCGCCCCACCGGCGGCCCGTTCGCCGCCTCGACGAGGTGAAGGCCGCCAAGCAGGCGATCGTG
>DASPGT010000162.1:0-2327 GCA_035620475.1 Gaiellaceae bacterium | reverse complement strand
GACGATCGCGACCACCGGGACTCCAAGGGGCGGCACTGACGCCGCTCCACCGAATCGCAGCGAAGGGCGGGCCTCTGGGCCCGCCCTTCGTCGTTGTCGGAGCCTAGACTCGGAGGGAGTGGCGAGCCGGCTCCCCGCGTTTCTCCGCCGCCGGCGCGTCGTCGTCGGCCTCCAGCTCGCCTTCGTCGCCGCCGTCCTCGCCTTCCTCGGCTACGCCCTGCGGGACGTCTGGGCTGACGCGCTCCCGCTGCTCGCCGACGCCGACCCCCTCTTCCTCGCCGCGTCCCTCGGGGTCCTGGCCGCGTACTACCTCCTCTTCGCGGTCGGCTGGTGGTGGCTCCTGGCGGCCTTCCGCATCCACGTCGGCTACGGGGTCGCCCTCCAGGCGGAGATGGCCTCGATGCTCGCCAAGTACGTGCCGGGCGGGGTGTGGACGCCGCTCGCGCGCATCGTCTGGCTCCGCCGGGCCGGCGGCGTCACCGACACGTCCTTCGTGGTGAGCTCGATCCTCCTCGAGGCGGGGCTCTCCGCCGTCGCAGGCGTCCTCGTCTTCACCGCCGGGCTCGCCGCCGTGGACGCCGTCGACGCGCCGCTCGTCCCGCTCTTCGCCTTCGCCGTCGTGACCGCGATCCTCCTGCACCCGCGCGTCTTCACGGCGCTCGCCCGCGTGATCTTCCGGCGCTTCGATGCGCCGGCGCCCGCCCGGCTCCCGTACCGCATCCTCGTCGGGCTCCTCGCCTACTACGCGCTCACGTGGGTCGTCGGCGGGACCGCGCTCTACCTGATCCTGCGCTCGCTCGGGACCGACCCGGGCCTGGAGACGATCCCGTACCTGGGCGGGGCCGCGGCCGTCGGCGCGATCGTCGCCGTCCTCACCGTCGTCTTCCCCTCCGGGCTCGGGGTGCGGGAGGCCTCCATGTACGCGCTCCTGGTCGTCGTCGTGCCGGCGCCGGCGGCCCTCGGCGCCACCGTCCTCAACCGCCTGGCGATCACCCTCGTCGAGGCGGCGCTCCTCGGCGGCGGGGTCGCCGTCTCCCGCGCCCGCCGGCGCGGGTCACCAGTCGCGGCGGACGGTGAAGTACACGAGGGAGCCGAGGAACGGGAAGATGATCGTGCAGACCACCCAGACGGCCTTCTCGCCGCCCGAGATGCGCTCGTTCCGGAACACGCTGACGAGCGTGACGACGATGAGGGCGAGCGCGATCACGCCCACGACCGTCCAGAGCCCGTAGATCACGCCTAGCCTCCTTCTCCGTTGAGGGCCTTCCGCCAGCCGAGGAGGAGCCCGTGCACGCTCGCGGCGCCGAGGATGGGCACCTCGGGAAGCTCGAGCTCGGCGGGGTGGAGGATGAACGGCTCGGTCTGCGGGCCGCCGATCCCGCCGTGGAACGAGATCAGCTCCTCGAAGGCGCAGCCCTCGTCCAGGTCGGGGTCGTAGAAGCTCCCGACCATGATGTCGGCGACGTGGGCGAACCCGTCCGTCCGTAGGAGGTGCTGCGGGGCGGTGGGAGAGAAGGCGGCGAGCGGGTCCTCGCCCTCGACGCGGCCGTCGGCGAGGTGGTGGACGCCGTTCGCGCCGAGCGCGACCGCGCCGTGCTCGGAGGAGCGCACCAGGATCCAGCCGACGTGCGGGTGCGAGCGCAGCGCGGGAACCAGCTCCGGGTGCCGCTCGTTCAGCTCCTCGAGCGTGAGCCGGCGATTCTCCTCCATCAGGTAGACGAGCCCGAGGTTGCCCGAGCCGAGGACGACGGCGCTCTCGCCGCTCACGTCGTTCTTGGGGCGCTTCTGCTTCTGCGTGCGCCCGGTCGCCTCGCCGAGGGCGTGGCCGACCATGGAGTCCTGCTCGTCCCCGCCGGCGTGCTCCGCAACGCTGCCCGCCGTCAGGGAGCGCTCGACCAGGTCGTCGAGGCCGTAGCCGTTGCGTTGCTTGAACGTCGCGCCCTGCGTCTGCCCGTGGTCGGAGAGGACGACGATCTCGTAGGGCCGCGGCGCGTAGCGGCGGGCACGGTCGATGCGCCCGAACTGGTCGTCGAGCTTCCGCAGCGCCTCCAGCGTGTCGGCGCGCTCGAGGCCGGAGTGGTGGGCGACCTCGTCGTAGCTCGAGAACGTCGCGTAGATCGCGGGCCTCCCCTTCATCATGTCCGTGAGGACGCCGTAGACGATCAGGTCGCGCACGACGACGCACATCGCCGCCCGCATGAAGGGGTAGAGGCCGCCGCGGTGGCCGCGCGGCCGTACGTCGCGCCGGGTCGCCCGCCGTGCCGCCGTCCACTCGAGCAGGACCTCCCAGGCGAAGAGCACGAGCGACCGCGTGACGTTGTAGCCGA
>DASPGT010000161.1:0-6522 GCA_035620475.1 Gaiellaceae bacterium | reverse complement strand
GCCCCGCCGCCGTGGCGGGCGGCGCCGCCGTAGGTGTCGACGATGATCTTCCGCCCGGTGAGGCCCGTGTCGCCCATCGGCCCGCCGATCACGAACTTGCCGGTCGGGTTGACGAGGACGAAGTCGCGCTCCTCGAAGCGGTGCTCGTCGTAGAGGTCACGCGGGAGGATCGGGTGGAGCACGTGCTCGATCAGGTCGGGCTTGATCAGCGCCTCCTCGTCGAGGCCGTCGCGGTGCTGCGTCGAGACGAGGACGCGCACGACCTCGACGGGCCGTTGGCGGCCGTGCTCGTCGACCTCGTAGCGCACCGTGACCTGCGACTTCCCGTCGGGGCGCAGGTACGGGAGGATCTGCGCCTTGCGCACCTCCGAGAGCCGCTTGGCGATCTTGTGCGCGAGCATGATCGGGAGCGGCATCAGCTCCTCGGACTCCGTGCAGGCGTACCCGAACATCATCCCCTGGTCGCCGGCGCCGATCTGGTCGAGCGGGTCGTCGTCGCCATGCTGCATCTCGTAGGAGGCGTCCACCCCCTGCGCGATGTCGGGCGACTGCTCGTCGAGCGCGACGATCACGCCGCACGTGTCGGCGTCGAAGCCGTACTTGGCCCTGTCGTAGCCGATGTCCTTGATCTTGCTCCTGACGACCCGCGGGATGTCGACGTACGTCTCCGTCGTGATCTCCCCGGCGACGACGACGAGACCCGTCGTGACGAGGGTCTCGCAGGCGACGCGCCCGTTCGGATCGTCGGCGAGGACGTGGTCGAGGATCGTGTCGGAGACCTGGTCGGCGACCTTGTCCGGATGACCCTCCGTCACGGACTCGGAGGTGAAGAGGAACTCGCGCGCAGCCACAGCGGGAGGAAGGGTAGCGGCGGCGCCTACTCGACGGCGAGGAAGAGGGAGAAGCGCTGGGCGTCGCCCGCAGGCTCGCCCCAGAAGACGAGGCCGCCGAGAGGCTCCAGGTACGCCTCGGGAAGCGCGTCCGCGGTGCCCGCGACGGGCGCGAGGCCCGCGACGAGCGGGATCGCCGCCTCGACGTCGACGTAGCCGAACCCGGTCGTCTCGTCAGGCATCCCGGCCGCCTCCAGCGCGGCCGCGAAGCGGTCGTCCCCACCGAGCCGCGGCCCGTCGCCGCGCAGCGCGTCGAGCTCGGCCTGCGAGTTGGACACGGCCAGAAGCCCGTCGAAGGCTTCGTAGACGATCGGGGCTTCGCCGCCGGCCAGGCCGAGGAGCAACTCGACCGTCTCGATCGCAGCCTGCTCGTCGTCGACCTCGGCCAGAAGCGTGACCGTGGGTCCCGCGCGCACGTAGAGGGCGATCTCGCCGGACAGGAGCCCGCCGACCTCCCCCGGGTCGAAGGGGAGCGCCATGCCGCCGTCGAGGGAGCCCGCAAACTGCTCGAGCGCGCTGCCGAGGTCGTTGAAGGAGAGGAACGCGACTGCGCCGGCCGGGATCTCCTCGACGAGCTCCGACCGGTACGCGTCGAGCTCGGGCGCCTCGTCCTCGCCGGCGGCGATCGCGCGGCCCTCGACGCGGACGCCGTCGTCCTCGGCGACGACCGCAGCGCCGAGCGAGCCGCCGCTCGCGTCCAGCGGCAGCGGCGAAATCCCCCGTGTGAGACCCCCGGCTCCCGCACCGTTCACATAGACGCGGGCGAGCGCCTCTGCGGGAAGGCCGTCCATCGCCTCCTCGAAGGCCTGGGAGCCCTCGAGCGAGCCGGCGTCCAGCGCCTCGCGATACCTTTCGAGGTCGGCCTCGGTCTCGGCGACTGCCTGCCAGCCCTGCACCTCGGCGCGGGCCGCGCCGGCGCCCTCGACGAGGTCGGCGAAGGCGGCCTCGTCGCCGGGCTGCGTCAGGACGACGACGGGAGGCTCGTCCCCCGCGGCCGCCGGCTCGTCGAGCACGACGAGCGCGACCTCGGGCCCGAGCGCCGCCCGCAGGTCGGCGCCGCCCCCGAGCCCGGCCTCGGCGCTCGCCTTCTCCAGCAGCTCGTCCACGAGCCCCTCGCCGTCGGGGAACCTCTCCAACAGGCCGGAGAGGGCGCGCCACTGGTCGCCCTCGAAGGACGTGTCCACGGAGACGTAGGCGACGGCGCTCTCGGGGACGACCGCGCCGGCGCTGCCGGCGACGCCGCTCTGGCCGCAGCCTGCGGCGACCGCCACGAGGAGGGCCGCGAGGAGTCCCGGGACGAACCGCATCGACATCACGTTACTCATCTGTCGGCGTCCGCCGCATCAACCCTGAGACCAGGTCGAGGGCGCTCGTCCCGTTCAGCACCTCGCAGATCGCCTCGGTGATGGGCAGCTCGACGCCGAGCCGGTGCGAGAGCTCGCGCAGGACCGGCGCCGTCGTCAGCCCCTCGACGACCATGCCGATCTCCTCCCTCGCCTCCTCGGCCGAGCGCCCCTGCGCGATCAGCTCGCCGGCGCGGCGGTTGCGGCTGTAGCGGGAGAAGCACGTGACGATCAGGTCGCCCATGCCCGCGAGGCCGGAGAACGTCTCGCCGCGCGCGCCGCACGCCTCCCCGAGCCGTGCCATCTCGGCGAGCCCGCGCGTGATCAGGGCCGCCTTCGCATTGTCGCCGAGGCCGAAGCCGTCCACGCCGCCGGCCGCGAGGGCCATGACGTTCTTGGCCGCCGCGCAGAGCTCGACGCCGACCAGGTCCGGGTTCAGGTAGACGCGGAACCGCGTGGAGTTGACCGCCTCCTGGAGAGCGGCCGCCAGCGCCTGGTCCTCGCTCGAGATGACCGTGGCGGCCGGAAGGCCCTGGGCGATCTCCTCGGCGTGGTTGGGGCCGGAGAGAACTGCCACCGGGCGGTCGTGCACGACCGTGGAGAGCCGCGCGCCGGACTCCGGGTCGAGCCCCTTCGTCAGGCTGAGCACCGGCGCCGAGCCGGGCAGCGCCTCGGCCACCTCGCGAAACGCACCGCTGGGAACCGCGAGGCAAACGAGCTCCGCGCCGACGATCGGCGCCTGCGCGAGCGGCGCGGCCGCAACTCCGGAGAGGTCCGCATCCGTGATGTACCGCGGGTTCCGGCCCGTCTCGGCGATCATCCGGGCCTCCTCGGGGTCACGGCAGGCGAGCGTGACGTCGTGGCCGTTCTCGGAGAGCAGGGCGGCAAAGACCGACCCCCACGAGCCGCCCCCGACGACGACGACCCTCACGACCGGCGGACGAAGTCGATGATCACCGGCACGCCCTCGAGGCCGAGCCGCTCGCGTAGCTGGTTCTCCACCCAGTAGCCGTAGTCGCGCGTCATCAGGCCCGGATCGTTGACGAAGAAGCGGAAGCGCGGCGGCCGCGTGGAGACCTGCGTCCCGTAGAGGAGGTTCAGCCGCCTGCCGTTCGCGCTCGGGCCCGGCCGGGCCTCGCGCAGCTCCTGGATGATCCGGTTCAGCTCGGCGGTGGGAACGCGCGCCGTGTGCCTGGCGAACAGCTCTTCCACGCGGTCGAGGAGCTTGCCGACGCCGCGGCCGGTCTTCGCGGAGACGGCGGCGAGCTGCGGGCGCTGGCGCAGGCGCGACTCGATGCGCGGCCGCACGTCCTCGATGCCCACCTGCGCGGCGTCCCACTTGGAGAGGACGACCAGCGTCGCGTCGCCGGCGGTGCGCGCCACGTCGGCCACGGCCAGGTCCTGGTCGACGAGACCCTCGGTCGAGTCGACGAGGACGAGCGCCACGTCGGCGCGCTCGGCCGCCTTGATCGCGCGCAGCTCGGAGTAGTACTCGATCCCCTGGCGGTGGCGGCGCTTGCGGCGGAGGCCCGCCGTGTCGACGAGGACGAAGGTCGTGTCCCCGCGCGTGAGCACGGTGTCGATCGAGTCGCGCGTCGTGCCCGGCTGGTCGGAGACGATCACCCGCTCCTGGCCGACGAGCGCGTTGACGAGGCTCGACTTGCCGACGTTCGGCCGGCCGAGCACGGCGACGCGGATGGCCTCCTCCCCCACCTCGCTCGGCCCGGCGCCGGGAAGGAGCGAGACGACCTGGTCGAGCAGGTCGCCGGTCCCGTGCCCGTGCAGGGCGGAGATCGGCACCGGGTCGCCGAGGCCGAGCCGGTGGAACTCGAGCGCCTCGTCGTCCCGCCGGGGGTCGTCGACCTTGTTCGCCACGACGACGACCGGCTTGCCCGAGCGGCGGAGAATGTCGGCCACCTCCTCGTCCCCGGGAGTCACCCCCGACCTCGCGTCGACGACGAAGAGCACGAGGTCCGCCTCCTCGACGGCGCGGCGGGCCTGCTCGGCGACCTGCCGGGTCAGCGGCGAGGAGTCGGCGAGGTCGACGCCGCCGGTGTCCACGAGGACGAACCGCTTGCCGGCCCATTCGCAGACGACGTCCTTGCGGTCGCGCGTCACGCCCGGCGTCTCGAAAACGACGGCCTCGCGGGTCGCGGTCAGCCGGTTGACGAGGGTGGACTTCCCCACGTTGGGGAAGCCGACCACGGCGACCGCGCCGAGGAGCGGCGCCTCGGTCACTGCGCTTTCGCGGGAACCGCCGCGCGGCGCGGCGGCGTCGCCTTGCGCGGCCGCTCCTCCAGCTCGTGGAGCTGAACGAGCCACTCCCACAGGCGCCTGATCTCGCCCATGATCTCCTCCGAGGCGGCCGCGTAGCCCTTCGAGTTGCGCGGATGCTCGGGGAAGCGAAGCGGCTCGCCGAACGCGATCGAGACGGGCGCGCGGTTCCCGAGCTTCCAGGCCTGGGAGCCGTGAATCGCCGCGGGGACGACCGGCACGCCCTCCGAGATCGCGATCATGGCCGCGCCGGGCATCGGCTTTCCGAGGACGCCGCTTCGCTGCCGCGTGCCCTCGATGAACAGCCCCAGGAGGTCGTTCTCGCGCACGGTCTCGCGCATCCGGCGCAGCGCTTCGCGGTCGGACTCACCGCGGCGGACGGCCAGGGCGCCGTGCGCCCGGATGAGCTGCGAGAGGCCCGGGTACTCGAAGAGCTCGCTCTTGCCGACGAAGACGATGCGACGGGGAACGACGGTGCCCACGACGGGGATGTCGATGAAGTTGAAGTGGTTCACGGCGAGGACGACGCCGCCCTCGCGGGGGATGCGCTCCTTCCCGTACGCCCGGATGGAGGTCACGGCGCGGGTGAGGTTGGCGAGGATCCCCTTGCCGACCGGCCAGTAGACGAGGTCGACGGCCTTCACGCGCCCGCCCTCGCAGCCACGAGCCGCTCGATGCGGTCGAGCACCTCGTCCACGGTGAGCTCGGTCGTGTCGATCTCCTCTGCGTCGGGCGCCGCCCGCATCTGAGCGGCGTCCCGCTCGTCCCGCAGGCGGAGGTCGGTCGCGAGCGCCTCGGCGCCGATCTCGGGGTGGTCCGCCTGCCGGCGGCGCGCCCGCTCGCCCGGGTCGGCCACCAGGTAGACCTTCACCTCGGCGTCGGGGCAGACGACCGTGCCGATGTCACGGCCCTCGACCACGGCGTCACCGCTCGCGGCGAGCTCGCGCTGGCGATCCCGCATGACGGCGCGGACCTCCGGGTGGCGGGCGACGGAGGAGACGACCCGGTCGATGCGGGGCTCGCGGATGGCGGCGGTCACGTCCCGGCCGCGCACGACGACGCGGCCGTCCTCGAAGGCCACCGGGTCGGCGAGCGCGAGCGCCCCGAGCGCCGCGCCGTCGTCGAGGTCGATCTCGTCCCCGAGCGCCAGCCAGGTGAGCGCCCGGTACATGGCGCCGGTGTCGAGGTAGCGGAAGCCGAGCCGCTCGGCGAGCCCGCGGGCGACGGTGCTCTTCCCGGACCCGGCGGGGCCGTCGATGGCGACAATCATCGAATCGCGAGCGAGTCCAGCATCGGGAAGAAGTCGGGGAAGCTTACAGCGACGCTCTCCGCGCCCCTGAGCTCCACGCCCTCCCGGGACACGAGCCCCGCGACCGCGCCGAGCATGGCGATCCGGTGGTCACCGCCGGCGTCGACGACGTTCCCACCGCGCGGGCGCGCGGGAACCCCTCGGACCCGGAAGCCGTCGGCGAAGGCCTCGATGTGGATGCCGAGCGGGCGCAGCGCGTCCTTCACCGCCTCGATCCGGTCCGACTCCTTGACGCGCAGCTCCGCGGCGCCGGTGACGACGCTGTTCCCGCGGGCCATTCCCGCAGCGAGGGCGAAGAGCGGGAGCTCGTCGACGAGCGCCGGCACCTCCTCGGCGTCGACCCGGGTCGCGGTCAGCTCGGCCGCCTCGACCTCGAGGTCGCCGACCGGCTCGCCCCCGGCCGAGCGGCGGTTGAAGACCGCGATTCGCGCGCCCATGCGCTCGAGGACGTCGAGGAAGCCCGTGCGCGTCGGGTTGAGCCCCACGCCGTGCAGGCGAAGCTGCGAGCCGGGGAGGAGCGTCGCGGCGAGGACGAACGGCGCCGCCGAGGAGGCGTCGCCGGGGATGGTCAGCCGCAGCGGCGCGAGGCGCTCCGCCGGCCAGACGGAGGCCTCGCGGGGCGCCCGGCGGACACGCGCGCCCATCGCCTCGAGCATCCGCTCCGTGTGGTCGCGGCTGGGGTGCGGCTCGACCGCGGTCGTCCTCC
>DASPGT010000160.1:0-5185 GCA_035620475.1 Gaiellaceae bacterium | reverse complement strand
CCGGCCCGAGCACCTGAAGCCTCGGCTCCTCGGGCACTTCGGGACGACGCCGGGGCTCAACCTGCTCTACGCGCACCTGAACCGGACGATCCGCGCACGCGACCTCAGCGTCCTCTACGTCACCGGCCCCGGCCACGGCGGCCCGGGGCTCGTCGCCAACACGTACCTCGAGGGCTCCTACACCGAGCTCTACCACGGCATCACGCAGGACGAGGAGGGGATGCGGAGGCTCTTCCGCCAGTTCTCGTTCCCCGGCGGGATCCCCAGCCACGTCGCGCCGGAGACCCCCGGCTCGATCCACGAGGGGGGCGAGCTCGGGTACGCGCTCTCGCACGCCTTCGGCGCGGCCTTCGACAACCCCGACCTGCTCGTCGCCTGCGTCGTCGGCGACGGCGAGGCCGAGACGGGGCCGCTCGCGACGAGCTGGCACTCGAACAAGTTCCTCGACCCGGCCGGCGACGGCGCCGTGCTCCCGATCCTGCACCTGAACGGCTGGAAGATCGCCAACCCGACCGTGCTCGCCCGCATCCCCGAGCGGGAGCTGCTGGCGCTCTTCGAGGGGTACGGCTGGTCGCCGCGGGTCGTCTCCGGCGACGATCCCGGGCTCGTCCACCAGGAGCTGGCGGCCACCCTCGACCAGGCCCTCGACGACATCGCCGCGATCCAGACGGCTGCACGCGAGAACGGCGAGCGACGCCGCCCGACCTGGCCCATGCTCGTCCTGCGCACGCCCAAGGGCTGGACGGGGCCGCACGAGGTCGAGGGCAAGCAGGTCGAGGGCACCTGGCGATCGCACCAGGTGCCGCTCACCGGTGCCCGCGACGACCCGGAGCACCTGCGCCGGCTCGAGGAGTGGCTACGGAGCTACCGCCCCGAGGAGCTCTTCGACGAGAGGGGCGCGCTCGTCGCCGAGCTGCAGGCGCTCGCCCCCGAGGGCGACCGCCGCATGGGGGCCAACCCGCACGCGAACGGCGGCCTCGTCCTCCGCGAGCTGCGCCTGCCCGACTTCCGGGACTACGCCGTCGACGTCCCCGAGCCGGGCGCGCGGACGAGCGAGGCGACGCAGGTACTCGGCCGTTTCCTGCGCGACGTGGTCGCCGGGAACCCCGACACCTTCCGCATCTTCGGGCCCGACGAGACCGCGTCGAACCGCCTCGCCGCGATCTTCGAGGTCACGGGGAAGACCTGGGTCGCCGAGTCGACCCCTCTCGACGAGATGCTCTCGCGTGGCGGGCGGGTCATGGAGATGCTGTCCGAGCACCAATGCCAGGGGTGGCTCGAGGGCTACCTCCTCACCGGCCGGCACGGGCTCTTCAACTCCTACGAGGCGTTCATCCACATCGTCGACTCGATGTTCAACCAGCACGCGAAGTGGCTGAAGGTCTCGCATGAGATCCCGTGGCGCCGGCCCATCGCCTCGCTCAACTACCTGCTCAGCTCCCACGTCTGGCGCCAGGACCACAACGGCTTCTCCCACCAGGACCCCGGCTTCATCGACCACGTCGCGAACAAGAAGGCGGAGATCATCCGCGTCTACCTGCCGCCCGACGCGAACTGCCTGCTCTCGGTCGCCGACCACTGCCTCCGCAGCCGCGACTACGTGAACGTGATCGTGGCCGGCAAGCAGCCGGCGCTCGACTACCTGACCATGGACGAGGCGATCATCCACTGCACGCGGGGCCTGGGGATCTGGGACTGGGCATCGAACGACGAAGGCGGCGAGCCCGACGTCGTGCTCGCCTGCTGCGGCGACGTGCCGACGCTCGAGACGCTCGCGGCGACCGCCCTCCTGCGCGAGCACCTACCCGACCTGCGGGTGCGGGTCGTCAACGTCGTCGACCTCATGCGCCTGCAGCCGCCGTCCGAACATCCCCACGGGCTGTCCGACGCGGAGTTCGACTCCCTCTTCACCACGAGCCGGCCGGTCATCTTCGCCTACCACGGCTACCCCTGGCTCATCCACCGCCTGACGTACCGGCGGAGAAACCACCCCAACCTCCACGTCCGCGGCTACAAGGAGGAGGGCACGACCACGACCCCGTTCGACATGGTCATGCTCAACGACCTCGACCGCTTCCACCTCGTCATCGACGTGGTCGACCGCGTGCCGGGCCTGGTGTCGCGCGCCGCCCACCTGCGCGAGCACATGGCCGAGCGGCGGCTCGTCGCGCGCGCGTGGACGCGCGAGCACGGGGAGGACCACCCGGACGTCAGCGGCTGGACCTGGAAGCTCTAGTGGGACGGATCCTCGTCGTCAACGCGGGCTCGACGAGCCTGAAGCTGTCGCTCGTGGAGGAGGACGAAGCCGCCGAGCCCGTCGCCTCCCTCGAGGAGGCAGACCCCGGAGGCCTCGATGCGATCGCGCACCGCGTCGTCCACGGGGGGCCGGACTTCCGCGAGCCGGTGCTGGTCGACGACGCGGTCCGCGACACGGTCCGGCGGCTCGCGGAGCTCGCGCCGCTCCACAACGCGCCGGCGCTCCGCGGCATCGACGAGGCGGCCGCCGCCCTGCCCGGCGTGCCCCACGTCGCCGTGTTCGACACCGCGTTCCACGCGACGATCCCGGCGGAGGCCGCCACCTACGCCGTCCCGCCGCGCTGGCGCGAGGAGTGGGGCATCAGGCGGTACGGGTTCCACGGCCTCTCGGTGCAGTGGGCCGCGGAGCAGGTCCCCGTCCCCCGGCTCGTCGTCTGCCATCTCGGCGGCGGCTGCTCCGTGACCGCAGTCCGCGACGGCCGCTCGGTCGACACGACCATGGGGTTCACCCCGCTGGAGGGGGTGCCGATGGCGACCCGCCCCGGCTCGCTCGATCCGGGGGCGCTGCTCCACCTCCTGCACACCGGTCGCCTCGACGCGGACGCACTCGACCGGGCGCTCAACCACGAGTCGGGCCTGATCGGCCTGGCGGGAACCGCCGACGTGGGCGAGCTCGAGGCGCGCGCCGGCGCGGGCGACGACGACGCGCTGCTCGCGCTCGCCGTCTTTGCCTACCGCGTCGCGGGAGCGGTGGCCGCGATGGCGACCGCGCTCGCCGGCCTGGACGCGCTCGTCTTCACGGCCGGCATCGGGGAGCGGTCGGCCACGGTGCGGGAGCAGGTCTGCGCCCGGCTCGCCTTCCTCGGCGTCGAGTTCGACGCCGGGGCGAACCGCGCGGCCGTTCCCGACACGGACGTCGCGGCCCGGGGATCGGCCGTTCGGGTTCTGGTCGTCCACGCCCGGGAGGACCTCGTCGCGGCCCGCGCGGCCCGCAGCCTCCTGGCCGGGCGATGAACAAGGAGGTCAAGCGCCTCATCCGGCGCTGCGAGAAGGCGGGCCTGGTCGTCGAGCGCTCGGGCGGCGGCCACTGGAAGGTCAAGTCGGCCGCGGGTGAGACCCTGGCGACGATCCCGTTCTCCCCCAGCACGAACCGCTGGCTGGAGAACACGCTGACGCAGCTCCGCAAGCGCGGGATCGAGCTGGACTGACGTCTCAGGCGCGGCGGCGCAGCGCGATCCCGGTGAGGGTCTCCCTGACGACCCGGTCGGCGGCCAGCGCGGTCACGTCCGCGGAGCCGACGGCCGTCGGTATCACCTCGACGACGTCCGCGCCCACGAGCTCGAGCCGCTCCGCGAGCGCGCGCACCGCCCAGAGCAGGTCGGCCGTCGCCATCCCGCCCGGCTCCGGGGTGCCGGTCCCGGGGGCGAATGCTGGGTCGAGCACGTCCACGTCCACGGTCAGGAAGACGGGGCCGTCGCCCAGGAGCCCCGCGGTGCGGCCGACCACCTCCTCGATCCCCAGCTCCCGGACGTCGTGCATGAAGAAGCTCGTGATTCCCCGCTCCTCCTGCCAGGCGAACTCGACCTCGGTGGGCCAGTAGCCGCGCAGGCCGATCTGGACGTAGCGGCGCGGGTCGAGGTGACCCTGCTCGACGAGCCGGTAGAACGGCGTCCCGTGCGAGACCTCGACGCCGAAGACCTCGGTGCCCGTGTCGGTATGCGTGTCGAAGTGGACGGCGCCGACCGGCCCGTGCTCCCCCGCCGCCGCCCGGATGTCCGGCTCGGAGATCGAGTGGTCGCCGCCGAGGACGACCGGAAGGGCGCCCGCGGCGAGCACGTGTCCCACCAGCGACTCGATGGCGGCGTGCGTGCGCACCGGGTCGGCCGGGATCACCGGCGCGTCGCCGAAGTCGACGACGCGCAGCTCGGCGAAGGCGTCCACCTTCGCCTCCAGATGCGGTCCGGGCGGGCAGCTCGCGGCCCTGATCGCCCGGGGGCCGACGCGCGTGCCCGGCCGGTCGGAGACGAGATCGTCGGTGGGCGCGCCCACGATTGCCACATCGACGCCGGCCAGCTCGGCCGCGTCCTGCGTGTACGGCATCCCGGCGTAGGTGAGCAGCCCCGCGTAGTCGGGCTTCTCCTCGTGCCCGCGCGGCCAGCGCTCGGTCGGGTCGATCACGCGGGCGAGTCTACGCGCCGCGCGTCAGGAGGGGTAGACGCGGCCCGCGCGGCCCCTGGCGGCCTGCGAGTCGAGCCGCCGGGTGAGGACGGCGAGGAGGCGCCGCTGCACCGAGATCCGCTCGGTCACCGGCTCGGGCTCCGCATCGACGCTCGCCCGGCCGGCCTCCGGGCGGCCGGCCGACACGGCGCCGACGACGGCGGCGGGATGAAGGTCGAATGGGCTGCGCTGCTTCGGGGTCATCGCTCTCCTTCGACTCGGCGTTCGGGCCACCGAACGAGCGTAGAGAGCGGCAGAGCCGCCCGGTAGCGGGTTTCCCCTACCGCGCCCCCCGAAGTCCCTACGCGTCCTCGTCGGCGGTCAGTGGGACGCTGCCGTCCGCCACCAGCCGCGTGAGCTCGCTCCGCGACCGGATCCCCAGCTTGCGGTAGATGCGGGTCAGGTGGGCCTCGACGGTGGCGACGCTCAGGTAGAGCATCTCGCCGATCTCCCGGTTCTTCCTGCCCTCGGCGACGAGCCCGGCGATGCGGCTCTCGGTCGGCGTCAGCTCGCCGGAAGCCCTTCCCGGGGCGGCACGCTCGAGGTCCTCGGCAGCGCGGGCCGCCCAGAGCGCGGCGCCCATCGACGCAAAGCGGTCGCGGGCCGCGGCCAGGGACTCGGCCGCGGCGCTCCGCCGCCCGCTGCGGAGAAGCGCCCGTCCAAGCAGCAAGAGCGCCCGCGCGGCGTCGGGGCCGTACCCGAGCCCGGCGAA
>DASPGT010000159.1:0-8650 GCA_035620475.1 Gaiellaceae bacterium | reverse complement strand
CGACGCTCGACGAGGTCTACGAGGACACCGCGCGCCGGATCGCGACGACCGTGAGCACGAGGGAGGTCACCGCGCACGAGGTCGTCGGGGAGACGGTCCCGCAGAGCCTCTGGCAGACGCTCGAGACCCCGGGCGCGATGGCCGCCGCCGGACGGGAGCTGGGCCGGCGCGGCTTCTTCACGGAGATGGTGCGCATCGCCGACATCGTCGCGGTTCCCGCCGTGACCGAGGGCGTGGCCAGCCAGTACAGCGAAGGGTGCTTCGCGACCTGGGACCCGACGCTCGGCGGGCTGGTCGCGACCGTGACCGGCAGCGCCAGGCCGGTCGACAAGGGCGAGATCACCGACGACGACCTCGCCGTCATCGTCGGGGTGCGCGAGGGCGGAGCGGGAGCGCAGGTGCGGGAGGTCGAGGGCAAGCGAAACGACCCACCCTCGTCGGAGGCCGTCGAGATGATGGACATGGACCGCACGCTCCCGCAGATCGACGTCCACGAGGCCCGCGTGCCGATCGTGCGGTCGAAGCTCCACGGGCATCGCGGCATTGCCGGGTACGACACCGCGCACGTCGAGTTCGTTCCGCTCGAGGAGCCGTACTACCACTACCTGGTGTCGTGCGCGACCGAGGCGCAGGCGCAGGGCATCAAGGGTGCGTTCGAGCGCTCGCAGACGTTGCGAGACCCCGACGATCCCCGCGCTCTCGCGTTCACCGTGCTGCCCGGTCACGGCTGCTTCATCGCGGAGAAGTGGGTCGAGGGCAAGGCTCCGTTCGAGACGATGTGGGAGTTCATGGACGCGGGGTACCTGGAGATCGAGAGCCGCCTCCCCCAGGGCCCGATGAGGTACGAGGACGCCGGCGCCGGCCGCATGAAGCTGGCCGTCGCCTCGTCTTCCCCGAAGCCGGCGTCGGTCTAGAGCTCGGCCAGGCGCTGGATCCGGACCAGGCGCCGGTGGGCGGCCGCCTTCGTGGCCGGCGGCCGACAGCGTCGCGCGAGCTCCCGCAGCGAGAGCGTCGGGTGGCGCGTGCGCAGTCGCGCGATCTCGCGCAGCTCGGGCGCGAGCTCGTCGAGGCGGCCCCGCTGCTCGAGGCGGCGGATGGCGCGGAGCTGCCGGTCGGCGGCGCGGCTCGTGCGGACGATGTTGGCGTGGTCGGCGTTGGCCAGCCGGTTGGCCCGGGCCCGCGTGCTCGCGACCACCGCCTGCTCGCCCAGGCGGAGCGCGGCGTCCTGCGCGCCCAGAAACGCCAGGAGCTCCGCGATCGTCTCCGTTCCCTTCGCGTATGCGACCGCGTGGCGACTCCGCTCATAGACGGTGAGCGCGAACCCGTCGGCTCCGGCGAGCTCGGCGAGGAACTGTGCCGAGCCGGCGTCGGCCGTCCGCAGCTCCAGGTGGGCGTTCCGCGGCCCCGTGGCCGACCCGGCGGCGAGGAACGCCCCGCGGAGGTACGCGGCGCGGCAGCAGGCGCGGGCGACGACACGGCGGGGCGGTCGTTCGAGCGGGGCGAGGTTCGCGTCGAGGACGCCGGCCTCGTTGAGCGCCTGGAGCGCGCGCGCGTCGTCCTCGAGGTGGAGCTGGTAGCGCGTCCCCTGCTCGAAGGCGCGGCGCCTGTACGTCCGGATCTCGCACGGCACGTCGTAGGAGCGCAGCAGCGAGAATGCCCGCCGCGCCACGGGCCCGCTCGCCAGCTCGAGGTGGAGCGCGATGCGCCCGCCGCCGCGCAGGTGGACGCTGCCGGCGCCGCGCACGAGCGCCGAGAGCTCGGCCAGCCGGCAGCACGCCTTCCGCGGCTCGATCGCCGCCAGCTCGCCGCGGACGTCCTCCGAGAGGGTCAGAGCTCCACGCCCTCCAGTGCGAGCAGGCGCCGCTTGTACTCGGCGCCGAGCGAGCCGTAGCCGCCCAGCCCGCTCGAGGCGACGACCCGGTGGCAGGGGACGACCAGCGGGAAGCTGTTCTCGGCGCAGAACGTGCCCGCCGCCCGGGGCGCGCGCGGGCGGCCCGCGAGCGCCGCCAGCTCGCCGTACGTGACGACCTCGCCCCAGGGGACGCCGCGGAGGGCCTCGGCGATCCGCTCCTGGAACGGCGTCGCCCACTCGGCTTCGAGCTCGACGTCGTCGAAGGACACGCGCTCCCCGCGGAAGTACGAGAGCACCCTGTCGGCGAGCGGGTGCGACGGGCCGCCGGCCGGAGGATCGCCCGCCCGCGGCAGCTCGTGGTAGAGAAGCCTGCCCTCCCGGAAGTAGAGCTCCCCCACGCCCCAGGCCGGCACGTCATAGGCGACCACGTCCATGCCCACGCCCATAGAATGCCGGTCGTGAGCGCCCCCGGGATCTTCCGCGTCCCGCCTCCCGTGAACGAGCCGGTCCGGGACTACGCGCCAGGCTCGCCCGAGCGCGCGAGCCTCCGGCTCCGGCTGGAGCAGATGCGGAACGAGCGCCTCGACATCCCGCTGATCATCGGCGGCGAGGAGGTCCGTACGGGAAGCACGCGCGAGGCGGTCATGCCGCACGCCAAGGCCCACGTCCTCGCCGACGTCCACCAGGGCGGGGCGAAGGAGGTCGAGGCCGCCGTCAAGGCGTCGGCGGAGGCCTGGGAGGACTGGCACCGTGTTCCCTGGGAGGAGCGCGCCGCGGTCTTCCTTCGCGCCGCCGAGCTGCTCGCCGGCCCGTGGCGCGACACGCTGAACGCCGCCACGATGCTCGGCCAGTCGAAGACCGCCCACCAGGCGGAGATCGACGCGGCCTGCGAGCTGATCGACTTCTGGCGCTTCAACCCGTGGTTCATGACCCGGATGTACGAGGAGCAGCCGATCTCGAGCCCGGGCGTCTGGAACCGGATGGAGTACCGGCCCCTCGAAGGCTTCGTCTTCGCCGTGTCGCCGTTCAACTTCACCGCCATCGGGGGCAACCTGACCGGCGCGCCCGCGCTCATGGGCAACACGGTCGTCTGGAAGCCCGCCTCGACGGCGATGCTCTCGGCCTACTACACGCTGCGGATCTTCGAGGAGGCCGGCCTGCCGCCCGGTGTCATCAACCTCGTCTACGGCTCCGGCAAGGACATCGGCGACCCTGCGCTCGCGAGCCCCGACCTCGCCGGCGTCCACTTCACCGGCTCGACGGGCGTCTTCCAGGGCATGTGGAAGACGATCGGCCAGAACATCGCCTCGTACAGGAGCTACCCGCGCATCGTCGGCGAGACCGGCGGCAAGGACTTCATCGTCGCGCACCCGACCGCCGACGCCGGCGCTGTCGCCACCGCGATCCTGCGCGGCTCCTTCGAGTACCAGGGGCAGAAGTGCTCCGCCGCCTCGCGCGTCTACGCGCCCGAGAGCATGTGGCCGGCGATCCAGGAGCAGCTCGTCTCCCAGGTGGGCGAGCTCAAGGTCGGCGACGTGTCCGACTTCTCGAACTTCATGGGCGCCGTCATCGACCAGAGCTCGTTCGCCACCCAGAAGGAGGCGATCGAGGAGGCGAAGGCCGACGCGAAGAGCGAGGTCGTCGTCGGCGGCGGCTACGACGACAGCGAAGGGTACTTCGTCGAGCCCACCGTCATCCGCACGGAGGATCCCGACTTCCGGCTTCTCAGGGACGAGCTCTTCGGGCCGGTCGTGACGACCTTCGTCTACCCGGACGGAAGCTGGGAGGAGACGCTCGAGCTGATCGACCGCACGGCCCCGTACGCGCTCACCGGCGCGATCTTCGCCGGCGAGCGTGAGGCGGTCGTCGAGGCCGCCGACGTCCTCCGCTACACGGCCGGGAACCTCTACGTGAACGACAAGCCGACCGGCGCCGTCGTCGCGCAGCAGCCCTTCGGCGGCGCACGCGCCTCGGGGACGAACGACAAGGCAGGCTCGCTGTGGAACCTGATCCGCTGGGTCAGCCCGCGGACGATCAAGGAGACCTTCGTGCCGCCGACCGACTACCGCTACCCCTACCTGGCGCCCGACGGGGACTGACCTGGTGCCGCTCGACGAGGGCGCGCCCGGCGCGGAGACGATCCCGAGCCACGGCGCCGAGCTGCCGCGCGGGCTCGACGCCGTCCCGCGCTCGCGCTTCCTCGAGGGCCGCTTCGGCCGCCTCTTCCGCCTCCTCCCCCCGTTCGAGCCGCCCGACGACCTCCTGATCGGCCTCGGCGCGGCCGGCGGGCCGATGGTCGAGACGAGCGCGAGCGGGCAGGACAACCCGGCGATTCCGGCCGGCTTCACCTACCTCGGGCAGTTCGTCGACCACGACGTCACCTTCGACCCCACCTCGAGCTTCGGGCGCCGCCACGACCCCGACGGGCTGCAGAACTTCCGCACGCCGCGCTTCGACCTCGACTGCCTCTACCTCTCGGGCCCGAAGGCCTCGCCCTACCTCTACGACCGGCGCGCTCCGGGGCGGTTCCTGCTCGGCAGGAACCAGGCGCAGGAGCTCGACCTGCCGCGGAACCCGCAGCAGACGGCGCTCGTCGGCGACCCGCGGAACGACGAGAACATCGTGGTCTCACAGCTCCACGCCGGCTTCCTCTCCTTCCACAACGCGGTGATCGCCTTCCTCGCTGCGAAGAAGGCGAACCGCGACCGCCACGCGCTGCCGGGCGAGCCGCTCTTCGACACGGCGCAGCGCCTCGTCCGCTGGCACTACCAGTGGATGATCCTCCACGACTTCCTGCCCCGGATCGTCGGGCAGGCGGCGGTGAGATCGCGGGTCTCGAAGGACGCGGCCGGCCGCTTCACGATCACGCTCGCCCACTACGCGCCCGAGGAGGATGCGTTCATCCCGGTCGAGTTCGCCGCTGCGGCGTACCGGTTCGGCCACTCCATGATCCGGCCGCGCTACCGCCTCAACGACGTGATCACGGCGAACGTCTTCGGGAAGCCCGGCGACGACCCGCTCTCGCACCTCGGCGGCGGCCGGCGGCTGCCGCTCGCGTGGCAGGCGGGCTGGCAGTTCTTCTTCGAGCTCCCCAACCGGCGCACGCCGCAGGCCAGCCGGAAGATCAACGGGAAGCTGGCGCGCCAGCTCTTCGCGCTGCCCGACAGCGTCGTCTCGAGCGCCCGGCCGGAGCTCCACTCGCTCGCCTTCCGCAACCTCCTGCGCGGGAAGGCGCTCGGGCTCCCGTCGGGCCAGGCGGTGGCGACCGCGGTCGGCGCGACGCCGCTGACGAACGCGCAGCTCGGGCTCTCGGGCGCCGGCTGGGACGGCCAGGCGCCGCTCTGGTTCTACGTCCTCAAGGAGGCCGCCCGCGCCCCGCAGAGCGGCAGGCGCCTGGGCCCGGTGGGCGGGCTGATCGTCGCCGAGGTCCTGCTCGGGCTGCTGAAGGAGGACTCGACCTCGTTCGTGAACGCCGAGACGCCCTGGAAGCCCGTGCGTCCGATCGCGCCCGCCGCGGGGCGGTTCGGCATCGCCGACCTGCTGAGGTTCGCCGGCGTCGCCTAGAGGCGCCGGACTGCTCGCGGGGGCTCTCCTCGCGCTTCTGGCGCTCGCCCCGGCGCGCGCCGAGGCCGTCCCTGCCGGCACCGTCGACGCCGTCGTCGACCCGCTCGCGGCTCTGCTCCCGGCCCGTCCGGTCGCGCCCGCGCGGCCCTCGGCGGCCAGCTGCCTGCTCGACCGCGAGCCGCGCCGCACGTGCCGGGCGCCCCGCGCGGCCCTGCATCCCGTCCCGGGCCGGAGCCCGCAGGCCGGGCGAGGGCGCCTCCTGCGCTACCAGGTGCGGGTCGAAGGCGGCCTGGCCGTGGAGCGGAGGGACGTCGCCGAGGAGGTCGAGCGGATCCTCGCCGACCCGCGCGGCTGGATCGGCTCGGGCCGCATCGCCTTCCGGCGCGTCGCGGCCGGCCCTGCCGACTTCCGGGTCGTCCTCGCGCGGCCGGCGACCGTCGACCGGCTCTGCCGCCCGCTCCTGACGCGCGGCTCGCTCTCCTGCGCCACGGGCGCGCAGGCCGTCCTCAACGTCCGGCGCTGGCGGCACGGCGCACCGGCCTTCGCCGGCGACCTCGAGCTCTACCGCCGCTACCTCGTGAACCACGAGGTCGGCCACCTGCTCGGGCACGGCCACCGGCCGTGCCACCGGGCGGGCGCGCCGGCCCCGGTGATGATGCAGCAGACGAAGGGCGTCGGGCGCTGCCGGGCAAACGGCCGGCCCCTTGCGTGGGAGCGCGGCTAGGACGTGTCGGCCAGCTGGGCCACGGCCTGCTCGAACGCCTCCTCGGGCTGGGCGCCGAGCACGAGCAGGCGGCGGTCGAGCACGAACGCGGGGATGGCGTTGATGCCGAGCCGGTTCGCCTCCTGCGTCGAGGCGATCACGCGGTCGGCGTAGCGCCGCTCGGCGATCGCGGCGGCCGCGTCCGCGCGGTCGAGCCCGGCCTCCTCGGCGAGGTCGAGCAGGGTGTCGGTGTCGCCGAGATCTCGCCGCTCCGACCAGTAGCCGTGCATGAGCCGGGAGTGGACGGGGTCGTGCAGGCCGCGGTCGCGGGCCAGCTCGGTGACCAGGAGCGCGTTCAGGGTGTGCGGGAGCCGGGGCGACGGGTCGAAGGTGAGCCCGGCGGCCTCGACCATCCGCCGTGTGTGGTCGTGCACCCCGGGCCCGTACCGGCGCTCGAGGTCGGAGCGCGGCAGGCCCTCCTCCGGGTACTCCGGGTGGAGGAAGAACGGCAGCCAGTCGATCTGAGCGCCGAACCGGCGCTCGAGCCACTCGGCCCGCGCGAGGCCGACGTAGCAGAACGGTCAGGTGTAGTCGCTCCAGATCGTGACGGGCAGCACGTCCATGGGAGCGTCAGGCTAGCTGCTACGCGCCGCCGGTCCGATGGAGAGCCGCATGGATCTGGCGCCCGACCTTGGCCGGGACGCCGGGAACGCCCTCGAGCTCCTCGGAGCTCGCCTCCAGGAGCCGCTCCGGCGAGCCGAAGTGCTGGATGAGCGCGCGCCGCCGCGCGGGGCCGACGCCGGGGAGGGCGTCCAGGATCGACTCCCGCGCCCTGGCGTCGCGGCGCGTCCGGTGGAAGCCGAGCGCAAAGCGGTGCGCCTCGTCGCGGATCCGCTGCAGCAGCTGGAGCCCGGCGGAGTCCCGCGCGAGCGCGATCGGCTGCGCGCGGCCGGGGACGAAGACCTCCTCCTCGCGCTTGGCGAGCGCGATCACCGCGACGCGTGGCAGGTCGTACGCCTTGAGCGCCGCGAGCGCGGCCGAGAGCTGGCCCTTGCCGCCGTCGACGACGACGAGGTTCGGGATGGCGGCGAAGCCCTCGTCGTAGCGCTCGGCGGTCACCTCGCGCGCCCGCGCGAACCGGCGCGAGATCACCTCGGCCATCATCGCGAAGTCGTCCTGGCCCTCGACCCCCTTGATCCCGAACTTCCGGTAGTGCGCCTTCTTGGGCACCGCGTCCTGGAAGACGACCATGGAGCCGACCGGCGACTCGCCCTGGATCGTCGAGATGTCGAAGCACTCGATCCTGAGGGGCAGGCTCTCGAGGTTGAGGCACTCGCGCAGCTCCTCCAGGGCCTCGACGCGGCGGAGGCGCTTGCGCTCGCGCTCGGCGCGGTCGCTCTCGAGCGCCAGCTCGGCATTCTGCTGGGCGAGATCCTGCAGGCGCCGCTTCTCCCCGCGCCGGGCCGGCCGGACCTCGACCTTCGAGCCGCGCAGGTCGGAGAGGTAGCCGGCGAGCGCGTCGGCGGACTCGGCCTCCGGGGGGACGACGATGAGCGGCGGGATGCTGGGTGCGCCGCCGTAGTACTCCAGGCAGAAGGACTCCAGCAGCTGCGGGACGTCCTCCCCGGCCTCGTTCTCCAGGTAGAAGGTGTGCCGGTCGACGAGCCGCCCGCCGCGGAGCGGGAAGACCTGGACGGCGGCCGTCCGCTCGCGCGCGGCGATCCCGATCACGTCCACGGTGCCGATCGCCCGCTTGTCGGCTGCCTGCCGCTCGGCCAGGTGGCGGACGGCGGTGAGGCGGTTGCGGTAACGGGCTGCTTCCTCGAACGCCTGCCGCTCCGCCGCGTCGCGCATCTTCGCGTCCAGCTCGCGCAGGACCGGGCGGGACTCGCCGGAGAGGAACTCGATCACGCGGTCGACGATCGCGCGGTAGTCCTCCTTCGTGACGTAGCCGACGCAGGGCGCCAGACAGCGCTCGATGTGGTAGTCGAGGCACGGGATCCCGGAGTGGCGCCCGGGCTGCGGCCCCTCGCACGGCCGGTACGGGAAGACGCGGTTCAGGACGTCGAGCGTCTCGCGCACTTTCTTCGCCGAGGCGTACGGGCCGAAGTAGACGACGCCGCGCCGGTGCCGCTCCCGCGTGAACATGACCCGCGGGTACTCGTCCTCCACGGTCACGGCGATGTAGGGGTAGCTCTTGTCGTCGCGCAGGCGGACGTTGAAGGTCGGCCGGTGGCGCTTGATCAGGTTCTGCTCCAGGTGGAACGCCTCCACCTCGGTGGACGTCACGATCACCTCGATCTGCTCCACCCGCTCGACCAGCCGGTCGAGCCCCAGGCGGGCGTCGCCGCCGCGGAAGTAGGAGCGCACCCGGGAGCGCAGCGACTTCGCCTTGCCGACGTAGAGCACCGTTCCCTTCGCGTCGCGGAAGAGGTAGACGCCCGGCTTCGCCGGGAGCCCCTTCAGCTGCGCCTCGATGCGCTCGTTGCGGGTGGTCTCGGCCGCGGTCGCCATGTCCGTTCAGCCTAGCC
>DASPGT010000158.1:0-33173 GCA_035620475.1 Gaiellaceae bacterium | reverse complement strand
GCCGGCGTAGGCGTTCAGCGCCGGCTGGCCGCCCAGGTGGGCGTAGAGGACGCGCGAGCCGGGCTCGATGCGGCCCGAGCGGACGAGGTCGACGAGCGCGGCCATCGACTTGCCCTCGTAGACGGGGTCGGTGAGCATTCCCTCGAGGCGCGCGCAGAGCCGGATCGCCTCGATCGTCCTGGCGTCCGGGATTCCGTACGTGCCCGCGTGCCACTCGTCGAGGAGGACGATCTCGGCGTCGGCGAGCTCCCGCCCGAGCCCGATCGCCTCGGCCGTGAAGCGCGCGATGCGGGCGACCTGGTCCCAGGTCTGCTCGACGGTCGCGGAGGCGTCGACGCCGAGGACGGCGCGCTCGGCCTCCTGGAGCGCGAAGCCGGCGACCATCCCCGCCTGCGTCGAGCCCGTCACGGAGCACACCACGATCGTGTCGAAGAAGACGCCGAGCTCCGCCTCCTGCTCGGCCACCTCGCCCGCCCAGCGCGCGAAGCCGAGGCCGCCGAGCGGGTGGTCGGAGGCGCCGGCGGGAATCGCGTACGGCTTGCCGCCGGCCTCCTCGACGGACGCGAGCGCCTCTTCCCAGCTCGGCCGGATGCCGATGTCGAACCCGGCCGGATCGAGCCGCACGTCCGCGCCCATGATGCGCGAGAGGAGGATGTTCCCGACCTTGTCGTAGACGACGTCGGGCCACTCGACCCAGCGCTCCTGGACGAGGACGCAGCGGAGCCCGAGCCGCGCGGCCACCGCCGCCACCTGGCGCGTGTGGTTCGACTGGACGCCGCCGATCGAGACGAGCGTGTCGCACCCCTGCGCGAGCGCCTGGGCCGCGAGGTACTCGAGCTTCCGCACCTTGTTCCCGCCGTAGGCGAGGCCGGAGCTGACGTCCTCGCGCTTCGCCCAGATCTCCACCCGGCCGCCCAGGTGCTCGCTCAGCCGCTCGAGCCGGTGCACCGGCGAGGGGCCGAACATGAGCGGGACGCGGTCGAAGCTCGCGAGGCTCACGTCAGGCAGGGGTCGCCGCCGCCGCGGCGCGCACCCCGGCGGCGACACCCGCCACGATCTGCTCGAGCTCCTCGGGCGTCACGACGAACGGCGGCGAGAGCTGGAGCGCCACGCCGCGCAGCACGCGGGTGAGGACGCCGTGGCGACGCGCCTCGAGCACGGCCGCCATGGGCGCGCCGGGGCTCGCGGCGAGCAGGTCGGGAGCGAGCTCGACGGCACCGGCCAGGCCGGCGCTGCGGACCTCGGCGACGCCGTCGAGGTCGCCGAGCGGTGCGAGCAGGTCGCGCAGGACCGGCTCGAGCTCCGCAACGCGGTCGACGAGCCCCTCGCGCTCGACGATGTCCAGGTTCACGAGGCCCGCGACGCACGCGGCCGCGTGGCCCGAGTACGTCCCTCCGTGGAGGAACGGCGGCGCCCCCTCCGCCCAGAACGGCGCCCGCACGGCTCCGGAGACGATGACGCCTCCGAGCGGGATGTACCCCGAGGTGACGCCCTTCGCGAACGTCATCAGGTCGGGCGTGAAGCCGTAGCGCTCGCTCCCGAACCAGCGCCCGAGCCGGCCGAAGCCGGAGATGACCTCGTCCGCGACGAGCAGGACTCCGCGCTCGCGGCAGATGCGCTCGACCGCCGGCCAGTAGCCCTCGGGCGGCGGGATCGCGCCGCCGGCGCCGATCATCGGCTCGCCGAAGAAGGCCGCGGCGCGCCCGCCGAGCTCGTCGAGCGTCCGCGCGAGGTCGTCGGGATCGTCCCAGGCCACCTCGGCCACGTCGCCGACGAGAGGCCCGTACCCGTCGCGGACCCCGGGGATGCCGGAGAGCGAGGTGCCGTAGGCGGCGGTGCCGTGGTAGGCGTGCGTCCGCGAGACGATCACGGTCCGCTCGGGCTGCCCGACGAGCGCCCAGTAGCGGCGGACGATCTTCGCGGCCGTGTCGACCGCCTCGGCGCCGCCCGTGCCGAAGAAGACGGCCGCGTCGGGCAGCGGAGCGAGCGCGGCGACCCGCTCCGCCAGGTCGAGCGCGGGCCGGTTCGCGTGGTCGCCGAAGAGGTGGTGCGCGGCGAGCGTGCGCAGCTGGGCCGCGACGGCGTCGGCGATCTCGGCGCGGCCGTGGCCGACGTTCATGAACCAGAGCCCGGCGGTCCCATCCAGGTACTCCGCGCCGTCCTCGTCCCAGACCCGGGTGCCCTCGCCGCGGACGAGCACGAGCTCGTGCCCGTCGACCGTTCCCATCGCCGCGAAGGGATGCCAGAGGCGGGTGGAGGAGGCCATCGGGCAATGCTAACCGGAAGGGGGCGGTTGCCCGCCCCCTTCGGTCGATCGTTTACGTAGAGGTCAGTGGCGCAGCTCCTTCAGCCGCAGGTCACGACCGGCCGTCGCGCCGATCTGCAGGAGCGCCACCGCGCTCGTCGCACGTGCCGTCAGCGCCGTCGGGAGCTCGGGCTTCCCGGGCGTGAAGAGCCACGTCTCGAACAGCGCGTCCAGCTGCTCGCCCGAGATCTTCTCGGCGAGCGCGATGAACTCGTCGGTCGTGACGTTGTCGCCCTCGCGCTTCTGCGCCCAGCGCTTGAGGATCTTGAAGAAGTCGCGATCCCCGACGGCCAGGCGCAGCTGGTGGAGCGTCATCGCCCCGCGGGCGTAGACCGCGAAGTCGAAGAGCAGGTCGGGCCCGGGGTCGCCGACGATCGTCTGCCAGAACGGGTCGTCCTCGGGGATCACGGAGTACCAGAAGTCGAAGACCTCCTGCGCCGTCCCGCGGCCCACGTGCTCGCTCCAGAGCCACTCCGCGTAGGTCGCGAAGCCCTCGTTGAGCCAGATGTGCTGCCATTGCGCGACGGTCAGGCTGTCGCCGTACCACTGGTGCGCGAGCTCGTGGACGACGACGTCCTCGGCCTGCACCGCGTCGAAGAACCACTCCAGCGCGTAGATGGGCCGGGTCTGGTTCTCGAGCGCGAACCCGAGCCCCGCCAGGTCGTCGACGATGCCGCCGCCCGCCTTGAACGGGTAGTCGCCGAAGTAGCCCTCGAGGAACTCGATGATCTCGGGCTGGAGCGCGAACGTCTCGTCCACCTGCTCGCCGAGCGGCGGGGGCACGTCCGCGGCAGTTCCCACGATCCAGTCGTTGTCGTTCGGCGCGCTCCCGGCCGGAGCGCCCGGAACCGCCCACCCGTCCATCGTGTCGCCGTCGTCCTCGAAGGAGGTCGAGCCGGCGCCGGTGGAGACGACGATGTCGTCGACGAACACGCCCGGGGCCTGGAAGATGTCGTCGCTCGCGTACGTGATCGACACGTCGACGGTCGACCCGGCGAACGGCGTCAGGTCGACGCTCCACTGCTCGTAGCCCCCGCTCGCGCCGCTGACGGCGTGCCAGACGCCGGTCGTGCCCGAGGGGTCGCAGCCGCCGTCGGCGTTCGGCGTCTGGTAGTGCTCGAGAAACGGGTGGAGCTCCAGCCAGAACGGGCAGACGAAGCCGGTGTCCTGCGACGTGTGGCCGTTCTGGTCGGGAAGGGTCGTCCAGTCGTCCATGCCCGCCGTGCGCGCCTCCACGAACATGAAGTCCCAGTTCGCCTCCGTGTCCCGGGTCACCCAGAACGAGAGCGTCGCCCCGCCGCCGGGCACGCTGATCGAACGCTGGAGCCGCTTGTAGGACGGCTGGGCCTGCTGGGAGACCGCAAACTGCGTCCCTGTGCGCGGCTCCGCGACCGGGTTGTAGAGGTCCGGGTCGACAGCATCCCAGAAGCGGATGCCGTTCTCCCTGTAGGCATGGAGGTTGAACTCCCCGATGGTGGCCGTCGTCAGGTACGAGGCCATCGGCTCCTTCGCCTCCCAGGACCAGGTCGTCCAGCCGTGCTTCGTCCGCGTGCCGTCGAGGACGCCGTTCGCAACGGCCTCGAGCCCTGCCGGAACCTTGATCTCGAAGGAGTAGGAGGCCTTGTCGCTCGGGTGGTCGTTGACCGGGTACCAGGTCGACGCGACGTGCGGCTCGCCCACGACGAGCGTGCCGTCGTCGGTGTGGATGAACCCGGCGCCCTCGATCGACTCCGGAACGCCGCTGTAGCGGATCACGACCGTGAACTTGCGGTTCTTGCGAATGCCGTCCTTCGGGTTGATGGTCAGCTCCTGGCCGTCCCGGCTCCAGGCTGCGTTCCGTCCGTCCACCTTGACGGAGTGCACCGTCAGGCCGAGGAGGTCGAGGTTGAAGCTCGAGAGACTCTGAGTCGCCCTCGCACGGATCGTGGCCTTCCCGCGGAGCAGGTCGGTGTCCGGCTCGTACTTCACCTCCAGGAGGTAGTGCCGTGCGTCATAGCCGCCGTTGCCGTCCAGGGGGAAGTAGGGATCGCCCGCGCCGGCGGCCCCCGGCTGGAACTGTCCCCCACCGCCCTTGCCCTGCGCCGTCGCCGGGCCAAGGGCCAGGATCAGGCAGACGGCCGCCGCGAGCAGCGCTGGACCGCCCGCACGCCTTCCGCCGCCAAGAGACCACACTCGAAGCATTTGCCGCACTCCCTTGCTCGGGGAACAGGCCGGGTCCCGCGCCGATCGGCCCGTGCCGGTTGTCACATTCGCGCGACTATACGCCTGGCCCCCGGCGGCTTCAACCGAGCGGGGGGCGGATCGCTCCGCCCCCCGCTTGCTCCGACTCAGCCCCGGCCAGGGAGCTGAGAGGCCTTGTCGCTAGTTGTGGTCCACGTAGTAGTGATCGTCGTCCGCGTGCCAGGCGCGGAGCTTCTGCAGCGTGCGCATCCACTCCCTGAGCTCGGTGGCCTGCCGGCCCAGCTCCTCGCGCGCGGCCGAGTTGCCGCTGGCCGGGTCGAGCGCCAGGGCCTCGATCGCCTTGACGGCCTCGATCGCCGACTCGTAGTCGGTCGCCAGGTACGCGGCCTCGGCGGTGCCGAGCAGGGCGCCCGCGGCCGCAGCTGCGTCGGGCGTGATGGCCCCGCTCGCGGCCTGGTCGTCGATCAGGAACCCGGTCTCGCGGTACGTCGCGCAGTTCGCGTCCGTGCGGTCGGCGGTCGTGAGGATGCCGCCGAGGATGATCTGCATGAACCGCGGGTCGTAGTACTGCGAGCGAATGTGCCCGAGGATGTTCGAGAACGCCTTGCCGCCGTCCCAGTTCTGGCACCAGCCGATCGGATGGTCGCCGTTCATCAGGTTGAGCGGGTTGTTGGCGGCGTTGCCCGCGTTCAGGCTCCGCTGGTAGGTGTCCTCGACGAGGCTGAACAGCGTGTGCACGTCGGCGCGCGGCGCGCGGTCGAAGTTGTACAGCTCGTCGATCGTCGTCCACGTCGACGGGAGGTGCTGCGTCCCGGGGTGCGTGTTGTCCTCGGTGAGCACCTCGACGTGGATGCAGCTCCCGCAGAGGCCGATGCCGTTCTGGCCGCTCGGGTGGTTCGTGAACCAGCCGCCCACGAGGTTGGCGTACCAGTGCCACTGGTTGGCGGCAGTGCCGCGGGCGGAATCGGCCGCGCCGTGGATGCCCACGTAGCCGCCGCCGGCCTGCATGTAGGCCTCCATGTTCGGCCGCTCGACGTCGACGTTGAGCGGGCCGGGGTTGTGGCCCACCGTCGACTCGAAGACGATCGTCTCGTACTTCATGAGCTCGTTCAGGTCGAGGAACGGGCTCGTCGCCAGCGAGACGCTCGGCAGCTGCGGGTCGTACACGTCGACGTTGAAGTTGTGCTGGAGCCCAAGCTGCTGGACCGCCCAGATCGTGTCCGGGATGTGGTCGTGCCGGAACCCGGTCGTCTCCGAGAAGACGAGCACGTCGAAGTCGGCGTTCGGGTTCACCGGCAGCGGCGACAGGTCCGGAACCGGCAGCGGGTCGGGCCCGTCGGCCGGCGCGAAGGAGATGCCGGTCGGCGGGTCGGGCGGCACGGTGCCGTTGACGACGTCGAGCAGGTAGGCGCCGTCCGAGATCAGCACGTCGCGGACGTAGCCCTGCGGCAGGTTGTCGCGGACGACGTGGTCGAACGTGTTGAGCGCGCGGCGGGCCTGCTTCGCCTTCGTCGCGTTCTGCGCGTCCGCCAGGAGGCTCCGCAGCTCGGCCGCGAGGCTCTCGGAGACGTCGCCGTCGGCCACGTACGTGCCGATGAGCGCGTCGAGGTCGGCGTACGACGTCGTGACGATGAACGTCTCGGTGATCGTCTGCGCGTTGCCGGCCGCGTCGCCGACCGTGATCGCGAGCGCATGGCGCCCGGCGGTCAGCGTCTTGGTCTGGAACGGCAGCGGGTAGATCTCGGCTCCGTCGATGTACAGCGCGCGCACCGCGACGCCGCCCGAGCCGGGAGACGGATCGCTCCGCGTCGGGATCAGCGTGGAGAGCTGGTTCACCTTCCCGTCGACGATGCCGGGCCAGCTCGCGGTCGGCGGGACCGTGTCGATGCGGGCCGCGATCGTCTGGTACGCCTGGGTCGAGACGACCGGTGTCCCGGCCGCGTACGCGTTCACGAGCGGGGTCGCGAGGTTGACATTCGGGTTCGGCGAGGGCGGGTTCGGCGAGACGATGCTCGCGATCCAGACCGTCTCCTGGGTCGCGCCGGACCCGATCACGAGCCGGTCGCCGGCCGAGCGGCCGGTCGTGCTCTGGAGCCGGATCGCCGTCGCGCCGGCGGCCGCCGCCTGGTTCAGCGTCGTGTTCGACGAGTTCCCGAGCGACGAGTTGCCGGCGGTGTCGATCGCCCGGTAGCGGACGGTCGTGTTGCCCTCCTGGGTGATCACGATCGACGTCGAGACCGACGGTCCGGGCGTGACCGGCACGTCGGTGTAGGTGGCGCCGTTGTTCAGCGAGTACTGGAACTTCTCCACCGCGACGTCGTCCGTCGCCGTCAGCTCCAGGGTGAGGGCGTTGCGGTTCCAGTTGTTGGTCCCGCTCGGCGGCGGCGGCGTCAGCGTCGCGGACGTGACGGTGGGCGGCGTGGTGTCAGGCACCTGTGCCGAGGCCGTCCCGATGATCGCGACGCCGAACGCGAAAATGGCCACGGCAAGCGGCCTCAAGACGCGCATCGGCTGTCTCCTTTCTTCCTCAGCAGGCTGAGTCTCTCCCCGATTCCCCCGGTTAGTTTTGGAGGATGGCCTAAACAACCACACTCCTGCAGGGAAGTCAAGACGCTCGGGGGGTGTGTGTCCGAGCGGTGAGGGGTTAGGATATTTGGTCGTGCTAACGAACAAACGAGCCGGAGGCGCGCTGGCCGACGCCCCGCGACCGGCGGCGAGGCCGACCGACCTGCGCCGCCACAACCTCGCGCTCGTCCTCCGCGAGGTCGTCGCGCGGGACAGCTCGAGCCGGGGGGAGATCGCGCGCGCGACCGGCCTCACGAAGGGGACGGTCACCGTCCTCGTCCAGGAGCTTCAGCGCCTCGGGCTGCTGGTCGAGCTCGGCTCGCAGGCGGACGGGCGGGTCGGGCGGCCGCGCCGCGCGCTCGGGCTGAACGGCGAGCACCACTGCGGCATCGGCCTCGAGCTGAACGTCGACTACACCGCGGTCTGCGTCGCCGACCTGCTCCAGCGCACCCGCTTCCACCGCGTCGAGGCCGTGGACAACCGCGGAGTCTCGCCGGCCGAGGTCCTCGACCGGGCGGCCCGGCTGACGGCCACGGCGCTCGAGGAGGCCGAGGCCAAAGGGCTCTCCGTCGCCGGGACCGGGGTCGCGGTCCCCGGCATGGTGCGCGTCGCCGAGGGCACGCTCATCCTCGCGCCGAACCTCGGCTGGACGGACGTTGCCGTCGCGGACGAGCTCGCCGCCCGGCTCGACGGGAGGGAGTTGCCGATCCTCGTCGACAACGAGGCGAACCTCGCCGCCCTCGGCGAGCTCTGGCTCGGGATCGGCAGCGAGGTGGGCGACTACGTGCACGTCTCCGGTGAGATCGGGGTCGGCGCCGGCGTCATCGTCGACGGGGCCCTCTTCCGCGGCTCGCGCGGCTTCGCCGGCGAGGTCGGCCACGTCGTCGTCGACCCGGACGGCGAGCCCTGCTCGTGCGGCGGCCGGGGATGCCTCGAGCGGATCGCCGGCCAGGAGGCGATCCTCCGCGCCGCCGGGCTCCCGCTCTCGTCCGGCACGAGCCTGGGCTACGGCGAGAGCGCCGTGCCGGCGCTGGTGGAGCTCCTGGAAGGCGGCGACCCGCAGGCTCGGCGCGCGGTGGCGGACGCGGGCCGCGCGATCGGCTCAGCGCTCGCCGACGTCGTCAACGTCCTCGACGCGGACACCATCGTCCTCGGCGGCGTCTACGCGACGCTCGCCCCGTGGCTCGCCGAGCCGCTGGAGCGAAACCTCGCGGAGCAGGTGGTCGCCTCGACCTGGCGTCCGGTCGACGTGCGCGCCTCCCGGCTCGGCCCGGACGCGGCCGTCCGCGGCGCGGCGGCGTGGATCGTCCAACGCGTGCTGGCCGCCCCGGGCGTGACGGTCGCGCCCTGAGGGCTAGCCGCGCGGCTCCAGGCCGTAGATCGTCCTCCAGCCGGTGAGGTACACCCGTTCCTCGTCGGCCAGGAGCGGTGAGTAGCGCCCGTCGTCGAACTTCCAGAGCTGCCTGCCGGTGCGGGCGTCGAGCGCGAAGGTCTTCCTGCGGGTCGAGACGTAGACGACGCCGGCCATGACTCCCGGCGAGCCGGCGACGACGTCGCCGGTGTCGAACGACCAGCGGACCGCGCCGGTGGCCGCGTTGAGAGCGAAGAGCCTGCCGCTGTGGGAGCCGACGTACACGGTCCGGTTCCAGACGGCCGGGCCGGAGTACACGTAGCTCCCGGTGCTCGTCGCCCAGAGGAGGTTCCCCGACTTCGCCCCGAACGCGTAGACGCGGCCGTCCGTGTTCCCGACGTAGACGCGGCCGTAGGCCACCGCGGGGGTCGAGTAGAAGTTCGCCTCGCCCGAGGACGACCAGCGGAGCTTGCCCGTGCGCGCGTCGACCGCGTACATGCGATCGTCGTACCCGCCGAAGTAGATCGTGCCGTTGTTGTAGGCGGGGCCGCCCTTCAGCTCGCCTTCGGCTGCGAACGTCCACCTCGGCTTCCGGGTCTTGACGTCCAGCGCGTAGAACGTCCCGTTCCAGGAGCCGAAGTAGAGAACGCCGTCGATGAGGAGCGGCGAGGACTCGACCACCCCCGCCCGAAAACGCCAGAGCTCCCTCCCGGTCTCGGCGTCGACGGCGACCATGTACCCGGGCAGGCTCGGGTCGTCCTTGTTGCACGGCTCGAGGTACATGAGCGGCTGGTACACGACCCCGTCGCCGACCGCCGGCGAGGCCGCGGTGCACCGGTCGAAGTTGGTCGCCCACTCGACCTTGCCGGTCTCGGCGTCGATGGCCACCGTGCGCCCGGTGAGGTTCGCGAGGTAGAGGCGGCCGTAGGCCACGACCGGTGGGAACTCGACGACGGTCCACGCGGACGTCTCCCAGGTGACGCGGTAGGGCGGGCGGTGGTCGAAGTCCGACGCGAAGTACGTCCGCTGGACGTCGAACTTGTAGGTGGGCCAGGGGATCTCGCGCACGACCGCCTCGGGGCGCTCGATCGCACCCGGGGCCTCCGTGGTCACGAACTCCACCGACGGCGACCCCAGGATCGACTCCGGCGGCTGGCGATCCTGCCAGACGACGACGCCGGCGACGGCAACACCCGCGACGGCGCAGAAGACGAGGCCGAGGAGGACGAGCCAGCGCTTCCTCATCGGGAGGGCGGGCGGGTCGGAGGAGGTGCGAGGGGCGCTTGGGGCGCGTGTGCCGGATCAGGGCGGATCATCCGAAGCACCCCACGGTACCGACGCCGTCTGAACGACCGCGCCCCGGCCTTCGCTCTAGAGTGACCAGCTCGCAACGGTGGACGACGCGACAGCGAAGACGATCGCAGCTCGGCTCCGGGCGTTCTACGAGCTCCGCGCGGCCGAGGAGCCCGAGCGCGACCCTGAGGCGCGCCTGCGGTTCCGCAAGGCCGTCGAGGCGGCCGGCCTGCGCGCGGGCGAGCGCGTCCTCGACCTCGGCGCGAAGCGCGGCGGCCTCGCGGCCTCGATCGCCGCCGCCGGCATCGACGTCGACTACACCGGCGTCGACCTGAGCGAGGCGAACGTCCAGGCCGGCACGACGTCGGGCGCACGCTTCGTCCACGCTGACGTCACCAGCAGGCTCCCATTCGACGACGGATCCTTCGACTGCGTCTTCTGTCTCGAGCTCCTCGAGCACCTGACGATCCCGGTCGCGCTCCTCTGCGAGATCCGGCGTGTCCTGACCGAGACCGGCCGAGCGGTCGTCTCCGTCCCGAGCCCCTACAGCTGGGTCGAGGTGGCGCGCGAGCTGCTCGGCCGCCACGACCCCGAAGGCCACCTCAACGCGTTCACCACCCCGATCATGACCAACCTGACCGGCCTCGCCGGCTTCCGCATCGAGCGGCGAACAGGCACGTCCATCCGCATCCCGAAGACCCAAAGGCTGATCTCCAGCGACTCGATCCTTGCCCGCTCACGCGTATACCTGATCCGCCCGACCGAAGAATCCCGCTTCGCCGGTCGTGGGATTGAGCCTTAGCCGTGCCCGCCGCGGTGGATGATCCCGGGCCACGCGGGCTCGCGCTTGGGGGTGTCGCCGTCGCCGATCCGCGGACGCCTCAAGAGCACTCGGTCGAGGCGACCGGCGGAGGCGCCCGAACGGGCCCGGGGCAGGCGGCGTGAAGGCGACGTGAAGAGAGGTTGAAGGTGCCCTCACAGACCGAGGGACGCCCGGTTTCGCGGCTACGGTGAACCATCGGGACGGACCCCAACCGAGAAAGGGGTGGTTCGATGTCCGTCCAGGAGAAGAAGACACTGGCCTACCGGGTGTTCGACGAGATCTGGAGCCAGGGCAACCTCGACCTCACCGAGGAGCTGCTCTCTCCCGACTTCGTCGGCCGCCCGGGCGGCCTGGGAGAGCCCTTCCGGGGCCCCGCCGGCGCCAGGGAGTTCATCGGTCGGCTCCGCGAGGGCTTCCCCGACATCAGGTTCACCGTCGAGGACATGGCTGCGGAGGGAGACCTCGTCGCAACCCGCTGGATGTCCGTTGGCACCCACGAGGGCGAGTTCATGGGCCTCGAGCCGACGGGCCGCCAGGCGAGCTTCGGCGGCATGACGTTCCTGCGCTTCGAGAACGGCGCGATCGTCGAGGGCTGGACGCAGATCGACGCGCTCAGCCTGCTCAGGGCGATCGGCGCCGTGCGCGAGCCCGTCCGCGCCTGAAACGCGCACGGGAGGGGGTGCGATCGCGCCCCCTCCCACTCGTTCGCGAGGCTAGGGACGCGCCGGACGCGAGCGAAGCAGCAGGAGGCCGATCGCCGCCCCGCCGGCGACGACGATCGCACCGAGCACGAAGAGGGTGCCCGCGAAGATCCATTCGAAGGCGGCGTCGACCGTTGCCACCGCGGTCGGGACGTCGGGGAAGCCGGCCTGCTTCACCTGCGCCGCCTTCAGGTGGGCCTGGAGGTCGCCGACGCCGATGCGGTCGCGAACGAAGTCGGCCGTCCCCGAGGCGTCCGGGAGCTGGCGGTCGCTGAGCGCCCGCGCGACGCCGGCCCCGCTCAGGAGGTGGAAGACCCCGGTCGCGAACGTGACCCCGAAGCCGGAGGCGACGCGCGAGACGAAGGAGACGAGGGACGTGACGCGACCGTGCTGCGAGTCGGGAACGGCACCGAGGGGCGCCGACTTCGCCGCCACGGACACCAGCGCGTAGCCGAGCCCGTTCAGGACCAGGGCCGGCGCCAGGTGGAACGCGACCGAGCTGTCGTTGTCGGCGAGCGCGAGGGCGAAGAGGCCGGCCGCCGCGACCGCGGTCCCGAGCGCCATGACGCTCCCCGGCCCAGTCCGGTCGACGACCCGGCCGACGAAGGGCGAGACGGCCACCCCGGCGATGCTCGAGGGCAGCAGGATGAGCCCGGTCTGGAAGGCGGAGTAGCCGGCCGAGCTCTCGAGGAAGAGCGTCAGGTAGAAGAGGTTCCCGTAGAAGGAGAAGGAGACGACCGAGCGGGCGATCGCCGAGGCGGCGACGGTCGGGATCCGAAGCATTGCGAAGTCGAGGACGCGGTCCGTCCTCCCGCGCTCGCGCCGCCAGAGGACGAGCGCAGACGCGACCGCGAGGGCGACGAAGAGGACGCCGACCTCCCACCCGAGGCGGCGGCCTTCGATGATGCTCACCTGGACCCCGAGGACGACGCCGGCGAGCGCCGCCGTGCTCCCGAGCAGGAGCGGGAGCCGGGCGCGGCCGGCCAGGTGCGGAACCGTGCGCGCGACGAGCGCCGCCGCCGCGGCGGCGAGAACCCCGTGGACGACGAAGATCGCCTGCCAGCCGACGGTGTCGGTGAAGATGCCGCCGACGAGCGGCCCGGCGGCGGAGAACCCGCCCAGGAGCATGCCGAACAGGCCGATGGCCCACCCGCGGCGCTCGGCGCCGAAGGCGTCCGTCACGAGCACGAGCACGGACGGGCCGACGATGCCCGCCCCGACCCCCTGGGCGCCGCGCCCGAGGATCAGCATCCAGGGCGCGGCGGCGAGCGCGCCCAGGAAGGCCGCGGCGACGTAGACCGCGACCCCGCTCAGGAACATCCGCCGGGCGCCGTAGCGGTCGACCATGCGCCCGGCCGGGAGGAGGGTGACCGCGAAGGTGAGCAGGTAGACGCTCGAGACCCATTCGATCGTGGCCGAGCCCCCGCCGAGGTCGTCGCGGATCGCGGGCAGCGCGACAGAGATGACCGTCGAGTCGAGCGCGAAGAGCCCCGAGACCGTCGCCGCCGCCGCGAGCACGATCCTGCGGGCCCGTCGCGGGAGCACCCTGGAGGTCTGAGCAGGGATCGTGACCTCCGCGCCCAGGCCCCGGCGGCCGCTCGGATGGAAGAAGTGGTCTACGAGCGGCTGGTCGTGGAGCAGCGTCAACCGCACGGCAGCGGGACCCTAACGCCGATGACCCACCTCGAAGGCCCCCAGAGCCCGCATGGGGCCGCGAGCTCGCGACTCGGTCCCGAATCCGTCACCCTTTGCTAGAAGTCGTCCGTGGGCGGATTCGTGATCGGGATCGACGATCCGCGGCGCGACGACGTCCGGCGGCTTCTCGAGCAGCACCGGGCGTTCGCCAGCGGCGTCATGCCACCCGAGGGCGTGCACGTGCTCGAGCCCCATGACGCCGGCGAGGACATCACCTTGTTCAGCCTGCGCGCCGAGGGCGAGCTGCTCGGAATCGCGGCGCTCAGGCAGCTCGACCCGGCTCATGCCGAGTTGAAGTCGATGCACACGGCCGCCGCGGCGCGAGGACGCGGCGTCGGGCGCGCGTTGGTCGATCACCTCGTCGCGGCCGCCGCGGCTCGCGGTGTTCGCCGCGTCAGCCTCGAGTGCGGATCCGGGGAAGCATTCGTTCCCGCGCGCTCGTTGTACGCGTCGGCCGGATTCGTCCCGTGCGGCCCCTTCGGCGAGTACGCCGCGACGGCCGACAACGTGTTCATGACGCGTCTGCTCGGTTAGCTCCCGAAGCAGAGCATCACGGATGGAGCGTACCGGGATCGAACCGGTGACCTCCGGCTTGCAAAGCCGGCGCTCTCCCAGCTGAGCTAACGCCCCGTCGGGTCTGAGTGTACTCGGCCCTTCCGCTCAGTCCTCCGCCACGACCAGGTGCGTGACGGGGAGGTCGAAGCGGGCGAAAGCCTCCTCCGCGGCGCCCTCCTCGAGCCAGGAGGCCTGCTCGTCCGGGTGGGTGACGAGGACGAGCTCGTCGGCGGGGAACTCGCGCAGGGCGTCCTCGACCGCCTGGACGGGGTCGGTGTCGCCGACCTCGGCGTCGACCGTCCGGGCCTTGGGCGCAACGGCATGCCCGGCGCCGAGGGCACGCTCGGCGGCCTCGGCGCGTGCTTCCTGCTCGTCGTTCGCCAGCCAGTCGAGGCGGGAGATCCCGGCCGCGGGCGCCACCACGCGCACCTCGGCGTCCTCGCTGCCCGCGTGCGCGTGGACGCGAGCGCGGAGGCCCTCCATCCGAGCGGACGCAGTCGTGACGACGAGGATGCGCTTGCCCACGCCGACTCTCTACCCCGAGTCGGAGGAGGCAAACGCCCGGCGTCAGGTCAGAGGCTCAGTCGCCCCAGTCGAAGTCGCGCGAGCGGCCCCAGAGGGTGTCCTCCGGGTCGACGGGCGGGTCGGTGTCCTCGCCCGGCCACGCAAGCACCTTGCTCGGCTCGAGCTCCGGCTCCTGGCCGCTGAGCGTGTCCTCGAGGCGGGCCTGCTCCTCGGTCTTGAACAGTGGGTGATTCTCGAACGGATCCGCGACGTGGTACTTGTCGATCGGCATGTTGCCGTCCAGCTGAGAGTTGCGCCGCTTGAGCTCGAGGTGCTCCTCGATCACACGGGCGAACGTGGTCTCCTTCTCGCTCACACGCACCTCCGGGTCGGGGACAGGGGCAAGCGCCGGATTCTAGACGACCTGGCGCCGGGAGAGAACCTACTCGTGAGCGCGGACGATGGTACCTGCATCCGCCGACACGACGCAGTTCTTCCCGGCGCGCTTGGCGCGGTAGAGCGCTTCGTCGGCCGCGGCGAAGAGGGCCGCCGGGGTCGGGGCCTCCGGGAACGCCGCCACCCCGAAGCTCGCCGTGACCGCGACCAGGCCTCCGGGATGCGTCGACATCGGCCGCGCCGCGAGCGCACGGCGGAGGCGCTCGGCGAGCTGGTGGGCACCCTCGAGGTCGGTCTGCGGAAGGAGGACCGCGAACTCCTCGCCGCCGTAGCGCGCGGGCAGGTCGACCTCGCGGACGGTCGCGCGCAGGATGTCCGAGAACGTGCGCAGCACGTCGTCCCCGGCCTGGTGGCCGTAGCGGTCGTTCACCTGCTTGAAGTCGTCCAGGTCGGCGAGGATCAGCGCGAGGGTGCCGTCGAAGCGCTCCACGCGGGAGATCTCGGTCTCGAGGGCCTCTTCGAAGTGGCGCCGGTTCGGCAGCTCGGTGAGGCCGTCCGTATTCGCCTGGCGCTCGACGAGCCGGTGGAGGCGTGCGTTCTCGAGCGCGATCGACGCCTGCGAGGCGAGCCAGTGGGCGAGCTCGCGCGCGTCGTCGCCGAAGTCGTCCTCGCGGGGCGTGAGGTAGAGCACGCCGCTCTCGCGTCCTTCGAGCCCGAGCGGGATCGCGAGGGGCTTGCCGCCTCCCAGCGGGTCACCCTCGCGGGCGATCTCCTTGCCGTCGACCAGGAGGCGCGCGCCGGCGGCGCCGGTCGCCTCGACCGTGTTCTTGACGATGACCGGAAGCAGGGTGTAGGGGTCGTGCGTGGCGGCGAGGGCGTCGCCGAAGCGGGCGATCGTGTCGTGCACGCGCCCGCGCTCGGCATCGAGCTCCCGCAGGCGCTGCTCGAGCTGCGCGGCCATGTCGTTGAAGGCCTCTCCGAGCGCGGCGAACTCGTCGCGGCCGCGCACGGGCACCCGCTCCTGCAGGTTGCCCTTCGCGATCGCCCCGGCCGCTGCGGCGAGCTCGCCCAGCGAACGGACGATCGTGCGGCCGAACGTGTAGGCCAAAATCCCCACCGCGAACATCGCCACGGCGGAGAAGAGGAGGAAGCGGCTGCGGAGGTCGCCGACGGCCTCGTCGATCGTCGCCTTCGGGCTGAGGGCGACGAGCGAGACGGAGGGCCGCCGCGGCTTCTCGGCCACGAGCAGCTCCGTGCCGAGCGCGCGGTAGCTCATCCCTCCGACGGTGACGAAGCCCGGCTGCTGGTGCGGGACCGTCAGCGCGCCTCGGATCGCGTTCGGCGCGATCACCTTCCCGTTCGCGACGAACGCGAAGCGCTCGCCGAGGCCGAGCGCGGCCCGCGAGCCGAGGCGCTTCGCCAGCCGGTCGTCGAAGGGGAGGTGGACGACGACCCGGCCCAGGAAACTCCCGTCCCGGTTCTCCACCCGCACGGAACGGAAGGCGTCGTACGGCCCGGGCCGGTCGCCGGCGACGAACTCGTTCCCCGCGGAGTAGAAGGCGCTGTTCGGGACCTGCTTGGCCGTGCGCACGAGCGCCGAGCGGTTCGAGGTCGCGAGCGCCTCCTGCACCGAGGTCGCCTGCGCGAGCGAGCGCGCCGTCTCGGCCGTGTCCCCGTCGAGCAAATCCTCGTACTCGGCCTGCGCGACCCGGATCGCGGTCGAGAGCCGGGAGTCCGCGGAGCCCGTCTCACCTCGCTCCGCCACCTCGCTGAAGGCGAACGTGGCCGCCACGAGCGGTAGCAGCGCGAGCAGCATGAAGTAGATGACGAGCCGGAGCTTGAAGCTTCCCATGAGGCGATGCCGAGCCGCGATGAACCCGAAACGTAAGCCGATAGGTCCATCGGCCCAGCGGCAATCCCTCTTTAGGGGGATCGGCGGGCCGAGGCCCTAGAAGATGGGGCGATCGAGGGCGATCGCGAGCGTCATCCCGAGCAGCCAGCAGACCGCCGTGACGCCGACGGACACCGGCACGAGGTACCGGTCGCGGCCGCCGAGGGTGGCAGCGAAGAGAGCGATGAAGACGGCCGCCGTGCCGAGCCGGCCCGGGTAGTACACGACCGAGACGAGCCCGGCGAAGAGGGCGAAGGTCGCCAGGAAGTCGGCGACGAGCTGCGTCGCGGTGACGCGGCCGCGGGCGTCGGAGTCGTACGTGCTCACCACGGCCTCCGGGCGCGCGCGGCGAGGGCGGGCTGCGGCCGGCGACGGCGATCAGGCATGCCGTGCGGGCCGGGCCGGCGCCCGGGGACCGGCCGCTGCGGGCCGCGCCGGCGAGGAGGCTCCACCCCGCCCCCTCCGAGCCCGTCTCCGGCGCTCCCGGCCGCTGCGTCGGGCGGGTCCTTGACCGACCACCAGATCACGTAGGCGAGGTAGAGAGCCGGGATCTTCAGGATCACCGTGAACCAGATGGTGAGCCAGAGCATGTGCGGCTGAGTGTAACCTAGCCCGCTTCTGGAAAAACCGACCCCTGGGCCGGCGCCCCTCTGCGGCATGACGGAGGCGCCCATCCGGAGCCCGTCCAGCGTCCAGCGGCGGGCCGGGAACGAGGGCCCAGAAAGGGGGATGAACGTGAGATCAAACCGCATGCGCGGGCTTCTGCTCGCGCTCCTAAGCTCGCTTGCGCTCGCGGCGCCCGGAGGGGCAGCGGCCCAAGTCGCGGAGGAGACGGACACGGCCTCGGAGGTCAAGGCGCTTGCCGAGTCGGTCAGCCGCTACCGCGCGACGACGTGGCACTGGCAACGGGTGGTGGGGAAGCGGCGGTCGCCCACGAGGTACATGGAGCGGAAGACGACGGACCTCGGCCATCTGACCGCCATCCGCGACATGTGGAAGCGGCGCGCCACCCGGACGCGCGCACGGGGGCAGCGACCGCCGCACCGGGCGGCCTGGCTCTGCATCAAGCGCTACGAGGGCCACTGGAAGGATCCGCACGCCCCGTACTGGGGCGGGCTGCAGATGAGCATGCAGTTCCAGCGGGCATTCGGCCGCTACCTGCTCCGGAAGAAGGGCACCGCGAACCGCTGGAAGCCGGCCGAGCAGATGTGGACGGCCGAGAAGGCCCTCCGCGCCGGCCTCGGGTTCCACCCCTGGCCGAACACCGCGCGCCGCTGCGGTCTCCTCTGACACTCGGACGCGTCCCCGCCGGCCATGCCCCGGGGTCTGACCCCTGGGCATGGCCGCGGAGGACAGAGGGTGTGTCACGGAAGTGTGACAAGTTCTCCACAGCCCGCGGCGCGGCCTGGCAGGGGCCATGCGGGCTTGGGGCTGAAACCCTGCCCCCCGGAGCCACGGCCTGACCGGCCACGCCCCGGGGTCAGGCCCCAGGGCGTGGCCGGAGGGGACGTCAGCGGACGTCCGGCGGGCGGAGGACGGCGAAGGGGTCGGTGACCTCGAGACCGGCGCGGGCGAAGCGGTAGACGGCGGCCGGGCGGCCGCCGGTGCGGCCGGGCGGGCGCGTCTCGCCGGTGGGCTCGAGGACGCGGCGGCGGAGGAGGACGCGCTGGAGGTTCGTCGCCGAGAGGTCGTGGCCGAGGGCGGCGCGGTAGAGACGGCGCAGCTCCGAGACCGTGAACGACGGCGGGGCGAGCGCGAAGCCGATGTTCGTGTACGAGAGCTTCGCCCGGAGCCGCTCCCGGCCGGCGAGCGCGATCGCGCCGTGGTCGAAGGCCATCGGCGGCAGGTCGTCCACCGGATGCCAGGCCGTGTCGGCCGGCACGCCGGGGTCGGCGCCGGCCGGAACGAGCCCGAGGTAGGCGGTCGCCACGAGCCACTCCGACGGATGCCGCCGCGGGTCGCTGCGCGTCTCCAGCTGCTCGAGGTGGGCGAGATCGCGCACGTCCACCTTGGCCGCGAGGTGCCTCCGGATCGAGGCCTCGAGCGTCTCCCCCGCCTGGAGCCGCCCACCCGGGAGGGACCACGCGCCGAGGAAGGGATCCCGCGCGCGCTCCCAAAGGAGCACCTGCAGGACGCCGTCCCGCACCTGCAGGACCGCGGCCAGGGCCTCGTGAGCCGGACGGGGGTCTGTGGTAGACTTCGGCATCAGGTTATCGACTTATAGTCCAAAACTAGCCTGGAGGACGGATCCCATGAAGGCTCTCATCATCGTCGACATGCTGAAGGACTTCGTCGACGGGAAGCTGGCGAACCCGAGGGCGCAGGACATCACCGGTCCGCTGCAGCGCCTCCTCGCCCACGCCCGCGAGGACGGCTGGGTCGTCGTCTTCTCCAACGACGCGCACGATCCGGACGACCCGGAGATGAAGATCTGGGGCGAGCACGCGATGAAGGGCGACCCGGGCGCCGAGGTGATCGAGGAGCTCGCGCCGCGCGAGGGCGAGCTCATCTCCGAGAAGCACCACTACGGCGCCTTCGACTTCACGGGCCTGGACGAGCAGCTCCGCGGCCGCGGCGTCGACGAGGTCGTCATCACCGGCCAGCACACGCACATCTGCGTGCGGCACTCGTCCTACGGCGCGCTCATCCGCGGCTACGAGGTCACGATCCCGCGCGACGCCGTCTGCGCGTTCGAGGGCGTGAGCGAGGACGACGCGCTCGAGTACCTGAAGGCGACGTACGGCGCGAACGTCACGACGGTCGACGAGCTCGTCGGCGCGCGCGAGACCGTCTCCGCCACCTAGCAGAGTCTCTCTGCGGCACGGGCGGCGCCGGTCAGGGAATGCCGGCGCCGCCCCCTCCCCCGCCCCGGCTAGGCTGGCCGGGTGAACCGCCTGGCCACCGAGACGAGCCCCTACCTGCTCCAGCACGCCGAGAACCCGGTCGACTGGTACCCGTGGGGCGACGAGGCCTTCGCGCTCGCCCGCGCCGGGGACCGCCCCGTGCTCCTGTCGGTCGGCTACGCCGCCTGCCACTGGTGCCACGTCATGGAGCACGAGTCCTTCGAGGACGAGGAGACGGCCCGGCTCATGAACGAGCTCTTCGTCAGCGTCAAGGTCGACCGCGAGGAGCGGCCCGACGTGGACGGCCTCTACATGGACGCGGTCGTCGCCATGACCGGCCACGGCGGCTGGCCGATGACCGTCTTCCTCACCCCGGACGGCCGGCCGTTCTACGGCGGCACCTACTTCCCGCCGGCGCCGCGGCACGGGCTACCGAGCTTCGCACAGGTCCTGCAGGCCGTGGCCGAGGCCTACCGGACCCGCCGCCCCGACCTCGACCAGCAGGCCGACGCGCTCGTGCATGCGATCCGCCAGGCGAGCGAGCGGGCCCCTTCCACCGAGCCGCTGACGACCGGGCTCCTGAGCGGGGTCGTGCCCGCGCTGCGCCGCAGCTTCGACCCCGTGGAGGGCGGCTGGGGCCCGGCGCCGAAGTTCCCCGCGGCGTCGACGATCGAGCTCCTGCTCCGGCTCCACGCCGCGGGCCGGGACGAGGAGGCGCTCGGGATGGCCCGCCTCACGCTCGACCGCATGGCCTCCGGCGGCATGTACGACCTGCTCGGCGGCGGCTTCCACCGCTACTCCGTGGACGCGCACTGGCTCGTCCCCCACTTCGAGAAGATGCTCTACGACAACGCGCTCCTGGCCTCCGCGTACGTGCACGCCTTCGCGGTCACCGGCGAGGAGCGCTACCGCCGCGTGACCGAGGAGACGCTGGACTACGTCCTGCGCGAGCTCTTGCTCCCGGAGGGCGGGCTCGCCTCCGCGCAGGACGCGGACACCGAGGGGGTCGAGGGCCTCACGTTCACCTGGACCGAGGAGGAGCTCGCCGCCGTCCTCGGCGAGCCGCGCCCCGACTGGCTCCTCCCCTTCGAGCACGGGCGCTCGATCCTCCGGGCCGACATCCCGGCGGAGGCCCGGGCGACGCTCCTCGCCGAGCGGGAACGGCGGCCCCAGCCGCTGCGCGACGACAAGGCGCTCGCCTCCTGGAACGGGCTCGCTCTCGCGGCGCTCGCGCAGGCCGGAGCCCGGCTCGGCCGCCCCGACTACGTCGAAGCCGCGGTCGGCGTCGCCGAGTTCCTGCTCGGCCCGCTCTCGGACGGCCGCGGCCGGCTCCTGCGCTCCTTCCGGGCCGGCGAGGCCCGCATCCCGGCGTACCTCGAGGACTACGCGAACGCGGCCAACGGCCTGGTCGAGCTCGCCTGGGCGACCGGCGATCCGCGCTGGCTGGAGGAGTCGCGCCGGCTCGCGGGCCTGCTCGTGGAGCTCTTCTCCGATCCCGTGCACGGCGGCTTCTTCGTGGACGCGCCCGAGGGCGACGGGCTCGTCGCGCGGCGCAAGGAGTTCGACGACCACCCCACGCCCGCCGGGAACTCGATGGCCGCCTACGTCCTCCTCAGGCTCGCCCGGATCTACGGCGACGACGAGCTGGAGCAGCGTGCGGTCGGCGTCTTCCGGCTGGCGCTGCCGCTCATGGAGCGCGCTCCCGCCGCGGTGTCGCACCTCCTCTGCGCGCTCGACCTCCATTTCGCCGCGCCGCGGGAGATCGCCGTCGTGGGCGACTCGCCGGAGCTCCGGCAGGCTGCCCTGGAGGGCTTCCGGCCGAACGCCGTCTTCGCCTTCGCGCCCGGGCCGTCGGAGGCGATCCCGCTTCTGGCGGGCAAGGATCTGATCGAGGGAGCCCCCGCGGCGTACGTGTGCGAGCGCTTCGCCTGCCGGCGGCCGGTCACGAGCGCGGCCGACCTGCGGGCGCTGCTCGCCGCGTAGAGTTCACCGGGTGCCGAGGAAGCTCAAGCTCACGCTCGAGCTCCACGACGGCCCGGTGCCGGGGCTCTTCCTGCAGGAGGCGCTGCAGCGCGACCTCACGCGCTTCGCCGCCGACACGTGGCCGACGACGGCGAAGCTCGACGAGCCGGACGCCCTCTGGGCGAGCAGCACGGCCGGCGGGAAGGACGCCGTGCTCGAGCTCGACGGCGGGGCGCTCGTCTTCCTCCACGTCGGCTTCGGGACGGTCACGGCGCAGGTGGCCGCCGCGAGCGACGAGGCGGCGCGCGCCGGCCTCGAGCACGTCCGCTCGTCCTTTCCCCGGGCCAAGCGCGAGCGCGAGGGTCGCGTCCCGGTGCGTTTCTGGTCCTACGGCCCGCACGGCCCGATGCCGATGGGCCGCACGCTCTCCGTTCCCGCCTGGGGCGAGATCGCCGGGAACTACGCCGGCGCGGCTCGCGACGGCCTCGCGCGGCTGATGACCGGCGACCTCCCGTGGCGCGGCGGACAGCTCATCCTCTGGCACGGGGAGACGGGCACCGGGAAGACGACCGCCCTGCGCGCCCTCGCCCGCGAGTGGTCGGACTGGTGCGAGCCGCACTACATCACCGACCCGGAGAAGTTCTTCGGCGACCAGTCGGACTACATGCTCTCGGTCATGCTCGAGCAGGAGCTCTTCTTCGACGAGGACGACGACGAGACCGAGTCGGCGTCCATCGCACCCGGCTTCGCCGCGTACGGAGGCATGTGGGCGATCCCGCCGATCGGCGTGGCCCGGAAGGACGACGACTCCTCACCGTCCTGGAGGCTCCTCATCCTCGAGGACACCGGCGAGCTCCTCTCCGCGGACGCCCGCATGCAGGCCGGGCAGGGTCTCTCGCGTTTCCTGAACGTCGTCGACGGCCTGATCGGCCAGGGCCTCCGCATCCTCGTGCTGGTCACGACCAACGAGGAGATCGGCCGGCTCCACCCTGCGGTCTCCCGGCCCGGGCGCTGCGCCGCGAACGTCCTCTTCACCCGGATCCCGGTCGAGCAGGCGAACGCCTGGCTCGCAGCCCGCGACCACGAGGCGACGGTGGCCGAGCCGACGACGCTCGCCGGCCTGTACGCGCTGGTCGAGGGCTGGGACGCCGTGACGGAGCGCCAGTCCGTCGGCTTCGGCTAGGCGCGGACGAAGACCGGGGCGCCCAGGGGGACGGTGCGGAGCAGGTAGCGCATGTCCGCGTCGCTCGCCCGCGGGCAGCCGGCGGAGGCCGCGGTGCCGATCGAGCCCGGGTCGTTCGTGCCGTGGACGGCGATCCGGTCGCCGCCCTGCCAGCCGGGGGGCAGGTTCGGCTGGTGCGCGGAGAGGGCGAGGATGCAGCACCCGTAGCTCGAGCTGAAGCGCGCGCCCGCGAGCTTGTCGGTGACCGCGAAGCGGCCGGTGGGCGTGGGCGAGCTCGGCCGGCCGACGGCGACGGTCACGCGCCGGAGGACCCGGTCGCCGCGGCGGACGACCAGGCGGCGCGCGGAGAGGTCGATGGTGACCCGGACACGTGTGCGGCTCCGCACGACCGCGCTCTCGGCCGGATCCACCCAGCCGAGCCGGCCGTTGGGAAGGTGCGTCGTCACGACGCCGAGCCAGCGGCCGCGCTTGGCGGCGACCGCCAGCGTCGTCGGGGAGCCGAACTCCGTGCGCCTGCCGAGCCGGGCCACGACCGCGCCGCCGGGGCGGGCGCGGACGACGAGCAGCGAGCCCGGCGCCGGCCTGAGGACCAGGAAGCCGGGATCCGCCGGAGGCGCTGAGGCCGGGGCAGGCTCGGGCTCGGCGGCCGGCTGGACGACCGCCGCAAGGACGGCGCGGTCGACGGGGACGGCGGCGGCCGGCGGCGGGACGGAGGCGCGGGCGGCCGGCTCGGGCTTCTCCTCCTCGCGGCCGGACGCCGGCCGGGCGAGAACCAGGAGGAGCGCGCCGACGGCCGCGAGGACGGCGACGGCGACGAGGACCTGCGGAGGCAGATAGAAGCGACCCATCGCTACGCTCATCGGGCCGTGAACCGGCTCGTTCGTTCACTCGAACGAGGGATGCCTCGAAAAACCCCCCAACCGGCCTGCAACCCCCTACCGAAACGGGTGTCGTCGCGAGACGCGAGCTCGAGCTCCCCACCGGCGCCGCCCTGCGCCTGACCGGCCCGCCGGCCTGCGACGCGGTCGTCTGCGTGAACGGCGGCCAGAGCCGCGACGTCCCCGGAACCTGGAGCGCGTCGCTCGAGTGGCTCGTGGACCGGCTCGCGGCGGAGCACCCGTCGCTTGCCTTCGCCGAGGTCCGCTACCGGATCAAGTCGTGGAAGCGGCTGGAGATGTGCGTCGAGGACTCGGCCGCGGCGGTCGGCGAGGTGACCTCCGCGGGAGCCCGCCGGGTCCTCCTCCTCGGCTTCTCCATGGGCGGCGCCGTCGCCATCGGCTCGGCCGGGCATCCGGCCGTGACGACCGTGCTCGGCCTTGCCCCGTGGATCCCCGACCGGCTCGACCTCTCCGGGCTCGCGGGCCGCCGGCTCGCCGTCCTCCACGGCGCCTGGGACCGCTATCTCCCGGGGATCCCGGGCGTCAGCCCCGCGAGCTCACGCCGCGGGTTCGAGCGCGCCCGCGCCGAGGGAGTGGAGGGAAGCTACGAGCTGATCCCGCGCGCGCTGCATCCGATCGCGGTCCGCGCACCCTGGGGCGCCGCCCTCCCAGCGCCGCGCGCCGGCCGCTGGGCCGAGCTGGTGGGGGAAGAGTTGGCGCGGTTTCAGGCCTCGGAGGGCTGAACCCGGCGCCTTGCCATCTGCTCGGGAGTGGGCCGGCGCACGTTCCAGACGAGCCCGAGCTTCTCGAGCCCGCGGATCACGAGCCAGGAGACGTCCACCTGCCAGCGGTGAAGCCCGTGACGCGCCGAGCTCGGGAACGCGTGGTGGTTGTTGTGCCAGCCCTCGCCGAGCACCAGCGCCGCCACCACCCAGTTGTTGCGCGCCTCGTCCCGGGAGGCGTAGTCCTTGCGCCCGAACATGTGACAGATCGAGTTCACGCTGAAGGTGGCGTGCTGGTAGAGGAAGATGCGGAGGAGCCCGGCCCAGACCATCGCCTCGACCCCGCGCGCGACCGAGCCGCCCAGGACGTACCCGGCCAGGAACGGGATGCCGAGGGTGAGGATCACCCACAGGACGTAGAGGCGGTCGATCGTCCGCACGAGCCGGTCCTCGTAGAGGTCTTTCCCGTACTCGCGCCCGCGCTCCATCCCCTTGAGCGTGAAGAGCCAGCCGACGTGGGCGTGGAGGAACCCGCGGATCGTCCCGCCGATGCCGTCGCCGTGGCCGACGTGGGGCGAGTGCGGGTCGCCGTCCTGGTCGGAGAGCGCGTGGTGCTTGCGGTGGTCGGTGACCCACTGGGTGACCGGGCCCTGCATTGCCATCGAGCCGAGGACGGCCAGCGTGCCCTTGAGCACGGGCCCGGTCTCGAAGCTCTTGTGCGTGAAGTAGCGGTGGAAGCCGACCGCGTTCCCGATCGCCGTGAGAACGTAGAGGACGACGAGCAGGACGAGGTCGAGCCAGTGGAAGGCCACACCCCAGAGGAGGCCCATCGCCGAGAGCAGCCCGAACGGCGGGATGACGACGGCGGCGATCGTGGCGATCTGGCTGCCGACGCTCGTCCGCCCCCTGACCGTGCCGACCTTGATAGTCTTGTCGAGAGTCTGTTCCATGTGTGTTCGTGAAGCTTACAGGGAGTCCTCGCCCCGGCCAACCGCAGTTCGGCCTCGGACGAATACCGGTTCGGTGCTAGGAGGGTTCGACGAAATACAACCTTTGTCTCCGGGCCGCGCTGCTCGCCCCGACGCTGCGTCCTCAGTCGCGCCCGTAGCCCTCGGCTACGAACGCTCCCTGCGTCCTTGCCTCGGAACGACCATCACGCCCCGGAGACGAGGGGTATTCCGTCGACCCCTCCTAGAGACGGAGAACCTGCGGTGAAGGTTGCAGTCGTCGGAGCCGGCATCTCCGGACTGGGCGCCGCCTACCTGCTCGCGCGCCGCCACGACGTCGTCGTCTTCGAGCGGGCCGGCTACGCGGGCGGGCACACGCACACGGTCGAGCACCGCGCCGGAAGTCGCACGCTGCGCCTCGACACCGGCTTCCTCGTCCACAACGAGCCGAACTACCCGCTCCTCGGACGCCTCTTCCGCGAGCTCGGCGTCGCCACGCAGGACTCGGAGATGTCCTTCTCGGTCGGCTGCCGCGCCTGCGCGCTCGAGTACGCCGGCTACCGGCCCTTCGCGCAGCGGCGCAACCTCGCCCGCCCGCGGCACCTGCGCCTGGTCGCCGAGATCGCACGCTGGCTCCGCACCGCGCGGGGCTCGCTGGAGGAGGCGGACTACGAGCGGCACACGCTCGCGCGCTATGTGGAGGAGCGCGGCTACTCGCGCGGGTTCCGCAACCACTTCCTCGTGCCCCTGACCTCGGCCCTCTGGTCGACGGCGCCGGAGCGGACGCTCGACTTCCCCGCCGCCTACGCGATCCGCTTCTTCGACAACCACGGCATGCTCGGCTTCGGCCGCTTCCGCTGGCGGGCGGTCCGCGGCGGCTCGCGGACCTACGTCGACGAGCTCCTCGCCCGCCTCGGCGACCGCGTGCGGATCGGCCTCGGCGTGCGGGCGCTCGAGCGCGACCTCGGCGGCGTCGAGCTGACGACCGACGACGGCGGGCGGCACCGCTTCGACAAGGTCGTCGTCGCCGCGCACGCCGACCAGGCGCTCCGGCTCCTCGCCGACCCCAGCACGGAGGAGCGGCGCGCGCTCGGCGCGTTCGCCTACACGACCAACGACGTCGTCCTCCACACGGACGCCCGCCTCCTCCCGCGCGAGCCGCGGGCGCGGGCCTCCTGGAACTTCCACCTGGAAGACTGCGGCGGCTCGCAGGAGGTCCCGACGATCACGTACCACCTGAACCGGCTCCAGCGCCTCGAGGCCGACCGCGACTACTGCGTGACGCTGAACGCATCCGAGCGGGTACACCCCGAGCACGTGATCGCCCGCATGACCTACGAGCACCCGCTCTACACGCACGAGTCGATCGCGGCCCAGCCCGAGCTGCGGCGGCTCTCGGGAGCTCGCCACACGTATTTCGCCGGCGCCCACCTCGGCAACGGATTCCACGAGGACGGGCTCCGCTCCGGCGTGGCCGCGGCCCGGGCGCTGGGGGTCGACTGGTGAGGTCGGCGCTCTACACGGGCACGCTCGCGCACGCGCGGCGGACGCCGCGGCGAAACGCCTTCAGCTACCCGGTCTCCTTCTTCGTGCTCGACCTGGACGAGCTGCCCGCGCTCGAGCGGCGGCTGCGCCTCTTCTCCGTCAACCGGCCGAACGTCGTCACGTTCCGCGACCGTGACCACTTCGACGACGACGGCCGCACGGCGAAGGAGAAGGTGCTCGCGTTCGCCCGCTCGGGCGGGATCGAGCTGCCGGACGACGCGCGCGTGCTGATGCTCGCGCAGCTCCGCGTCCTCGGCTACGTCTTCAACCCGGTGAGCTTCTACTGGTGCTACCGCCCGGACGGGGAGCTTGCCTGCATGGTCGCCGAGCTGAACAACACCTTCGGCGAGCGGCTGCCCGAGCTCCTGCCGGGCGGCTCGCTCCGCTACGAGCACGCCAAGCGCCTGCACGTCTCGCCGTTCATGCCGCTCGACCAGCGTTACCGCTACGCCTTTTCCGAGCCGGCCGAGCGCGTGAGCGCCCGCATCGACGTGCTCGAGGGCGACGAGACGCCCCTCTCGGCGACGCTCGTCGGCCGGCGCCGCGAGCTGACCAACCGCTCGCTCGCGGCCGCGCTCGCCCGCTATCCGCTCATGCCGGTGCAGGTGATCGGGCTGATCCACTGGCAGGCGCTCAAGCTCTGGCTGAAGCGGGTGCCCTTCCGGCACAAGCCGCCGTTCGAGCCGGGGAAGGGCTCGGTGCGGTCGTGAGCGCGGTCTCCGAGGGCCGGGAGCTGCGCCGCGAGCCGCCCGCGCGGGGCGGGGCGCTCGAGCGCGTCGCGGCCGGCGTGCTCGAGCGCGTCCTGCCCGACCTCCGGCACGGCACGCTTGCGGCCCGGCTTCCCGACGGCTCGACCCGGCGCTTCGGCGCCGGCCCGGAGGTGCGCCTCGAGATCGAGAGCGGCAACCTCTTCCGCCGGGTCGCCACCCGCGGCTCCCTCGGTCTCGGAGAGTCCTTCACCGCCGGCGAGTGGGACGCGGACGACCTCGTCGCGCTCTTCGAGCTGCTGCTCCGGAACGCAGGCGAGGCCGGGCGACGCTACCCGCGGCTGCGACGACTCGTGCAGGCACGGCCGCGGCTCGCCCGCCGCAACGGGCTCCTCGGCGCCCGACGGAACATTCGCTACCACTACGACCTCGGCAACGATCTCTTCCGGCTCTTTCTGGACGAGACGATGACGTACTCCTGCGCCGTCTTCTCGGACGCCGGCGAGCCGCTGGAGGACGCCCAGCGCCGCAAGCTGCGGATGGTCTGCGACAAGCTGGCGCTCGGCCCGGACGACCACCTGCTCGAGATCGGCTGCGGGTGGGGCAGCCTGGCGCTCACGGCCGCCGGCGAGTACGGCGCGCGGGTCACCGGCCTCACCATCTCCCCCGCCCAGGCGGCGCTCGCGCGCGAGCGCGTGGCCGCCGCCGGCCTCGGCGACCGGGTCACCGTTCTCGAGCAGGACTACCGGGCGCACGGGGGGCGCTACACGAAGATCGCCTCCGTCGAGATGATCGAGGCGATCGGCGAGCGGCAGTTCACGACCTTCTTCGCCGCCTGCGACCGGCTCCTCGCTCCCGGCGGCCTCGCGTGCATCCAGACGATCCTCGTCCCGGACGAGCGCTGGGACCGGTACCGCCGCTCGCCGGACTGGATCGAGCGCTACGTCTTCCCCGGCTGCCTCATCCCCTCGCTCGGCGCGCTGCGACGGGCCATGGCGGCGGCGTCGGGCCTGACGATCCGCGGCGGCGAGGAGATCGGGCCGCACTATGCGGAGACGCTCTCACGCTGGCGCGAGCGGTTTCACTCGTGCCTGCCGCAGGTCCGTGAGCTCGGCTACGGCGACCGGTTCGTGCGGACCTGGGACTTCTACCTGGCCTTCTGCGAGGCGGCCTTCCGAACGCGCTGGCTCGGCGATGCCCAGCTCGTGCTCGGCAGGCCGCTGGAGGAGGGCCCGTGATCCTCCACCGCTTCCTGAACGCCAACGAGGTCGCGTGATCGACTCCTACTGGCAGCTGCTCCTCCTCGGGCTGGCGCTCGCGTCCCTCCTCCAGCTCGGGCTGTGGGTCCTGCAGCGGCGGACCGGCGACGCGACCGCCGTCGACGCTGGGTGGGCCGTGACGCTGGCGCTCCTCGCCGCGCTCTACGCAGCGCTCGGGCCCGGCGAGCTGCCGCACCGGATCCTGATCGCGGTCACGGCTGGGCTCGAGAGCCTGCGGATCGCGTGGCTCGTCGCCGGCAGAATCGGCGGCGAGGAGGACTCGCGCTACCGCGAGCTCCGCGCCCGCTGGCGGGAGCGCGGGCGCGAGCAGCTCTCCTTCTTCGTCTTCTACCAGGCGCAGGCCGTCGTGGCCTGGGCGCTCGCCGTTCCCTTCCTGCTCGTCGCGTTCAACCCGGCCGGGAGCCTCGAGCCTCTCGAATGGGCGGGCGCGGCGCTCTGGCTCGGCGCGGTGCTCGGGGAGGGCACCGCCGACCGGCAGCTCGCGCGCTTCAAGACCGACCCGGGAAACCGCGGGCGGACGCTGCGCCGGGGCCTCTGGCGCTACTCCCGCCACCCCAACTACTTCTTCCAGTGGCTGACCTGGGTCGCCTACGCGCTCATGGCGCTGGCGGCGCCGTGGGGCTGGATCGGCCTGCTCGCGCCGGCGCTCATCCTCTACCTGATCCTCTTCGTCACCGGCATCCCGCCGTCGGAGGAGCAGGCGGTCAAGAGCCGGGGCGACGACTACCGCCGCTACCAGCGCGAGACGAGCGCGTTCGTCCCCTGGTTCCCGAAGGAGGCAGCGCCGTGAGCCCCGCGAAGCCCCGGGGTCAGATCTTGCAATCGCGCAGTGGACATGTCCCTGCTGCGCTGCAAGATCTGACCCCACCGGGCCGGGCCGCAGGGAGCGGCCGCGGGCGCAGCGAGGATCCATCGGCCCCACGGCCGGGGTCGGATCTTGCATTCGCGCACCGGACACGTCTTTGCTGCGCTGCAAGATCTGACCCCAGGGGTTCCGGGCGATGAGGCTGGACGTCCTCCCGGATCCGGTCCTGCGGCTTGGGATCCGGGCCAACTGCGCGCTGCGGCTCGCGCGGGAGCGCCGCGGGGGCGAGGCTCGGCAGCGCGCGTTCGTGGAGCGGCTGCGCGCCGCGCCGATCGCCGAGCAGGTGGAGAAGCCGAACGCGCAGCACTACGAGGTGCCGGCGGAGTTCTTCCGCCTCGTGCTCGGGCCGCGGCTGAAGTACAGCTGCTGTCTCTGGCCGGCCGGGGTCGAGACGATCGCCGAAGCCGAGGACGCGATGCTCGCCCTCACCTGCGAGCGCGCCCGGGTCGAGGACGGCATGGAGCTCCTCGACCTCGGCTGCGGCTGGGGCTCGCTGACCTTCTTCCTCCTGGAGCGGTACCCGACGGCACGCGTTCTCGCGGTCTCGAACTCCCGAACGCAGCGGGCGTTCATCCGGGCGGAAGCGAAGCGGCGCGGGCTCGACCACCGGCTCGAGGTCGTCACCGCCGACGCCAACGTCTTCGACACCGAGCGGCGCTTCGACCGCGTGCTCTCCGTCGAGATGCTGGAGCACATGCGGAACTACGAGGCGCTCTTCGCCCGCATGCGCACGTGGCTCGAGCCCGGCGGGAAGGTCTTCCTCCACGTCTTCTCGCACCGCCGCTACGCCTACCCGTACGAGTCCGGCTGGATGGCGCGCCGGTTCTTCACGGCCGGGACGATGCCGTCCCACGACCTCTTCCTCGAATTCCAGCGGGACCTCGCGCTGGTCGAGCGCTGGGCGGTCGCCGGGCGGCACTACGCCCGCACGGCCGAGGCCTGGCTCGAGCGGCTCGACGCGAACGCCGAGCGGATCCTGCCGGTCTTCGCCGAGACCTACGGCGACGAGCACGCGCGCGAGTGGCTCGCCAACTGGAGGGTGTTCTTCCTCGCCTGCGCCGAGCTCTGGGGTTATCGCGGGGGGAGCGAGTGGCTCGTCTCCCACTACCTGTTCGAGCCGCGATGATGCGCATCGTTCGCAGCGTCGAGATCGCCGCGCCGCCCGAGCGGGTCTTCGCGGTCGTCACCGACCTCTCCACCCATCCGCGCTGGAGGCCGTCGGTTCGCGAGTTCCGCACGGCCGGCGGCGAGCCGCCTGCGGTCGGGAGCGAGATCGTCGAGGTCGTCCGCTTCGCCGGCCGCGACGTCCGCATGCGCTACCGCGTGACGGAGCTCGAGCCGCCCCACGTCTTCGCGGCCGGCTACGTCGACGGGCCGATCGAGGTCGCCATCCGCTTCGACTGCGCGCCCGCGGGCGAGGGCACGCTGGCCGCCTTCACCTGCGACACCGCCCGCCCTCGCATCGCCAGAGTCCTCCCGTTCCCCTTCTTCGGGCCGCTCATGGGCCGGTACATGGACGACGAGCTCGGCAACCTGAAGAGCCTCGTCGAGTCGGGCGAGGTCTGAGAGACTGACGGGCAGCGTGCTCGGCATCGACGTCTCCGGCTGGCAGAAGACGATCTCGTGGAGGGCCGTCAAGGACGCCGGCGTCGAGTTCGGCTTCATCAAGGCGACCCAGGGCACCGACTACGTCAACTCGGCGTACGACCGCCACCGGAGGGCGGCGCGGCGCCTCGGCATCCCGGTGGGGGCCTACCACTACGCCGAGCCCTACGAGGACGCAGGGCCGATCGCCGAGGCGGACTTCTTCCTCGAGGCGGCGAGGCCGAGGCAGGGCGACCTCCTGCCCGTGCTCGACCTCGAGGAGGGCGGCCTCGGGCCGAAGGCGCTGGCGCGCTGGGCGAAGCGCTGGCTCCGCCGAGTGGAGGAGCGGATCGGGCAGCCGCCGATCCTCTACACGTACTCGAGCTTCTGGACGTCCACCGTCGGCAACGCGCCGGGCTTCGAGCGCTACCCGCTCTGGCTCGCCAACTACGGGAAGGACGACGGCAAGGTCCACCCCGTGCGCACGGTGGGCAGCTGGCCGAGCGTCGCCGTTCACCAGTACACGTCCAAGGGCCGGATTCCGGGCTGGAACGACCCGGTCGACCTCAACCTGCTCCGGAAGGGCTGGACGCTCGACGACCTCCGCCTCGGCGTCGAGCCCCCACCCTCCCCCGGTTACGGCCCGCCCTGGCGCCTCATGGCGAAGGGCCAGGTCCTCCACGAGGCGACCCGGCTGGACCGGGCCTTCCTGGCGCGGGCGGCCGGGCAGGCGAAGGCGGGCGGCGTCGCAACCATCCGCGGGACGCTGCGCGAGCCGGACGCCTGATCAGGCGGGCGCCGGCGCCCCGGCGGGCCGCCGGGGCGTCGCCGCGATCACGAGCACGGCCGCCGCAGCGACGAGCGCCAGCCCCCCGGCGGCGAGCCAGGCGACCGTGTACTCCCCCGTCGCGGTGCGCACGAGCCCGGCCGCCCAGGCCGCCGTCGCGGCGCCGAGCTGGTGGGCGCTGAAGATCCACGCAAAGACGACGCCGGCCTGGCGCGGGAAGGTCGCCGTGGCGAGCGCGGACGTCGGCGGCACGGTGGCCACCCAGTCGAGCCCGTAGACGACGGCGAAGCCGACGAGCGCCGCAGAGCGCGAGTCGAAGGCGAAGGGGAGCGCGAGCAGCGCGAGCCCGCGGAACCCGTAGTAGGCGAGCAGGAGCTTACGGGGGTCGTAGCGGTCGGTGAGCCAGCCGGAGCCGATGGTGCCGGCGATGTCGAAGACGCCGATCAGCGCGAGGAGGCCGGCCGCGCTCACCTGCGCGATCCCGTGGTCGTGCGCCGCCGGGATCAGATGCGTGGAGACGAGCCCGTTGGTCGTCGCGCCACAGACGAAGAACGTCCCCGCGAGGATCCAGAACGTCCTCGAGCGGAGCCCGGCGCGCAGCCCGGCGAGCGCCGCGCCGAAGGCGGCGGGGGCCGGCGGCGGCTCCTCCCACGCGGGCCCGGCGCCGTAGGGCCGCTCGCCGACGTCCCGCGGCCGGTCCCGCATGAGCAGGGCGACGAGCGGGAGGACGAGCCCGAGGGCGGCAACGGCCACGAGGAGCGCGGCGTAGCGCCAGTCGAAGCTCGCGAGCCATGCGAGGAGCGGCAGGAAGACGAGCTGCCCCGAGGCGTTGCTCGCGGTCAGGATCCCCGTGACGAGACCCCGGCGCGCCACGAACCAGCGGTTGGCGATGATCGCCGCGAGCGGGACGGACACGGCGCCGGTCGCCGTCCCGTTGACCACGCCCCAGAGGAGGAAGAGCTGCCACGGCTCGGTCATCCCGAGCGTCAGGAGCGACGAGGCGGCGATCGCCGCGAGCGCGACCGAGACGACCCGGCGCATGCCGAAGCGCTCGACGAAGGCCGCGGCGAACGGCGCGCCCAGGCCGAAGCAGAGGAGGTTGAGCGAGACGGCGAGCCCGATCGTCTCGTGGCTCCAGCCGAACTCGTCGTTGAGCGGCACGAGCAGGACGCCGGCCACCGAGCGGAATCCGGCGGACATGACCAGCGCGACGAAGCCGACCGCGACGACCACCCAGGCGTAGTGCAGGCGCCCGCGCACGGCGCGAGCCTACCAGATAGGGGTATATACTCCTATCTTGTGGCGACGACCCCGGCCGAGCCCGTCGAGTCCCCGTGCGTCTGCGCGACGCTGCGCATGGCCACGCGCGCCGTGGCCCGCGTCTACGACGGCGCCCTCCGGCCGCACGGGATCCGGACGACGCAGTACTCCATCCTGGCGCGGCTCGAGGTCGAGGGGCCTGCCCCGGTGGGCCACCTGGCCGCGCGGCTCGCTATGGACCGCACCACGCTGGCCCGCGAGGCCGCGCCGCTCGTCAGCGCCGGGCTGGTCGCCGAGAGCCACGGCGAGGACCGCCGGCAGCGCGTCCTCACCCTGACGGCGGCCGGCCT
>DASPGT010000157.1:0-12932 GCA_035620475.1 Gaiellaceae bacterium | reverse complement strand
CCTCGTGGCGGCCGCGCCCGCCGAGGCGAGGCTGGCCCCGCACATCGCGGGCGCCCAGGTCGCGCTGCGCGCCGAGGGCCTCTACCGCGGCCCGATCGACGGCCTGCTCGGGCCGCAGACGAAGCGTGCCGTGCGGACCTTCCAGCGCCGTGCTGGGATCGCCGTCGACGGGGTCGTCGGGCAGCAGACGCGCTCGCGGCTCGGCCGGCTCGGGAGGCCGCTGCTCGGAAAGCGCCTGGTCCGGCGCGGCATGGTCGGCTGGGACGTCTCGGTCGTCCAGTTCCTGCTCAGCCGCCGCGGCGTCGGGGTCGGCGGCATCGACGGGATCTTCGGGCGAAGCACCCAGCGGGCCGTGCGGAGCTTCCAGAGCCGATCGTCCCTGGCCGCCGACGGGATCGTCGGGCCCGCGACCACGCGGGCGCTCGCCCGCGGGACGGCCGCGCCCCGGGTTGCGGCGCGGGGAGCCAGCCGGGCGAAGGTACGCGCCATGCTCGGGTACTGGGCGCGCCGCTACGGCGTCAGCCCGAGCCTCGTCCGTGCGCTCGCGTGGATGGAGTCGGGCTTCCACTGGAACGTCACCTCGCCGGCCGGCGCCTGGGGGGTGATGCAGGTGATTCCGGCGACCTGGCGCTTCGTCGAGGACGTGCTCGCAGGCCGGGACTTCCGCCGGACGGCCCGCGGGAACGTCCGCGTCGGGATCCTGTACCTCCGCCACCTGCTCCGGAGCTACGGGGGCAACCGCCGGCTCGCGCTGGCCGCGTACTACCAGGGGCCGCGGGCCATCCGGCGGCACGGCCTCTACCCGGAGACGCGGGTCTACGTCCGCACGATCCTCGCGCTGCAGCGCCGCTTCTGACTCTCCCCGCACGAGGGATCGTGACGATCGGCGCGACGGCCGATCGAAGGACCATGCGCGTGCGCGTCCTCGTCCTCGGGCTCGCCTTCTTCGGCCTCGCCGTCGCCGTCGCCGTGCAGCCGTACGTGGCATCGGGGCACACGCCCAACCTCTCGAAGCCGTGCACGATCAAGGGGACGTCCGGCCCGGACCTCCTGCAGGGCACGTCCGGCCCCGACGTCATCTGCGGCTTCGGCGGGAACGACACGATCGGCGGCAACTCCGGGAACGACATCATCCGCGGCGGGCCCGGCAGCGACCGCATCCAGGGTGACAGCGGCGCCGACGTCCTCCAGGGCGGCGCCGGGAACGACTGGCTCTGGGCCCGCGACGGCCGGCACGACCACGTGAACGGCGGCAAGGGCTACGACCGCTACCGGTACGACCAGTCGATCGACCGCCTGCTCGCGGTCGAAGCGAAGATGTAGCCCGCGCCCGCGCGGTAGGGTTCGCGGGCGATGGCAGAGGCCGGACGCACGCTCGCGGTGCTCGGGGCCGGGAAGGCCGCCGAGGCCCTCATCTCCGGGGTGATCTCCTCCGGCTGGCGCGAGCCGGGCGAGATCGTCGCGACCGCCCGCCACCAGGAGCGCCTCGACGAGCTCGCCGAGCGGCACGGCGTGCGGACGACGCTCGCGAACGTCGAGGCCGTCCAGGGAGCCGGGATCGTCGTCATCGGCGTGAAGCCCCAGGACATCGAAGGCCTGCTGGCGGAGATCGCGGGCGCGGTCACCCCGGCGCAGACCGTCATCTCGATCGTGGCCGCGATCCCCACCGCGTTCATCGAGGGCCACCTGCACGGCGAGGTCCCGGTCGTCCGGGCCATGCCGAACACGCCCATGACCGTGCACGAGGGCATGGCCGGCATCTCGGCAGGGGCTCATGCGGGCGAGGAGCATCTCGCGAGGGCCGAGGAGGTGCTCGCGAGCGTCGGCCGCGCCGTGCGCGTGGACGAGCCCTACATGGACGCGATCACGGCCGTCTCGGGCTCCGGGCCGGCCTACTTCGCGCTCCTGGCCGAGTCGATGATCGAGGCGGGGATCCTGCTGGGCCTCTCCCGCGAGGTCTCGACCGACCTCGTCGTGCAGACGATGCTCGGCACGGCGAAGCTCCTCCGCGACGAGGGCATGCACCCCGTCGAGCTCCGCGAGGCGGTCACCTCGCCGGGCGGGACCACCATCGCCGCCATCCGCGAGCTCGAGCAGGCCGGGGTGCGCGCCGCGTTCCTGAACGCCATCCAGGCGGCGATGCAGCGCTCGAAAGAGCTGGCGGCCGGTTAGCCGCTCAGCACGTCGGCGCCGCAGCCGTGGACGAGCGCGGCCGGCACGTCCTCGCGCTCGACGCCGGAGAGCGACGGGTGCCCGAGGTCGACCCCGACGTCCGGCCACGCGTCGAGCCCGAGCGCCCGCGCGCCGCCCGCCGAGCCGAGCTCGAGCAGGCGCTCGACCGGGATCACGTTGCGGCGGAGCGTCTGGCGGCGCGCCGTGCCCTCGAGCTCGCGCAGCTCCTCCAGCGGGTCGATCCGCACGTTCGAGTCGGAGCCGATCGAGAGCGGGATGCCGCGTTCCAGGAGCCCCGTGAGCGGCGGGAAGCCGTCGCCGAGGTTGGCCTCGGTCGTCGGGCAGAGACAGACTCCGGCGCCGTGCTCGGCGAGGAGGTCGAGCTCCCGCTCGTCGGCGTGCGTCGCGTGGACAACGGTCGTTCGCGGGCCGAGGCAGCCGGTCTCGGCGAGCAGCTCCACCGGCCGCAGGCCGTGCTCGGCGAGGCACTCCTCGATCTCCCGCGGCTGCTCGTCGGCGTGGACGTGGAGCACGAGCCCCTCGTCCACGGCGTAGCGCCCGATCGCCGCGAGCCAGTCGCGCGGGCACGCGCGGACGGAGTGGGGGGCGAGCCCGACGCGCACGCCCGCGGCACGCAGCGACTCCACCTGGCGCAGGTAAGCGGCCGCGGACTCCTGCCGGAAGCGGTCCAGGCCGCCGCGGCCGTAGGCGGCGAGCAGCAGCACGAGCTCGACGCCCGCGTCGCGGGCGGCCTCGACCGCCGCCCCGGCCTCGGCGAGGCCGACGTAGTGGAACTCGCCGACGGCGGTGTAGCCGGCCGCGCGCATCTCCCGGTACGTGGCCGCGTAGCCCTCGCGGACCTGTCCCGGTGCCAGGCCCCTGGCCGTGTCCAGCATGGACTCCCGCCAGGCCCAGAAGTCGCCGCCTTCGACCTTCCCGCGGAGCGCGCGCTGGAAGGCGTGGCTGTGCGCGTTCACGAACCCGGGGAGCCGGTAGGGGGCCGACATCGCGGCGACGTTACCATTCGGTCCGAGAATGGCGACACGCGTGGTCTCCGCACCGCTGGCGCAGCTGCCGAACGCGCTCACGATCCTGCGCCTGGTGGCGATTCCCGTGTTCGTCGTCCTGATGCTGCGCACGGACGGCGAGGGGAGCTACGGCCTCGCCGCCCTCTTCGCCGCCGCGGCGCTCACCGACCAGGTCGACGGCTACCTGGCCCGCCGGTGGCACGTCGAGTCCGAGTTCGGACGCGTCGCCGACCCGCTCGCCGACCGGCTGATGATCGACGCGGCCGTGCTGCTCCTCTGCCTCGACGGGCGCCTGCCATGGCTCGCGCTCGCGATCGTGCTCGCGCGCGACGCGCTCTTGATCGGCGGCTTCGGCTTCGTGCGAGACCGCGGCTACGAGCTCTCCGTCTCGACGCTCGGCAAGGCGTCGACCTGGATCCTCTACGCGGCCATCACCGGCGTCATCGCCTCTGACGAGGGGACCGAGTGGCCGCTCTGGCTCTTCTGGATCGGCGTCGGGCTCGCCGTGCTGGCGGCGGTCTTCTACGTCGCCGGCGCGCTCAGGACGGTGCGGCGATGAAGGCGGTCGTCATGGCCGGCGGCGAGGGCACCCGCCTGCGGCCGCTCACCTCGAATCAGCCGAAGCCGATGGTCCCGATCGTCGGCAAGCCGTGCATGGAGCACATCCTCGACCTGCTTCGCGAGCACGGCTTCGACGACGTCATCGTGACGCTCGCGTTCATGCCGCAGGCAATCCGCGGCTACTTCGGGGACGGCGAGGCCTACGGCGTGGCCGTCCGCTACTCGGTGGAGGAGTCGCCGGCGGGGACGGCGGGCTCGGTCAAGCTCGCCGAGGAGGCGCTCGACGAGACGTTCCTCGTCATCTCCGGCGACGCCCTCTGCGACATCGACCTGGGCGCCCTCGTCCGTTTCCACAAGGAGAGAGGCGCCATGGTGACGATCGGGCTGAAGAGCGTCCCCAACCCGCTGGAGTTCGGGATCGTCGTCACCGACGAGGAGGGGCGCATCGAGCGGTTCCTGGAGAAGCCCTCCTGGGGCCAGGTCTTCACCGACACGATCAACACGGGCATCTACGTCCTCGAGCCGGAGGTGCTGCGCCACGTCCCGCCGGATGCGCCGTACGACTTCTCGAAGGAGCTCTTCCCGCTGCTCCTGGAGATGGGGAGGCCGCTCTACGGCTACGTCTGCGAGGGCTACTGGCAGGACATCGGGAACCTCGACCAGTACCGGCAGGCGAACTTCGACGCGCTGGACGAGCGCGTGCGCCTGGACATCCCAGGGATCCGTCTTCGCGGCAACGTCTGGGTGGGGGAGGGGGTCGGCCTCGAGGACCTCGAGGCGGTGGAGGCGCCCGCCTTCATCGGCAACTACTGCCGTATCGCCCCGCGCGCCTCGGTGGGGCCCTACTCGGTCCTGATGCCGAGCGTGACCCTGAGCGACCACGCGCGGACGGCCCGCTCCGTCGTGGACGCGTCGACGTCCGTCGGCCGCAGCGCCCTCGTCGAGGGCGCGATCGTCGGCCGTGCCTGCGACATCCGGCCGCACGCGCGCCTGCACGAAGGCGTCGCCGTGGGCGACAACTGCACGATCGGCGAGGAGAGCGTCGTCATGCCCGGCGTCCGCATCTACCCGTTCAAGGAGGTGGAGTCGGGCGCGCTCGTCGACCGCAACCTCATCTGGGAGTCGCGGCTCTCCTCCCGCCTGATCGGGATGGACGGCGTGTCGGGCCGCATCGACGTCGACCTCACCCCCGAGACCGCCCTCCGCCTCGGCCTCGCGCTCGGCACGGCTCTCGACCGCGGCGACCGCGTGGTGACGAGCCGCGCCGCCTCGGCCTCCTGCCGGCTGATCCGGCGCGCGCTGATCGCCGGCGTCAACTCCGCCGGCGTCCATGCGACCGACCTGCAGGTGATGCCCGCCGCCGTGAACCGCCACTTCCTGAAGACGGAGGGCTTCGACGCGGGCATTCACGTCCAGCCGAGCCCGAACGACCCGGAGGTGGTGCAGATCCGCATCTTCGAGCCGCCCGGGACGCCCGCGACCCCGGCGCTCGTGAAGGAGATCGACAAGCACTTCTCGCGGCAGGAGTTCCGGCGCTCTTCGTGGAACGACGTGGGGGAGATCGGCTACTCGGCGCGGACGGCGGAGACCTACGCGCAGGACCTGCTCGCCACGCTCGACGCCGGGCCGATCCGCGAGCGGAAGTTCCGGATCGTGGTCGACTACGCGTTCTCCGCCGCCTCGCTCGTCCTTCCGCAGGTGCTCGGCGCGCTCGACGTCGAGGCGGTCTCGTCGCACGCGTACGTGAGCGAGCGCCGCCAGGCGGGGGAGACGGCCACGCTGGCCGAGTCGCTTGGCCAGGCGAAGCGCCTCGTCGAGGCCGTCGGCGCCGATCTCGGCGCGGTCCTCGACCCGGCCGCCGAGCGCATCTTCCTCGTGGACGACCAGGCCCGCGAGGTGCCCGTCGAGCAGGAGCTGCTCCTCTTCCTGCGCCTCCTCGCCTCGGACGGCAAGCGCGGGCGGCTGGCCTTCCCGACCACGGTGACGAGCCTCGTCGATGACCTCGTCGCCGGGACCGAGCTCGAGGTGGAGCGCACGCCGCACTCGCTGTCGGCCCTCACCCTGGCGGCGGCGGGCGACGGGGTCATCTTCGCGGGCTCCGTCGGCGGCGGCTTCGTCTTCCCGGACTTCGTGCCCGCCTACGACGGCATGGCGAGCCTCTGCAAGCTCCTCGAGCTTCTGGCGCCGACCGCCCGGCCGCTCTCGGAGATCGTCGGCGAGCTCCCCGAGTCGGCCGTCGTCCACCGGCAGGTGCGCTGCCCGTGGGCGCGCAAGGGCGCGGTCATGCGCATCCTCACGGAGCGGACGAAGGGCAAGGAGGTCGACGTCACCGACGGCATCAAGGTGTACGACGAGCGCGGCTGGGCGCAGGTGCTGCCCGACCCGGACGAGCCCCTCGTCCACATCTTCGCCGAGGGGAAGACCCCCGAGGACGGCGCCTCGCTCGAGGCCGAGTTCCAGGGCCTGGTCGAGGAGATCGTGGCCTGGGAGGACGAGGCCGAGGAAGGCTAGAAACCGGCTTCAACCCTCAAGTCGAGGTTGACTGTTGAGCGGCCGGCTGGTTTACTGTGTGGTCGCCCTCCGTCCCCGATTCTTGGAGTCACGCGTGGAAGCCCTCCCTGACCTTGGCACGCTGTCCGACCAGGAGCTGCGCGACCTCATCCGCGAGCTCATGGTCGAGGAGCACAAAGTCTCGTACGAGCGCCGGCTCCTGCACGGGAAGATCGACATCCTGCGCGCCGAGCTCCAGGCGCGGCTGCAGAAGCAGGTGGGGGAGGCGGACAGCCCTCTCCACGAGATCGACGTCGACAAGCTCGCCGCGATCCTCGCCTCGAAGGCGCCGCCCCCGACCGACGAGGAGCTCGACGCGGCGGAGCGGTGACCCACGTCCACTGCCCCGAGTGCGGCTTCCAAAATCCCGAGGCCGCCAACTACTGCTCGAAGTGCGGCGCGCTTCTCATCCGCGAGGAGCAGGGCGCGCACACGACGATGACCTTCACGCCCGAGGAGGAGAACGAGGACGAGAGCCTCTCGCTCGACGGCCTCCGCATCGAGGGGCCGGCGCTCGTCGTCCGGGCGGGAGGCGGGCGCGCCGGCGAGACGTTCGCGCTCACGAGCGACCGCACTTCGCTCGGGCGTGGCCCCGAGTGCGAGGTCTTCCTCGACGACGTCACCGTCTCGCGGCGGCACTCCGTCATCACGCGCGCGCCGGACGGCTTCACCCTGCACGACGAGGGCAGCCTGAACGGCACGTACGTGAACCGCCGCCGGGTCGAGAGCGCGAAGCTCGAGGACGGCGACGAGGTGCAGATCGGGAAGTACAAGCTGACCTTCCTGGAGAGCTAGGCGCCCGGATGGCCACGGCGACGGCTGACATCGGCCCCGGGCGGCCGCTCACGATCGGGGCGGTCTGCAACCGGCTCCGCGACGAGTTCCCGGACATCTCGATCTCGAAGATCCGCTACCTCGAGGACCAGGGCCTCCTGGCGCCCCGGCGCACGCAGGGCGGCTACCGGCTCTACTCGGAGGACGACGTCGAGCGGCTGGAGACGATCCTCAGGCTGCAGCGCGACGAGTTCCTCCCGCTCAGGGTCATCCGCCAGGAGCTCGCGGCGGGCGCGCCCCAGCGGCGGCAGCGCGCCCGCGCGGTCGGCCTGCAGGCGCCGGAGGAGGAGGTCGACCTGGCCACGCTCTGCGAGCGGGCGGGCGTCGAGGCGGCTTTCGTGCGCGACCTGGAGGAGTACGGCCTGCTCGAGCCGCGGGCCGCCGACGGGGAGCGCCGCTACCCCGAGCGCGACGTCGACGTCGCCGCCGCCTGCGCCCGCCTCGCCCGCTACGGCGTCGCGCCGCGCAACCTCGCCACGTTCCGGCGCTGGGCGGACAACGAGGCCGACCTGCTCGAGCGGATCGTCGCGCCGGAGCTCCGCTCGCCGAACCCCGAGAAGCGCCACGCGGGGCTCGAGAGCCTCGAGAACCTCGCCGCCCTCTCCCAGGAGCTCTCCAACCTGCTCTTCTGGCGGGCCCTCCGCGGTATCGTTCCGCGGTCGTGACGTCTGTGGACCTCGAAGCCAAGATCCGGGACATCCCGGACTTCCCGAAGCGCGGCATCGTCTTCAAGGACATCATGCCGCTGCTCGCCGACGCCGACGCGTTGCACGAGACGGTCGAGCGCCTGGCCGAGTTCGCCGAGCCGCGGAAGCCGGACGTCGTCCTCGGGGCCGAGGCACGCGGCTTCATCCTCGGCGCCGCGCTCGCCTACCGGCTCGGCTGCGGCTTCGTGGCCGCCCGGAAGCCGGGGAAGCTTCCCTGGCGGACGATCAGCGCGAAGTACGCCCTCGAGTACGGCTTCGACGCGCTCGAGCTCCACGCCGACGCGATCGCGGACGGCGCGCGCGTGCTGATCCACGACGACCTCCTGGCGACCGGGGGGACGGCGAAGGCGAAGGTCGACCTCGTGGAGCAGCTCGGCGGCACCGTCGTCGGGCTCGCGTTCGTGATCGAGCTCGAGTTCCTGAACGGCCGCGAGAAGCTCCAGGGCTACGACGTCTGCTCGCTCGTCGCCTACGCGGATTGACGCCGCGGTACGGAGGTGCGTCCTCCGTGCCGATACATAATCAGGCTTCCGATGTACGACCAGCTGACCGGCCGCTACACGTTCTCGTGTCCGGCGCGGGGCGAGGTCAAGCTTCCGCTCTCGCGCTTCCGGGTGCTCGAGCGCCTGCCCGGCGCGACCCGGCCCGCGGTCTTCAAGATCACCTTCGCCTGCGTGTGCGGAGCGGAGCATGACGGCCTCGTCACCCACGACGAGCTCGACTGGGCGCCGCTCGCGGGCTCGGACGCGGAGTTCCTCAACCTCATGACCGCGCGCGTCGAGTCGGTCGCGGCCGAGCTGCTCGACCTCGCGGCGCGACGGATCCGCTCCGGGGAGTGGCCGTGGAGCTTCTTCTGCTACCCGGAGGAGCGGCCGCGGCCGGTCACCCCGTCGGCCTTCCGCGCCCTCTCCGGGGGAGGGGACGAGGTCGGGGTCGCGGTCGAATGCCCGGCCTGCGCGCACACGACCGTGAACCTCGTCAGCCGCGAGCACGTGGACGTCCCGTTCTACAACGACCGCCGCGTGGGCGTGGTCGAGCACGTCTTCCTCCACGACCGCGAGGAGGCCCTCGCGGCCTTCCGCGACGTGCTCTTCTCGGCCGCGTTCGACGCGAGCCGCCGCGATCTGGCCGCCTGAGCGCGAGGTTAGTCCGTCCGGCGAGCGGGCAAACCTATGCCCGTACCCGACCGAGCGAGGTGAGGAGCATGTTCGGACGCCGGAGGAACGGCGACGACACGGTGACGACGGAGACGGTGCGGCGGGAGGAGCACGCCTGGGCGAGCCCGCCCGTCGTGCGCGGGCTGACGACGCTCCTTGGCGTCGCCGTCGCGGGCTTCCTCGTCTGGCTCGCCTCCGAGTTCGATCTCGGCTCGACCGGCGAGTACTGGGCGGCCATGGGGATCCTCGCCGGCGCCGGCGCCTGCCTGGGGCTCTCCCAGCTTCTGGGCGGCTGGACGAAGTGGGGGGCGCCGACGATCAGCCCGGGCGTCTTCTTCCTCGCCTTCCTGCCGGCGCTCGTCGCCGTCGGGGGCATCCTCGTGGCGACGCGGCCGACCGGCACGGACGAGGGGGAGCAGGTGCAGGGCTGGATCCGGGACCTCGGCCTCGGCGGCCTCGCCGAGAACCTGATCGCCTTCCAGGGCGTGCTCGCCTTCGGCCTCGGGGTCGTGCTCGCGTTCACGTTCGACACGCGCGGCCCGCGCGTGCGCGCCGTCGAGCGCGAGACCGAGATCGTCGACGAGGACGTCCACGACTACCGCGACGAGGAGGTCGCGAGCGAGGACGAGACGGTCGTCGTCCGCCGCTACCCCGAGTAGGAGGCCGGTCCTCCCTCGCGCCAGGGATCGAGCGGGGAGCGGGCGCCCGCCGATACCGGAAGGGCCATGGACGCCGCACCGGCTCAGGATCGCCACGGCCGGGGTGCGCCTCGGCTCCTCCGTCATTTCGCCGCCCTCGACCGGCTCACGCGGGACGAAGGCCCGACCGGCCGGGCCCGCCTGGAGCTCGAGCTCGGCGGCGACCTGGCCCACCTGCTCGTCGACGCGCTCGCCCGCCCGGCGAGGCGCGGCGAGTGGTGCTTCGCCAGCCCCTGCTAGTCGCGGCGGAGCTGGTCCTCGCCGCAGAGGCGGACGAAGAAGAAGACCAGGACGGCGGAGACGAGGCCGAAGAGGAACGCGCTCCCGCCGCCCGTGCCGATGGCGAGGAGGCCGATCCAGACGTAGCCCCCGAGCACGATGCCCCAGACGAGCGCGTGGAACCCGGGGCTGAAGGCTGGGAGGCGGGGGTGCACGGGCGCCAGTCTACCGCCGGGCCCCGACCCCGGAGGCCCGTGTCGGACCAAAAAAACTCGCCGAGCCGGTTGCGCTTTCGTCCACCACACCGACCAACTTTCGGCTTCCGCCTACGGCCGCCCGGTGGGGCTTCGACCTACTCGCGCTCCGTGCTCGGCGCAGGAGGGAATCTAGAGGGCCGCGGGGGACGATGCAAGGGGTTCGAAAAGGCGTTCTTCGCATTTTGCGGAAACTTCATTTTTCCACATTTTCCACAGCTCCCCCCGAGGGCTGTGGGCACGCCTGTGGGACCCCGCTCGGCGCCTAGGGTCCGCCGAGCGCCTTCGTCTTGTAGACGCCGCTCGGGTTCCAGAGGAGGAAGCCGCGGGCCTTCGCGTCGCGCGCCGCGAGGATCTGCGCGCGGACGTCCTCGAGGGAGTACTCGCGGCCGAGGGTGAAGTCCTGGAGCCACGGAACGAGCAGCGTGTCGCGCCCGCGCAGGACGCGGCGGAAGTCGCGGAGGGCGCGGGCGACGGTCACCCCGGGCACCGCGTTCGGGTCGTCGAGCGAGTACTCGCCGGACCCGAAGTGGGAGGGGTAGACCATCGGGTAGATCACGTCCAGGTGGGTCGCCAGCTGGCGCGGCCGCTGGCCGATGCCCATGTCGCGCGTGGCGGTCAGCCCGAAGACGGCGGCCGACACGCGCGTGCCCAGCGGCTCGAGGCGGGAGCGGGCGTACTTCAGGAAGCCCGCGATCGTGTCGTTCTTGTTGCCCTTGCTCTTGCCGGGGAAGACGGCCGCCGACAGGTCGCCGTCGGTCGGGAAGCGGACGTAGTCGAACATGATCTCGTCGAAGCCCGCCTCGGCTGCGGCCACGGCGATGTCGACGTTGTACTTCCAGACCCGCTGGTTGTACGGGTTCGTCCAGGCGAGCCCGGCGCTGTTCGTCCAGACTCCGCCGCCGCGGCGCTGGATGGCCAGCTGGGGCCGGCTCGTGGCCAGGACCGGATCCTCGAAGACGACGACGCGTCCGATCAGGTAGACGCCGGCGTCCTCGGCGGCCTGGGCCGCCTTGCGCGGGTTGTAGAACGGCCGCGCGGCGCCGACCGCCCGGGCGAGCCGAGGGGCGCCCCGGTCGAAGCCGACCTCGCCGTTCTCGTCCTTGATATCGAGCTGGAGCGCCGTCAGGCCCGAGTCGGCGAGCGCCAGGTACTCCGCGAGCTTCCCGTCGAGGGAGGCGAGCGCGGCCGTCACGTGGACGCCGCGGATCTCGTCCGGAAGCGGGGCCTGCTCGGGCTCCGCGGGCGCGGTCGTCGTCGCGGCGGGGGAGGACGCCGAGCCGGCGATCGTCGCCGTCTGCCCGCCCCAGCCGTTCAGGAACGTCATGCCGAGCGCCGACACCGCAGCCGCGACGGCGACGACGCCGAGCACCAGGATCCGGCGCAGGCTGCGACGCTTTCGAGACTGCCGGCGCCGCTGGCGGAAGCGTTCGTTCGGGTCCAGGGGCTCGAGCAGCATGTGTGGTTCGGGCACGGTATTTCCTCCCAGCGCCCGTCGCAAGCCTACCCAACCGCAGTTCGTGCCATTCCGTACGAGTGTGAGGCGCCAATCGGGGGCGCGAGCCCGCGGGGGAGGCGGCCGCTTCCTCGGTCTGGCGAGACGCCCTTCGACTTGACATAACGCCGGTTATCGTGCGTCCGGCAGTTTGACTTGGGCGCTCCGACGGGTAGGGTAATCCCCGGCACGCCTGCCGGCAGCCGGCTTCCCTATCCCGAGTGACCCAGCTTCCGACATCGCCGAATGCCTGACGAGCGCTCGATCGCTGGTCAGCATGAGGAGCTTCAGCCGCTCTTGGAGCGAGCCGACGCCTCCGGGGTCGTCGAGGCGGTCGAGCTGCGCGAGGCGCTCGAGCTCCTCGACCTCGACCCGGGCGACGTCGAGGCGCTGCACAAGGAGCTCGAGGAGCGCGGGATCGAGGTCGTCGACCGCCAGAAGGAGCCCGTCCCCGTCCCCGGCACCGAGGTGCTGGAGACGACGACCGACGCCCTGCAGCTCTTCCTCCGCGAGATCGGGCGCCACCCGCTCCTGACCGCCGCCGACGAGGTCGAGCTCTCGAAGCGGATCGAGCGCGGCGACATGGCGGCGAAGCAGCGGATGATCGAGTGCAACCTCCGGCTCGTCGTCTCGATCGCCAAGAACTACCGCAACCAGGGCCTGCCCTTCCTGGATCTGATCCAGGAGGGAATGTTCGGGCTCATCCGCGCGGTCGAGAAGTTCGAGTGGCAGCGCGGGCTCAAGTTCTCCACGTACGCGACGTGGTGGATCCGCCAGGCGGTGGCGCGGGCGATCGCCGACAAGGCGCGCACGATCCGCGTCCCCGTGCACGTCGTCGAGCGGATGCAGAAGATGCACCGCGCCGAGCGGCACCTGTGGACGCAGCTCGCGCGCGAGCCGTCGCTCGAGGAGATCGCCGACGAGGCGGGCCTGCCGCTCCAGCAGGCGATCGAGGTGCGCGCGGCGGCCCGGGCCTCGACGAGCCTCGACCAGCCGATCGGCGAGCAGGAGGACGCCGTCTTCGGCGACCTCGTCGCCGGCGACGACCCCCTCCCCGACGAGGTGACCGAGAAGCGGCTCCAGAAGGAGGCCCTCGACAGGGCCCTCGAGTCCCTCCCCGAGCGCGACCGGCGCGTCCTCGAGCTCCGCTACGGGCTCCGCGGGGAGGAGCCGCACACGCTCGAGCACATCGGCCGGCGGCTCGGCATCACCCGCGAGCGCGTGCGCCAGATCGAGATCGAGTCGCTCTCGCGCCTA
>DASPGT010000156.1:0-22626 GCA_035620475.1 Gaiellaceae bacterium | reverse complement strand
GGCGCACGTAGCGCGTCCCGTCGAGGCCGAGCTCCTCCGCCTTCGTGTTCATCATCCGCACGAACCGCTTGACGTTCCCGTCGCCGACCTCGGCGGCCAGCGCGAAGGCGGAGTCGTTGGCGCTCTGGATCAGCGCGGCGGCGAGGAGGTCGCGGATGCGGAGCCGCTCTCCCGCGGCGAGGAAGATGGAGGAGCCGCCCGGCGCCACCGCCTGCGGGGCGACCGTGACCATCTGCCCGGGGCGGGCGTGCTCCAGCGTGACGAGCGCCGTCATCAGCTTCGTGATGCTGGCCATCGCCATCCGCTTGTCGGCGTTGCGCTCGTAGAGGACGTCGCCGGTGCGGCCGTCCGCGACGAGGACCGCCCGGGCCTGCACGGGCGGCGGCGTCGAGCCGGCGGCCGCCCCTGCCAGGAGGGCGGCGAGGAGGAGGACGAGCGCGATGACGGCGGCGTGCTTCCGCACGGCCCTCAGGCTATCCTCGGAGCGATGGCGACGGAGCCCCAGGAGACGAAGCCCGAGCGGATCCGCGGCGTCGAGCGCTCGCTGCAGGTCGAGATCAAGGGCCTCGGCGGCCTCGAGCTCCGCCCGACCCGCCTCTTCGTCTGGGGCGGCGACGCGCGCGAGGCGAGCCAGCGCATCCTCCCGCTCGGCAGCGCACCCCGGACGCTGACCATCCCTCGCCGCCGGCGCGAGCGGCAGGCGGGAGCGGTCGAGCTCACGACGCTCGGGAACCCGGTGATGACGATCGCCCTCGCCGGCGTCCACGCCGCCAGGGCCCTCGGCCGCCGCCTCGACTCCGGAGAGCGCGGGCGCCGCTAGCCCTGGGTCTCGGTCTCCGTGCCGGCGCCGGTGGTCGTCCCCTGCTGCTGCGGAGGCCGGATGCGGATGCGGTCGCCGGGGTTGAGCGTCAGCGGGTCGATGTTCGGGTTGAGCTCGAGCAGGTCTGAGAGGGGCACCTCGCACTTGGCGGCGATCGACTCGAGGGTGTCGCCCCGCCGCACCGTGTAGCGCGGCCGCCGGCACCCGCGGGGAAGCGCCGTCGTCTCGCCGGGCTCGCTCGTCGTCGGGCCGGTGTCGACCTCCACCGTCGAGGTCGTGTTCGTCCCCGCCTCCGTCTCGTCGAACTCGAGCGCGCGCTGGACGAGGATGACGAGCACGGTGGCCGCGAAGAAGAAGGCGAGCGGCGCGGCGAAGCGGGCGATCCAGATCCTGATCTTGTCGGCGTTCACCAGCCCGACACCGCCCAGACCTCGCCGCGGAGGCGGGCCGCCTCGGCGCCGGCGGCCTTGCGCCAGTCGGCCCCGTCCACGCGGAAGGCGTAGATGACCGAGCGCGACACCGGCACGAGCGCGCTCGCCGGCCCGCTCGTGAACGCGCGGGCGACGTCCGCCGGCGTCCCGCCCTGGGCGCCGATTCCCGGGAGGAGCAGGATGGCGCGCGGCATCAGCCTCCTCGCCTCGCCGATCGCGCGGGGGTAGGTGGCGCCCACGACGGCGCCGACGCTCGAGAGCCCGCGCTCGCCGACGAGGTCCTCGCCCCACGCGTCGACGAGCTCGGCGACGTGCTGCCACACGCGGCGGCCGTCCGAGAGCGCGGCGTCCTGGATGTCCGCGCTCCCCGCGTTCGAGGTCTTCACGAGGCAGAAGATGCCGCTGCCCGTGCGGCGGCAGGCGGCGACGAAGGGCTCGATCGAGTCGCTCCCGAGGTACGGGTTGACCGTGAGCGCGTCAACCGGCGGCGGCCGGTCCTCGCGCTCCTCGAGATAGGCGTCGGCGTAGGCGCGCGCGGTCGAGCCGATGTCGCCGCGCTTCGCGTCCGCGAGCACGAGCAGGTTGGCGGCGCGGGCGTACTCGCAGACCTCCTCGAAGGCCCGGATCCCGTCGGCGCCGAGCGCCTCGAAGAACGCGAGCTGGGGCTTGACTCCGACGACGTACGGCGCCACCGCGTCGACGAGCCCGCGGCAGAAGCGTCCGACCGCGTCCGCGGCCGAGGCCCGGCCGCGGTGGACGTCCCCGCGCAGCTCGACCGGCAAGAGCTCGGGCCGCGGGTCGAGCCCGACGAGCAGCTGGCTCCGCTTCGCGTCCACGGCGGCGGCGACGCGATCGCCGAACGTCAGCGCTGCGACGGCGGCGCGCGCCCCGGCCTCCAGCTCCTGAGCCATCTGCAGGGAGCTTAGAGCTTCGTCAGGCTACCGCGGACCGCGGGCTGCGCAGGGCGGCGAGGATGGCGCGCTCGTCGAGCGGCGCCACGACGAGCTCGGGCGGAGGCCGCCGCAGGAAGGTCCCGAGGAGGAGCAGCTCCTCGGCGTCCTCGGGCCGGAGCGACGGCTCGGCGGCCCGGGCCGCCGCGAGGCCCGCGCGGACCTCCAGCGCCGCGCCCGCGCCGGGGGGCAGCACGCGCGCGTCGGCGACCCGCCCGGCGGAGACGAAGACCGCCCGGGCGAAGCCTGCAGCCGAGGCGGGCGTGACGAGGCAGGCCTCCAGCGCGCGGAGGCGTTTCAGCGCGGCCAGCTCGCGGATCACTTGCTCGAGCGCGGCGATCCGGTCGCGCAGGCGCGCCGCGTCCTCGTAGCGGAGGCACTCGGAGAGGTCGGCGAGGCGCTGCCGGAGCCGGGGGAGCGGGCCGCCGTCGAGCAGCCGCGCCAGCTCGTCCTCCGACGCCCCGGTGAGCGCACGCGCCGCGCGCTCGGCCCGGCGGCGGCTCCGGATCGGCCCGAGCGGCCCCGGCTGCTCGGAGACGACGACCTGCTCGCCGCGCCGGCGCAGGAAGAGGGCGCGGCCGCCGCGCTTCCCGCGCACGTTGGCCGGAGGCCGGAGCTCCCGGATGAGCCGGAGCTCCTCGAGCGCGGCCTCGAGCTCCGAGCCGAGCGCCTGCCACTCCACCCGCTCGACCGCTGCGAGCGCGGCCTCGACGGCGGGCCGCTGGCGCTCGGAGCGGAAGTACGAGCGCAGCCGGGCGCGCAGGTCGCGCGCGCGGCCGACATAGAGCGCCTGGCCGTTCGCGTCGCGGAAGACGTAGACGCCGGGGCGGGCCGGCGCGCCGAAGACGAGCGAGCGCTTGTCGTAGACGCGGCGCCGCCGCGGAGCGGCGAGCTCCACCAGGTCGGCGACCGTCCCCGCGCCGCGCTCCTGCGCGAGGCCGACGAGCGCCACGAGGATCTCGGCGGTCGCCTGCGCGTCGGGAAGCGCCCGGTGGCAGGGGCGCACCGAGGTGTCGAAGAACTCCGCCAGCGAGGCGAGGCCGACGCGCGGCACGCGCCCGCCGAGCAGCCGCCGGGCGAGGCCGACCGTGTCCACGATCGGCGAGGCGAGGCGGCGGCCGGTCAGGAGCTCGACCTCCCGGTCGAGGAAGGCGAGGTCGAAGCGGGCGTTGTGCGCGACGATCACGGCGTGCGCGCCGGCGAAGGCGAGGAACGCCCGGACCGCCGCGGCCGGCCGCGGTGCCCCCCGCAGGTCGCGGTCGGCGATGCCGGTGATCGAAGCGACGGCGGGCGGAATCGGCCGGCCGGGATCCGCGAACGTCTGGAACGTCCCCGCCGGCAGGAGCGCGTCGACGCGGACGGCGCCGATCTCGCAGATGGCGGACTGCGCCGGCCGCAGGCCGGTCGTCTCGAGGTCGACCACGACGAAGCGGGCCGCCTCCAGCGGCAGGTCGCGGCCGGGCGGGTCGGCGAGCCCGACGTTCGCACCGCGCCAGGCGAGCCGGGCGTCGCCGCCGACGACGTCGTCGAGCAGGCTCCGCGCGAGGTTCTCCGGCGCATGCGCGAGCGCGAAGAGCGCGCGGGCCGCCTCGCCGGCCGGCACCGGCCCGCGCCGCTCCTCGACGAGCTCAACGAGCCGGTCGGCCGCGTCGAAGGCGAGCTGCACGCCGCCAAGAATACACGAACGTATGTTCCCACTCGGCAAAGGCCCGCGCCCGCCCGCGTCATCCGGCGCCTTCGCCCCGGCGCACGCGCGACCGGGAGCGAACGAGGTGCACGATCGCCCACACGAGCGCAACGGCGAGAAGGCCCCAGGCAACGAACCAAACCGCCAGGAGCCAGCCGGGCGTGGGTTCCTCGTCCCCGGCGTAGGCGACGACGTTCCAGGTCCAGGCGCCGGCGACGAGGGCGAGACCGGCTGCGAGGAGGATCAGCGGCCTGCGCATCAGCTGCTGGGCTCTCCTGCCGTCGCGCCGGCGACGCCGCGTCCGTTCACACCGCGAGGCTACCGGCCTCGTCGCGCGACGAGGGCCGCTCGCGCGGCCCCCGTGACGAATCCGCTGACGGGAGAGGGCTAGCGGAGCGCCGCCTTGAGCTGGCTGCCGGCGGAGAACTTGGGCACGGTTGCCGCCGGGATCTGCACGCGCTCGCCGGTGCGCGGGTTGACGCCCTGCCGCGCGGCGCGCTGCTGCGGAGAAAACTTGCCGAAACCGGTGAACGACACCGAGTCGCCGCCCTTGAGCGTCTCGGTGATGGAGTCGAGGAACGCGTCGACCGCCGCTGCTGCATCCCGCTTGGTAAGGCCGCTCTTGTCGGCCACCTTGTCGATGAACTCGGCCTTCGTCACTGCCCTCTCCTTCCGTCCTTTTACGCTGACTGGGGGAACCGGGAAAACCCTAACAGAGCCCCCAGATAGCAAGCAACCATGCGGGTTTGCGGGGTTTTTTACGCCTGAATGACGTCCTGCGCTCGAAACAGCGGATGCAAGCGGACGGCCCGGCGCGCGAGCGCGTCGGCCCCGCCCTCCTCCCGATCGACGACGCAGACGGCCGCGCGGCACGCCAGCCCGGCCTCCCTGAGGGCGTCGATCGCGTCCGCCGCCGCGCCTCCGGAAGTGACGACGTCCTCGACCAGGCAGACCTCTTCGCCGGCCTCGTAGGCCCCTTCGAGCCGGTTGCCGGTTCCGTAGCCCTTCGTCTCCTTGCGGACGAGCAGGAACGGGAGCCCCGAGGCGAGTGACGCGGCCGCCGCGAGCGCGATCGCGCCGAGCTCGGGGCCCGCGATCCGTGCCGCATCCGGCGCGACCTCCCGCACGCGGGCCGCGAGCCGCTCGCCCAGGGCGGCAAGGATGTCGGGCCGCGTCTCGAAGCGGTACTTGTCCAGGTAGTAGCGTGACCGCTTCCCCGACCGGAGGACGAAGTCGCCCTCGAGGTAGGCGTGCTCGCGAATCGCCCTGGCGAGCTCGGCGTCGGTCACGGCGGCGGTCAGCTTCGGGCCTGCGCGAGGATGCGGCGGGCCGGCGGAAAGAGCCGGGCCGCCTCGTCGGTGCCCTCCGCGAAGGTCACCATGGAGCCGTCCGGGAAGTAGACGTCGGCGCGCTCCCTCGCCGCCCCGGAGCGGCGGCGCCAGAACGCGGCGGCGCCGGCGAGCGCGCCGAGGACGGCGACGAAGGCTGCGAGCCTACGCTTCACCCTCGGCCTCCGGCTCCTCGTCCTTCTTCTTGCGCCGGCGGCCTCCGGCGGCCGCCTTGGGAGCGGCGGCCCGCTCGTCCTCGCCGCTCAGGCGCAGGCAGGTCTTCAGGTCGTAGAAGACGAGCCCGGCCGTCGGGTCCCGCCCCGTCACCGCGACGACGAGGCGCTCGCCGTCGGTGACGACGAAGACGCACCCCTCGTGGAACGAGACCTCGATCTGCGAAGGAGGCCCGGCCGGGCCCGCGGCGGCGTCGAGGAGCTCCCGGGCCTCGCGGGCCATCGCCTCTGAGCGGGAGGCGTCGGCGAGCGTCGACCCGAGGACTGCTCCGTCGGGGCCGGCGAGCACGGCCGACTCGATCTGCGAGGAGATCTCGACGAGGTCGGCGAGAGCCTTCGCGGCATCCACAGACGGCAAACCTAACACACGACCGTAGACTCCCTCGCCGTGCACGCGATCCTCCGCAAGTACCTGGACGACCGGGGCACGCACCTGGCGGCGATGATCGCGTACTTCGCCATCCTCGCGTTCGTCCCGCTCCTCTTCCTGGCGCTCTCGCTGCTCGCGTTCCTCGGCGAGCAGGACGAGTCGAGCTACCTGATCGAGGAGATCCGCCGGGCGTTCCCGGAGAACTCCGTCGAGAACATCCTCGACGCCGTCACCGAGATCCAGGAGCAGGCGAAGGAGCTCTCCGTCATCGGCGGGATCGGCCTCCTGTGGGCTGCGCTCGGGTTCTTCAGCGTCCTCGAGTCGGCGTTCAACATCGTCTACGGCCTCCCGAACCGGCCGTTCATCCGGCAGAAGGCGCTCGTGCTCCTCCTGACGGCGGCCGCCCTCGTCGTCCTCTTCCTCGCTCTCGTCATCTCCTCGGTCGGGGTGGAGCTCCTCAACCGTGCCGGCGTGGCCGAGGGGTTTCTCTCCTACCTGTACGCGCTGCTCGTCTCGACGGCCCTGCTCATGGGGTTCACCTGGTCTCTCTACCGCCTGCTCACGAACACGACGCTGAGCTGGCGCGAGACCCTTCCGGGCGCGCTCGTCGCCTCCGTCCTCCTGCAGGGCAGCTTCCAGATCCTCCCGACCTTCGTCCGCCTCTCGGGCGAGCTTGTTGCGCTCCAGGCCTACGGCGGACTGGTGCTCCTGCTCGTCTGGCTCTACGTGATGGCGAACATCCTCGTGCTCGGCGCCGAGGTGAACTGGTGGCTGAGCAGGGGCCGGACGGCCGCGCCCGCGCCCGGTTCCTAGCCCGCGCCGGCCTCGGTCGTCCGCACGCGCTCCTCGAGCTCCTCGAGCACCTTCGCCTCGATGTCGGGGTGGTGGTCGATGAGGCCGCGGAAGGCCTGGCGCGTGAGGACGAAGAAGCGGAGAGGCGTCGCCGCGGCGACGGTCGCCGTACGCCGGGGGGACTCCCAGACGAGCGCGATCTCGCCGAAGAAGTCGCCCGGCCCGAGCCTGCGGATCTCCGTGCCGTCCTTGGAGACGGAGACCTCCCCGTCGACGATGACGAAGAACTCCTGGCCGATGTCCCCCTCGCGCGCGAGCACCTTGCCGGCCTCGACCTCCAGGTCCTCGGTCGCCATCGCAAGCTCGACGAGCTCGGAGCGGGCGAGGTTCTTGAAGAGCGGGGCGCGACCCAGCGCGGTCGCCTTGTCGTCGTGCGAGAAGAGCTGCATGTGCGGAATCTACAGACCGGACGCGCTGCTGCCTACTGCCTGGAGCAGGTCGCGCGCGGCCGCCGCCCGGTGGCTCCGCGCCGCCTTCCAGCGGTCGCCGAGCTCGGCGACGGTGCGCGACTCGCCGGCGGGCACGAACACCGGGTCGTAGCCGAAGCCCTCCGTTCCCCTGGGCGCCTCGGCGATCGAGCCTTCGAGGGTTCCCGTCCCCCGGAGCTCCTCGCCGGCGGGGGTGAGGCAGACGAGCTCCGAGACGTAGCGCGCCCGGCGCGCGGCTCCGCTCGTGCCGGCGAGCTCTTGGAGCAGCTTGGCCACGTTCTCCTCGTCGGTCGCGCCGGGCCCGGCGTAGCGAGCCGAGCGGATCCCGGGCCGGCCGCCCAGGCCGTCCACCTCGAGCCCCGAGTCCTCGCCGATCGCCCAGCGGTCGGCCGGGTCGACCTCGCGCCCGAAGAGCGCCTTCGCGCGCGCGTTCTCGTAGAAGGTCCCGCCCACCTCCTCCGGCAGCTCGTCCGCCCGCGTCGGCTCGATCTCCCAGCCGGGCAGGAGCACGGCGAGCTCCCGCGCCTTGTGGGCGTTCTTCGAGACGAAGCTCGCCCTCACCGCCACCGGACGGCGCGCACGCCCTCGAGCGCGGCGAGGTCCTCCACCAGCCGCTCCTCGCTTGCCCCGGGGGTGACGTCCAGCTCGATCTGCAGGCGGCGGCGGTCGGCCTCGTCCTCGAACCCGATGCCGGTGACGCGCATCTGCCGGGCGTCGACGAGACCGAGCGGCCCGGCGATCGGGCGCTCGGGGGCGAGGTCGATCTCGAGCAGCCGCCCGCCGCGCCGGAACCGGCCGACCGTGGTCGTGCTCTCGAACCAGCGGAACGGTCCGAGGCCGAGCAGGACGATCCCGGTGGCGATCAGCGCCGCCGAGAAGTAGCCGGCCCCCGCGGCCATGCCGATCGCGGCCACGACCCAGAGGCCGGCGGCGGTCGTGAGCCCCCTGACGCTGAGGCCCTGCCGGATGATCGCCCCGGCGCCGAGGAAGCCGATGCCGGTGACGACCTGCGCCGCGATCCGGGTCGGGTCGTAGACCACGCCGGTCTCCGCGCCGAACTCGAAGTCGGCCCAGCCGTAGGTCGAGACGATCGTGAAGAGCGCGGCGCCGATGCCGACGAGCATGTGCGTTCGCAGACCCGCCGCCCGGTCGCGCAGCTCCCGCTCGAGCCCGATGACCCCGGTCAGGCCGGCCGCCACGAGCAGGCGCACGGCGATCTCCCACCAGCCGATGTCGGGAATCATGCAACCGCCTCCTTCTGCTTCGCCCCGATCTCCCGGATGCCGGCCTCGGCGAGGTCGACGAGCACATCGAGCTCCTCCCGGCTGAAGGAGACGCGCTCGGCGGTCGCCTGCACCTCGACGAGCCGTCCCTCGCCGGTCATGACGACGTTCATGTCCACGTCCGCGGCCGAGTCCTCCACGTAGTCGAGGTCGAGGAGCGGCTCGCCGCCGACGATCCCGACGGAGACCGCCCCGACGCGGTCGGCAGGCTCCGGGAGCCCGGCGCGGCGCGCGGCGAGCGTGAGGGCGACCCACGCGCCCGAGATCGCCGCGGTGCGCGTCCCTCCGTCCGCCTGGATGACGTCGCAGTCGATCCAGATCGTGTGCTCGCCCAGCGTCTCCAGGTCGTAGACCGCCCGGAGCGACCGCCCGAGGAGCCGCTGGATCTCGACCGTGCGCCCCTTCTGCTTCCCGGCGCTCGCCTCGCGCTGCGTCCGCTGCCCGGTGGACGCCGGCAGCATCCCGTACTCGGCCGTGAGCCAGCCGCGGCCGCTCCCCGCGAGCCAGCGCGGGACGCCCTCCTCGACGCTCGCGGTGCACAGAACACGCGTCGCGCCGAAGGAGATCAGCGCCGAGCCCGTCGCCTGCTCCACGAACCCGGTGACGATCTCGACCGGGCGGAGCTCGTCGGCCCGGCGGCCTTCCCGTGTCATTCCGGCACGCTTTCGGCCCGGTCCGCGCGCCACGCGCGCGCATCTCGGCTGTACGCTCGAAAGCGGGTGGTGGGACGGGGTGCCCCTGGGGAGTTAAGCGGCGGCCGGCCGGGTCGGGAGGGTATGGCGGTCACGCGGCGGCGCGCTCGAGCTCGCGGACGGCGACCTGCTCGACGCGCGGGATCGGGAGCTGTAGGAAGCGCTCGCCGAGCTCGCGGAACTCCTCCGGCGAGCCGGTCGTCAGGAAGCGGGTCTCGCCGGCGCGGGCCGGGTCGTTCTCGACCCCTTTCCGCTGCAGCGTCTCCGCCACCTCCCGCGCCGTCTCCTCCGCGGAGAAGACGAGCGTCGTCCCGCGCCCGAAGGCCCGCTCGAACACGCGCCGGATCATCGGGTAGTGCGTGCAGCCGAGGATGACGGTGTCCACGCCCTCGTCCCGAAGCGGCGCCGCGTACTCGCGCACCGCGGCGTCCAGCTCGGGGCCGACGACGCCGGCCTCGATCAGCGGCACGAGCTTGGGGCAGGCGACCGAGACGACCTGCGCGCCCGCGTCCAGCTGGTGGACGACCTCCTCGTAGCGCCCGCTCGCGACCGTCGCCTCGGTGGCAAGAAGGCCGATGCGGCGGTTCCGCGTCGCCTGCACGGCCGCGTGCGCCTCCGGCACGAGCACGCCGACGATCGGCACGCGCAGCCCCTCCTGGAGGGCCGGCAGCGCCGCCGACGTGGCCGCGTTGCAGGCCGCCACGATGAGCTTCACGCCCTCCTGTTCCAGGTACGAGGCGATCTCGTGCGCGAACCGGCGGATCTCGCCGTGCGGCCGGGGCCCGTACGGGCAGCGGGCGCTGTCTCCCAGATAGAGGAAGTCCTCGTGCGGCAGCGTCACCAGGCACTCGTGCAGGACGGTGAGCCCGCCGGCGCCGGAGTCGAAGATCCCGATCGGCCGTGCGTCCACCCGGCCGATTCTAGGGGCGGAGCCGGGCGGCCCGGCCCACTTGAACTGCTGCCTGGAGTGAGCGACACTTGGCCCGTGTCCGTCGGCCAGGAAGCGCCGGCCGCGCCGCGGTCGTTCCCGTGGCGGTGGCTCGTGCTCGGGCTGCTCGCCGCTGTCGCGCTCGCGCTCGCCGTCGTCGCGCTCGCCGGCTACCTCTGGCCACGCTCGTACACGCCCGCGATCCGCATGGCGGGGACGGCGGCGCCCCTGCCCGGGTCGCTCGAGTTCGAGGTGGTTCTCGGACACGAGCTCGAGGAACGGACGACGTACGTCGCGAGCGGCCGGGAGGACGGCAGCTTCGGCGTGATCTTCGACGTCGTGAACACCGGGCAGCACCCGATTACGATCGAGGGGCTCGGCGGCGAGACGCACCCCGGCTCGCTCCTCCCCCGGCTGGAGCTGCACCGGTCCGGCGAGCCCGGCGCCGGCCGTCTCGACGCGTTCGCACCCGAGACGCTGGAACGAGGCGAGCGCATGTTCCTCGGCCTCGAAGTCGTCGCCGACAACACATGCGAGAACTCCGTGCGAGGCGGCTCGATCAACTGGGACTCGGTCACGCTCCGCTCCAGCTACGCCGGCGTCGAGCGCGAAGGGACGCTCGACCTGCCGATCGCGCTGTCGCTCGTCTGCTGAGCGCGCGCTAGCGTTACGCCCGTGCTCGAAGTCTGGCGCGGAGACGACCCGCTCGCCGAGCTCGAGGGCTACCTCGACGACGCGGGCTTTCACGCGCGCGAGGGCCTGGTCGCCGATCTCTTCCTCGGCTACGCGCTCTCGCACCGCCTCCGCCGCGCGCCCTGGCCCGACCCGCCCGAGCCGTGCCGGCTGCCGCTCCTGGCAGCCCGCATCCACCCGGCGGACGAGCCGGCGCCTGCCCCGGGGCCCTTCCGGATCGGCGAGTGGCGCCGCTCGTGGGACGACGAGGGCTACGCGGCCGCGATCGAGGCCGTCCAGGACGCGATCGCCCGCGGTGACGTCTACCAGGTCAACCTCGTCCAGCACCTGCATGCGCCCTTCGAGGGCGACCCGGCCGCGCTCGCTCCGCGCCTGGCGCCGCTCCGCCCGCTCCATCCCGAGCCGCTCGCCGGCGACGGCTGGACGGTCGTCTCCGCCTCTCCGGAGCTCTTCCTCGCCCGTCGCGGCGACCGCGTCTGGACGAAGCCGATCAAGGGAACGCGGCCGGCCGGCGTGCACGGCGAGCTGCGGGAGTCCGAGAAGGACGCGGCCGAGCACGTGATGATCGTCGACCTCGAGCGCAACGACCTCTCGCGCGTCTGCGAGCCCGGCTCCGTGCGCTGGCCCGACCTGATGGCCGAGCGCGAGCTGGCGGGCGTCACGCACATGGTCACCACCGTCGAGGGCCGGCTCCGCGAGGGCGTCGGCCTGGCCGAGCTCCTCGGCGCCGTGTTCCCGGGCGGCTCGGTGACCGGCGCGCCGAAGATCTCGGCGCTCGACCATATCGCCGCGCTCGAGCCCGTCGGCCGCGGCGCCTCGATGGGAGCGCTCGGGCGCCTCCGTCCCAACGGCGACCTCGACCTGGCGCTGACGATCCGCACGTTCGCGGTCGCGGACGGCGAGATCCACCTGTGGGCCGGCGGCGGCATCGTCTGGGACTCCGACCCTCACGCGGAGATCGAGGAGTCGTGGATGAAGGCACGTCCCCTGCTCGCAGCCGTCGGCGCCCCGGTGCCGGAGACCGTGCGGACGTGACCGTGCTGGCCCTGGCCGTCGGCGGGCGGGGGCTCGTCGACCCGTCCGAGCCGGTCCTCCACGCCGACGACGAGGCGTTCCTGCGCGGCCGCGCGGCCTTCGAGACGATCCGCGTCTACGACGGCCGGCCCTTCCGCCTGGACGACCACCTCGAGCGGCTCGCCGGCTCGGCGGAGCGGCTGGGCCTGCCGCCGGTGGACATGGTCGCCTTCCGCGGGATCGTGCGCGAGGCGCTCGACGCCTCCGGCGAGCCGAATGCCGTCCTCCGGCTGTACGTCACGCCCGGCCGGGAGGGGGGCGGCTACCCGACCGCGCTCGCCATGGTGTCGACGCTCCCGGCCGACCTCGACCTGCGCCGCGCGCGAGGCCTGCGCATGATCAGCATCCAGCTCGGCCTCGATCCGGCCGCCCGCGCCGACGCACCCTGGCTCCTGGGCGGGGTGAAGTCGACGAGCTACGCCGTGAACATGGCGGCGGAGGCCGAGGCCCGGCACCGTGACGCCGACGACGCGATCTTCCTCGCCAGCGGCCGGATCGTGCTCGAAGGCCCCGTCACGAACGTCTGGTGGCGGACCGGCCGCGACCTCTTCACGCCGGGGCTCGAGCTGGGGATCCTCGCCGGCCTCACGCGCGCCACGCTGCTCGAGGCGGCCGCCGGGCTCGGCTACGCCGTGCGCGAGGGCGCCTACCCGGTGGAGGAGCTGGCAGCGGCGGAGGAGGCGTTCACGTCCTCCTCGGTCCGCGAGGTCATGCCCGCGATCGAGCTCGACGGAAGGCCGATCGGCGACGGGCGCCCGGGACCGGCGGCGGCCCAGCTCCAGGCGGCGCTCAGGCGCGCCGCGGCGACGTGAGCGTCCAGGTCCACACCTGCGCCGAGCGCCCCGACCTGTGGGAGCGGGCCTACGACCAGATCACCGGCGTGTGGCCGACGTACAACGAGAAGGGCGACGTGCTCGGGCAGCACTGGATTCGGCTGGACCAGGACTTCCGCGACTTCCAGCTCGTCCTCTACGACGAGGAGCGCGACGTCGCCCTCGCCCACGGGCATTCGATTCCGCTCGCGTGGGACGGCACCGTCGCCGGGCTCCCGGCCGGGATCGACGGGGCGATCTCGAGCGCCGCGCGCCTCTTCGACGGGGGCGGCGAGCCGAACGCGCTCTCGGCGCTCGCGATCGAGATCCCGCCCGCGCACCAGGGCGGCGGCCACTCGCGGACGATGATCCTCTCCATGCGCGAGATCGCCGCGCGCCAGGGCTTCGGGAGCCTGATCGCACCGCTCCGCCCGACCTGGAAGGAGCGCTACCCGCTGACACCGATCGAGCGCTACGCCGCCTGGACGAGGGACGACGGGCTCCCCTTCGACCCGTGGATCCGCCTGCACGTCCGGCTGGGCGCGGAGATCCTGCAGCCGGTGCCCCGGTCGCTCCGCATCACCGGCACCGTGGCGGAGTGGGAGGAGTGGACGGAGACCCCGTTCCCGGAGAGCGGAACCTACGTCTTCCCGCGCTGCCTCGCGCCGCTCGAGGTCGACCGCGAGGCCGATCTGGGCTCCTACTGGGAGCCGAACGTCTGGGTGCGGCATCGCGTAACGTGAGCCGCATGCGAGTCCTCTCCGTCGTCCACCAGACCGACGCCGCAGCGGGCACCTTCGCCGACGAGGTCGCCGCCCGCGGGCACGCGCTGGACGAGTGGCTGATCCCGGAGGACCCGGAGCCGCCGGCGCCGCTCGAGTCCTACGATGCCGTGCTCGTCTTCGGCGGCGCGATGCACGTCGACCAGGAGGACCGGCACGGCTGGCTGCACGACGAGCGGCTCCTCCTGCAAGGCCTGGCCGCCGACGAGGTGCCGCTGATGGGCGTCTGCCTGGGCGGCCAGCTCGTCGCCAAGGCGCTCCACGCCCACGTCCGGCGGCTCCCGAGCCCGGAGATCGGCTGGCCCGAGGTCGAGCTGACCGAGGAGGCCGCGGACGATCCCGTCTTCGCCGGGCTGCCCGGGCGCTTCCCGTCGTTCCAGTGGCACCTGTACCACTTCGAGCTGCCCACCGGCGCCGTCCCGCTGGCGCGGAACGAGCGCTGCCTGCAGGCCTTCCGGGCCGGGAAATCCACCTGGGCGATCCAGTTCCACGCCGAGGTCACGGAGCAGAGCGTGCGCGACTGGCTCGTCTCCTCCGCTCCCGAGGAGGACGGCCCGCTCGACGCGGAGGCGCTCCTCGCCGAGACGGACGAGAAGATCGCCGCGTGGAACGAGCTCGGGCGGGAGCTCTGCGGCCGGTTCCTCGCCTACGCCGAAGCTAGCGCGGAGTCTCGCGGCGCGACCACTCGTGCCACGAGCCCTCGTAGTTGACCGCGTCGACGCCGGCCGCCCGCAGGAGCGCCGCCGCCAGCTCCGACCGCGAGCCGGAATGGCAGTACGCGATCACACGCCGGCCCTCGGAGATGCCGCGCTCGGCCAGGAAGCGCTTGAGCGTGGCCGCGTCGCCGCCGGCGGCGTAGAGCTCGTTCAGGTCGAGGTTCACCGCGCCGGGGATGTGGCCCTGGTACGGGTCGCACGGGTAGCCGGCCAGGCCCTCGAACTCCTCGGCGGAGCGGACGTCGAGGAGCGCCACCTCGTCCTGCTCCAGGAGCGCCGCCAGCTCGTCGCCGGTCATGCGTCGACCTCCCGCAGGAAGGCGACGAGCTCGCCCGCGACGGCATCGGGCCGCTCCACCGGGGCGAGGTGGCCGGCGCCGGGGATCCTGGCGAGCCGCGCAGCAGAGAGCCCGGCCGCCATCGCCTCCGCGTCGGCGGGCGGGGTCAGCCGGTCCTCCTCCCCGACGAGGACGAGCACCGGGACGTCGATCGTGGCCAGGGTCGGGCGCGAGTCGACGCGGTCGCGGATCGTTTCCTGGGTGGCGACGAGCGCGGTGACCGGCTGCTCGAGAGCGAGCTCGTGCGCGCGCGAGAGCGCGGCCGGGTCGGCTCCGTCGGCGAAGAGCCGCGGCGCGAGCTCCTCCCAGAACGGCTCCCGCCCCCTCTCGCCCAGGAGCTGAATGGAGTCGTCGCGGGCGAGCCTCTGCTCCGGCGAGTCGGGCGTCGCGCGGCTGCCGACGAGCGCCATGGCCGCGATCCGCCCGGGCGCCTGCCGCCAGAGCTCGAAGGCGAGGTAGCCGCCCATCGACGAGCCGACGGGGACGAACGGCCCCTCGACGAGCCCGAGGACGCGCGCGGCCCAGGCCGGGAAGCCGAGCTCGACCTCCTCGCCGGGCAGGTCGGGCGCCACGACCTCGTAGCCGGCCTCCGCGAGCGCGGGGGCAACCCCGTCCCACATCCGCGCGTCGAGCGGGAAGGCGTGCAGTAGGAGGACGGTCGGTCGCGGCACGGCTGCGATGCTACCGGGCAATGGCCTTCCGGCTCGCCCCCGCCCGTCCGGCCGCCGTCGCGGCGACCGCGATGGCGGCGACGAGCCAGCCGCTCGCCACGGACGCGGCCCTGCGCGCGTTCGCGCGCGGGGGGAACGCCGTCGACGCGGCGATCGCGGCCGCCGCCGTGCTCTGCGTGACGGAGCCCATGTCGACGGGGATCGGCGGCGACGCGTTCGCGCTCGTCTGGGACGGCGGGCGGCTCCACGGGCTCGACGCGGCGGGCCCGGCCCCGCGCTCGGCCGATCCCGCCGAGCCACCGGCCCAGACCGGCCCTCGCTCCGTCACGGTGCCCGGCGCGGTCGCGGGCTGGGCGGCGCTCGCGGCGCAGTTCGGGCGCCTCGGCCTCGACACGCTCCTCGGGGACGCGATCGCCGCGGCCGAGGAGGGCTTCGCCGCCCAGCCGATGACCGCGGCGGCGTGGGCGGGCGGCCCGCCCGAGCTCGGCCCCGTGCCGTCCGCCGGCGACACGGTGCAGCTCCCCGCGCTCGCCACCACGCTGCGCCGCGTCGCCGGGGAGGGCCCCGACGCGCTCTACCGGGGGGAGGTGGCGGCCGCGATCGCCTCGTGCAGCTGGCTCGCCGAGGAGGATCTGGCCGCCTACGAGCCCCGCTGGGTCGAGCCCCTCACCGTCGACTACCGCGGCACGACCGTCTGCGAGCTGCCGCCGCCCACTCAGGGCGTCGCTGCCCTCGAGGGCCTCGGGCTCCTCGGCCTCGGCGAGCCCTCCTTCGCAGCGCAGGTGGAGTGCGTGCGCCTCGCGCTCGCCGATGCCTTCGAGCGCGTCCGCGACGGCGCCGGGGTCGGCGACCTGCTCGAGCCGGGCTTCCTCGCGCGGCGGCGCGGCGACGCCGCCGCCCCGGTGCGGGAGCCGGCGGGCGGCACCGTCTACCTCTGCACCGCCGACGGCGACGGCACGGCCGTCTCCTTCATCCAGAGCCTCTTCCAGGGGTTCGGGAGCGGCGTCGTCGCGCCCGGCACCGGGATCGTCCTCCAGAACCGCGGGGCCTGCTTCGCCGTCTCCGGCCGGGTCGAGCCGGGGCGCCGCCCGTACCACACGATCATCCCGGGGATGCTCCTGCGCGACGGCGCGCTGCGCGGGCCCTTCGGCGTCATGGGCGGCTTCATCCAGGCGCAGGCGCACGTCCAGCTCGTCTCGGCCCTCGTCGACGAGGGGCTCGACCCGCAGCAGGCGCTCGACCGTCCGCGCTTCCGCCTCGACGGCGGCGGCGTCCTGCTGGAAGAAGGGCTCTGGGAGCGCGCGGGCGAGGTCGAGGCGCTCGGCCTCCGCCCGGTGCCGACCGACGACCACGGACTCTTCGGCGGCGGCCAGGCGATCCTGCGGAGCGAGGCCGGCTGGAGCGCCGGCTCCGACCGCCGCAAGGACGGCCGCGCCGCCGGCACACCGTGAACGCCACCGGTTAGAAGCCGGAGCTCACGCCTGCGCTCGTGCGGAGGCGCTGCTCGTCCACCCAGCGCTCGGCCTTCCGGTACAAGCCTCCCGGGAGAACGGGAATCGTCTCGGCCGTCAACGTCCCGGCCCGTTCGTCCAGCTTCCCGAGGCGTTCTCGCAGGTCCTCCGGCGAGGCTCCGTCCAGCAGCTCCTCGAGCAGCTCCTCCGTGCCGTAGCGGAGCTTCTGGTACTCGGTCGCCGCCGATCCGTGTCGCTTGCTGAGATCCTCGTACCCCGCGTACTCCTTGAGCGCGGCAGCGACCGCGGCCGTGATGCTGAGCACCGTGACGATCACCTTGGCGTACGTGCTGGGGTCGTTCTGCAGGGAGATGAACGCCCCTGTGCCGACGATCGTCGTCAACACCACCACCGCGAGCCCCAGCCAGCGTCCTCGCTTGCAGTAGCGCTCGCTCCCGAAGCTGTGAGCCATCTGCCTGATGCGGAAGCTGCGCGCTCGGGTCTCGAGGAGCTCCCTCTGAGCATCGGCGCGCAGCACCCCGAGGCTCGGATCGACGGTTGGCGGAGCCGCGCGCCGATGGATCTCTACGGTCCGCGTCGTCACCGTGATCACCTCCTTCTCTCACGAGTGTCGACCAGGCCGAGGCAGCCGCCATCGGGGTGGGGCCGCAGACGGCATCAGGGATCCCGCTGACCGGGGTTTCTGCCCCGGCTACGCGCGGGGGATGACGATCGCGTCGTCCCGCCCGGCTGCCTCCGGGTAGCCGTGCGCCGCCTGCGGGAAGCCGAAGAGGCCGGCAAGCTCCGTGAGCAGCTCGGCTGCCGGCGGCAGCTCGGCGGGAGAGGCGGCGGTCCGGGCGACCGCGCGGACGGCGTCCGGGTCGGCGCCGGTGAGCCGCGCCATCAGCCGGGGGTTGGCGCCGAGCGCGATCACCTCGCCGGGCGGCAGCGGGCCGTAGTGCTCCGGGACGGACAGGTACTCGTCCACGACGCGCCCGCGCTCGAAGGCGACGTAGCGGACGACCCGCCCCTCCTCCAGGCCCATCGTCACGACGAACGCCCCCATGCGGTCGGAGATCTCCCGCGCGAGGCGGCGGAGCATCTCCGGCTCGCGGTCGGTGAGCTCGTCGAAGGCGGACGTCCAGCCGTCGGCGGGCGGGAGCACGGCGCTCCCCTGGGAGCCGCCCGGGAGCCGCGGGACGAACTGGCGCACCGCGCGGACGACGGCGTCCACGTCGTCGGTCTGCACGTGGAGCGACCCGTAGGACGGGTGCTCGCGCGCGCCGAGGTGCTCCTCCAGCGCGTCGACGGGGGCCTGGAGGACGCGCGCCGTCTCCGTGAAGCCCGCGCGGATCCAGGCGTCGCCGTCCTCGTGGGTCGTCTCGATCTCGACCGTGTCCGCGCCGGCGGCGCGCGCTTCCTCGATCAGGCGGCGCACGAGCTCCTCGTTCGGGGCGCCTTCGACGTGGGCCTCGTACGCCATCAGTGCTCCTCGAGGTGATGTTGCCGCGCTTCTGCGTTGCGAGCACCAAGCATGAGCCCGCACTCGTCGGCGGCCAAGGCTAGAAGCCTTGGTAAGGGCGAGGGTGGGCTCAGGCGCCGCGTGATCGCGGCGCAGAGGCCGGCGTTCATTGCCTGGAGGAGCACTAACCGTGAACCCTATGGGCGACGAGCAGGTAGTGCGCCGCCAGGTTGGCGAACGGGGCGAGGCGCTCGCCGACCGCCTGGACGTCCGCGTCGTCGCCGTAAAACCGGAAGACTGCCTTCCGCAGCGCGAGGTCGCCGGCCGGCCAGGCTTCCGGCCGGCCGAGGTGGCGGGCGAGGAACCAGTCGGCGGTCCACGCGCCGATCCCGGGCAGGGCGACGAGCGCCGCCCGCACGTCGTCATCGGGAAGGAGCGCGAGCGCGTCGAGGTCGAGGTCGGCCCTGGCGAGCCCGATCGCGTACTCGGCCTTTCGCCCCGAGAAGCCGATCGCGGTGAGCTCCTCCGTGCGGGCTAGCGCGAGCCGCTCGCGCGCCGGGAAGGCGTGGGCGTGCTCGTGCCGCTCGCCGAACGCCTCGATCAGGCGGTTGCGGATGCTGGCGGCCGCGCGCAGCGAGATCTGCTGCGCCGTGATCGACGTCACCAGCGTCTCGAACGGGTCGGGGACGAGCGGCGGCCGGAAGCCGCGCAGGGCCGGCACGATCTCGGCGAGCACCGGCTCGGTGACGGCGAAGCCCGCGAACGCATCCAGGTCGAAGGGGCCGCCGAGGTAGCGGCGCACGGGCCCGGCGAGCTCCGCCGTCGCGCCGGCGACCGCCACCCCGCCTGCCGCCGGCTCGATCCGCACCTCGCGGCCGCCGAGCACGCGGTGGAGCCCGCCGTCGCGCCAGAGGTTCGCCAGGTCCGGGCCGAACGCGCGGTACCGCTCGGTCGAGAGCGCGAAGTCGAACGGCTCAGGAAGCGAGACGGCGAGCGACGGAATGGAAGTCCTCGAAGGGCTCGAAGGGGACCCCCCGCTCCTCGAGGTAGCGCGCGAGGCCGCGCCGGGCGAAGACGAGGTCGGCCGACTCGGCGGCGCAGCGGTCGGAGTAGCCGTCGCCGACATAGACGAGCTCGCTCCCGTCGGCGAGCGCGGCGGCGGTCGAGCGCTTGCACGGCTGGCCGCAAACGTCGCAGGTCTCCGAGACGCGGAACTGCACCTTCCAGCCCGAGGGGTCGGGATCGACCGTGTTCGAGAGCAGCTCGATCCCCGCCACGCCCTCCCGCTCTAGCACCGGCTCGATCAGCTCGCGGAAACCGGACGAGACGATCACGAACCGCCAGCCGCGTGCGCGCGCCAGCTCGACGAGCTCGCGGAAGCCTGGGCGCACGCCGACCTTCTCGAGCACCCACTCCTGCACCTCCGCGAGCGGCGCCCGCACCGGCTCGAACTCGCGCCGGATCACCTCGTTGAGCGTCAGCGAGTCGTCGTCGAGGCCCTCGTCGACCTCCTTGTAGACGTCCTCGTCGCCGAAGGTCTGGGCGATCTCGTCGAGGAGGTCCTGCTCGGTGATCGTGCCGTCGAAGTCGACGACGAGCGTGCGGCCGCTCAAAGGTGCGACGTCACCCCTGCGGGATCCTCGTCCACGGCGGCGTCGGCCGCGTCGCGCCAGGAGTAGGCGTAGGCCGGGTCGTCGAGCTCGCGCGCGAGCGCGCTCAGGCGGAGCGGGTGGAACGTGTCGCACATGACCGCGTACTCGTGGGTCTCCGTCATCCCGATCGACTTCTCCGCGAGGCCAGGGTGCGGCCCGTGCGGGATGCCCGACGGGTGCAGCGTCACCGAGCCGATCTCGATGCCCTTGCGCGAGGAGAAGTTGCCGTCGACGTAGTAGATCATCTCCTCGCTGTTCAGGTTCGAGTGGTGGTACGGGATCGGGATCGCCTCGGGGTCGAAGTCGAGCTTGCGCGGGCAGAACGAGCAGATGACGAAGTTGCGCCCCTGGAAGGTCTGGTGCGACGGCGGCGGCATGTGGATCCGGCCCGTGATCGGCTCGAAGTCGCGGATGTTGAACGTCCACGGGTAGACGTAGCCGTCCCAGCCGACCACGTCGAACGGGTGGTAGTCGAGGACGTAGGTCTGGATCCCGTCCTTGATCCTCAGCTTGACGACGTGCTCGCCGCGGTCGCCGTGCGTGTTCAGCTCGACGGGCGGGTGGATGTCGCGGTGGTAGTACGGGGCGTGCTCGAGCAGTTGCCCGTACTCGTTGCGGTAGCGGCGCGGAATCTCGATCAGGCCGGGCGAGGTGAAGACGACATGGCGCTGCTCGCCCTCCGGCTCGAAGCGGTAGGTCGTGCCGCGCGGGATGACGACGTAGTCGCCCTCGCGGTACGGCAGGTCGCCGAAGATGGTCTCCAGCGTGCCGCTCCCCTCGTGGACGAAGACGACCTCGTCTCCTTCACCGTTCCGGTAGAAGAAGTCCATCGGCTCGGTCGGGCGGCAGATCTCGATCTCGACGTCGTCGTTCCACATGAGCAGACGCCGCCCGCCGATCGCGTCGCCGCCCGGCTCGACCTCGTGCGTACGCAGATGGCGGTGGGCATGTCCGTCCGGGATCCACTCTTCGCGGACGATCGGCTCGAAGGACGCCACCTCGGACACGCGGCAGGGCGAGTGGAGGTGGTAGAGGATCGACTCGTTCCCTGAGAAGCCCTCGAGCCCCATGACCTCCTCGGTCAGGAGCGTTCCGTTCTCCCGGAACTGGATGTGGCGCTTGCGCGGAACGCGGCCCCGGCTGATGTAGGTCGGCACCGTGGCTCCTAGAGGTTTCCGCGGAGCTCTTGCTCGCGCTCGAGCGCCTCGAAGAGCGCCTTGAAGTTGCCGGCGCCGAAGCCGCGGGAGCCGTGGCGCTCGATCAGCTCGAAGAAGACCGTGGGCCGGTCGCCGAGCGGCTTGGTGAAGATCTGCAGCAGATAGCCCTCGTCGTCTCGGTCGACGAGGATACCCAACTCCGCGAGATCAGCGTACTCGGCGTCGATCTCCCCCACGCGCTCGGCGACGCCGTCGTAGTACGTCGTCGGCGTGGCGAGGAAGCGGATGCCGCGCTCCCGGAGAACCCGGACCGCGTTCACGATGTCGGGTGTCTGGACGGCGATGTGCTGGACGCCCGGGCCGCCGTAGAACTCGAGATACTCGTCCACCTGCGACTTCCGCTTCCCCTCGGCCGGCTCGTTGATGGGGAACTTGAGGCGCCCCTCGCCGTCCGACACGACCTTGGACATGAGCGCGGAGTACTCGGTCGAGATGTCCTCGTCGGTGAAGGCGAGCATCTCGGTGAAGCCGAGGACACGCTCGTAGAAGGAGACCCACTCGTCCATGCGGCCCAGCTCGACGTTCCCGACGGCGTGGTCGAACTCCGTCAGGAGGCCGAGATCGGCGCCGCCGTCGACGGCCGCGTAGCCGGGGAGGAAGGGCCCGTCGTAGCCGCCGCGCTCGACGAAGGTGTGGATTGTGTCGCCGTACAGGGCGATCGAGGCGAGGCGCACGACGCCGTGCTCGTCCTTCAGCTCGTACGGCTCCTCGACGCCGCGCGCGCCCCGCTCGAGCGCCGTCCGGTACGCGGCGGCTGTCTCGGGTACCGCGAGGGCGAGCGAGCGGACGCCGTCGCCGTGCGCGGCGACGTGCGCGGCGACGGGGCTCGCGCCGACGAGCGGCGCGGTGAGGACGAGACGCACGTTCCCGTGCTGCACCACACGCGAGGCCCGGTCTCGGCTACCCGTCTCGAGCCCGGCGGCGGCGACCTCACGGAATCCGTACGCGGTCGTGAAGTAGTGGGCGGCCTGCATCGCATTCCCCACCCAGAGCTCGATGTGGTCGAGCCCGAGCAGCGGCATCGGGTCGACGGCGGGCACGTGGGCGTTGGTCTCGAGCTGCGTAGGCATCGAATTCTGCTCCTTCTTCCGGCGTTCCTGCAATGATGGCCGTGTGACCCGCCGGACACAATGGCTCTTCGTTGCGCCGTGAGGCCGCGAAGCGCCAGAATGGACGAGGTCGACCGGCAGATCGTTGCGCTCCTCCGAGGCGGCGCCCGCCGGTCGTTTCGCGAGGTCGGCGACACCGTCGGGCTGTCGGCCCCGGCCGTGAAGCGGAGGGTCGACCGGCTCGAGGCGGCGGGCGTCATCACGGGCTACACGGCCGTCCTCGATCCCGCGCTCTTCGGCTGGTCGATGCAGGCAGTCGTCTCCCTCTTCTGCGAGGGGACGATGGCGGCCGACGAGGTGCGGGCGGCGGTCGAGGGCCACCCGGAGGTCGTCGCGGCGTACACGGTCGCCGGCGAGGCGAGCGCCGTGCTCGTCGTGCGGGCGACGGACACGCGCCACCTCGAGCGGCTCCTGGAGGGCCTCCGCGAGCACAAGGGCGTCTTGCGGACTCAGACCCAGATCGTCCTCTCGACGCTCTTCGAGCGCCCGCTCCGCCTCGAAGAGCCCTAGGGGCGAGCCGAATGGTGCGGGCCCACCCCCTGGTGGGGGGACGCGAGCCCCCTGAGTTCAGGCTATCGGGCGGCGCCCTGCGAAACCCGCGCGGACCGTGCCGGGATCATCACGAGGCCGCGCCGGTTTCCCGCGGCG
>DASPGT010000155.1:0-13254 GCA_035620475.1 Gaiellaceae bacterium | reverse complement strand
GGGTCGAGGCGGGCGCGAGGCTGCACGTGGCCCTCGCGCCGGCCGTGCCGGAGCTCGCCGAGCCCTGGTTCCGGCTCGCGTTCGCACACATGCAGGCGCACGGGATCCGCGAGAGCGGCGCCGAGCCGCGGCCGCTCGCGGCGGGACTGGCCGTCCGCCGGGGCGCGATGGAGGACCTGCGGGCGACACCCGAGCTCGTCACCGCCATCTGGCTCCACCACACGGAGGCGCCGACGTTCACCGGCCTGACGGTGCCGTCGGTCACGGTCTTCCTCGCCGACTGGGAGGAGACGCTCGCGGCACCGGGCACCGCATACTTCGTCGCCGAGCTGGACGGCCGCGTCGTCGGTCACCTCCTGCTCGAACCGGAGGAGCCGGACCTCGCCCGCCCCCCGGGCTCGATCTACCTCGCCGTCGCCGCGATCCTCCCCGAGGCGCGCGGCCGCGGCGCCGGCGTCGCGCTCACCGAGCACGCCCTGCGCTGGGCGGCGGAGCACGGCCACACGGCCGTCCACACGGACTGGCGCGTGGCGAACCTGGAGTCGTCGCGGTTCTGGCCGCGCCGCGGCTTCCGGGAGACGTTCTGGCGCCTGGCCCGCCGGGTGGAGATCGGCTGAGCCGAGGCTCAACCGTCACGCTCCCGGCACACGGCGTGACAGACACGCGCGCTTTTCGGCGTTAGGCTCGAAAGCGGGTGGTGGGCCGGGGTGCCCCAGGAGACAGGGAGGTGGTGCTGCGCCCGGGGGTCCCAAGCACTCGGCCCAGCGCTCGACCGTCCCGTTCCGACGGGTGATCTCACAGACCAGCCCGAGCTCGCGGAGCGACCAGCGCCCCGACGACGCGCGGTCGCTCTCCAACGCAGGATGCGCATCGCTCGTGAGGCAGGCGTCCTCGACCGACTGCCCCCAAGCGAGGAGGAAGACGAGACCCATCAGGACGACGGCCGGAACAAGTGCGAAGGCCAGGAAGGGCCGTGCCGACGCACGCCTCTCTACTTCGCCCGGTTCGAGCCCGAGAGGGCCGCCGTCACCCCGAGCCCGACGAGCACCGTCCCCGAGATCCACCGCTCCGCCCGCAGGAACCGCGGATTGCCGCGGAGCCAGCCCGACGCCGTGCCCGCCGCGAGCGCGTACATGCCGTCGCTGACGACCGCGATCCCGATGAAGATCACGCCGAGCGCCGCGATCTGGAGGCCGACCGAGCCCGCGTCCACGTCCACGAACTGCGGCAGGAACGCGAAGAAGAAGAGCGCCGTCTTCGGGTTCAGGATGTTGACGACGACGCCCTGCGCGAACAGCCGGTCGAGGCGGCGGGGCGGGCGCTCGCCGGTCGTCTCGAAGCGCTCCCGCCGCAGGAGCTTCCGTAGCCCCAGGAAGACGAGGTACGCGGCGCCGGCAAACTTGACGACGTTGAACGCCGTCGCCGACTGGAGGAGAAGCGCCGAGAGCCCCAGCGCGGCGGCCGCCACGTGCACGAGGCCGCCGACCTGGATCCCGAGCATCGAGACCAGGCCGGCCGTCCGCCCGTGCTCGATCGACTGCGCGACGATGTAGAGCACCGCCGGCCCGGGGATGACGAGCAGCGCGACAGCGGCCGCCGCGAAGACCGCGAGCGTGCCGGGATCCGGGAACGGCATCGGCGCCCCTCCCGGTCTAGCGCTCGCGCATGAAGCCCTGGCGGGCCGCAGAGACGAGCGCGACCGCCTCGGGGAAGAGCACGCGCATGCCGTCGCGAAGGGCGATCGCCTGCTCGTCCGCCGTGCCCTCGACGGTCAGCTGCCGGAGCGCGGCGCCGGTCAGCTCGACCGCGGTGTTCAGGGTGAGCGTGGCGAACTGCTCGCGCTGCGACTCCTGCATCGCCTCCGTCTGCCGCTCGGCGAACTCGCGCAGGCCGCGCATGAGCTCCTCGGGGTCGCCTCCCAGCGGGAAGCCGAATCCACCTTCCATTGCGTCCTTTCGTCGCTCTCCCCACGTAATGTACGCACCGATGAGCTTCGCCGAGGAGCTGAACGCCCACATCGCCAACGAGTACGCCGCGTCGCAGCAGTACGTGGCGATCGCCGTCTACTACGACCGGGAGACCCTCCCCCAGCTCGCCGCCCACTTCTACCGGCAGGCCGTGGAGGAGCGGAACCACGCGCACATGATCGTCCAGTACCTCCTGGACGCCGACGAGACGGTCACCGTCCCCGCGGTGCCCGCGCCCAAGACGGACTTCGCGGACGCGGTCGAGCCGGTACTGCTCGCGCTCGAGCAGGAGAAGCAGGTGACGGCGCAGATCAGCCGGCTCGCCTCGCTCGCCCGCGAGGAGGAGGAGCTCGTCGGCGCGCAGTTCCTCGACTGGTTCCTGAAGGAGCAGCGCGAGGAGGTTGCGAGCATGTCCGACCTGCTCTCCATCGTGACGCGCGCGGCCGAGTCGAACCTGCTGCTCGCCGAGGACTACCTCGCGCGCACCCCGGTCGGCGACGCGGGCGAGGACCCCTCCGCCCCGGGCGCGGCCGGCGGCGCGCTCTAGGAGGGTCTGGTGGAACGTCGCTCGTCGGCGGCACAGCCTGCGTCTCGCCGGACCCTCCTGGCCTACCCGAGCGGCAGCTTGTAGCGGCTCTCGACGTCGTCGGCGAGCTCGTCGGACGCCGCCACGCCGGTCTTCATCGCCTCGGCGAACGGCGAGCCGCCGACCTCGCCCAGCGCCCCCTCGAGCTTCGCCGCCGCCAGGCCCAGCTCATCGAGGTAGGGAACACTGGCCACGCGCGGCGGCTGCCTGAGCGCCGCCTGCAGCTCGGCCGCGGCCACCTCGGCCTCCTCGATCCCCTCTGGGTTGTCCGTCAGGCGCAGCTCGACGAGGCGCGCGCGCAGCTCGCCGATCTCGCCGCCTCCGGCGCTCTCCTCCGCGAGCTCGACCATGGCCGCGATCGCCACCGCGTCGCGGACGAGCGTGCGGTCGGCGACCGGCTCGCCGGCCGCGTCGAGCGCCAGCCAGGTGCGCTCCCCGGCGGCCTCGTAGGCCACGAGGTACACCCGTGAGCCCGAGCCGGGCTCCGCCGGGATCACCGCGACGACCTCCTCGCCGTCGCCGGCGTGCGCCTGCGCAGCCTCTCGGGCGGCGCTCAGCTCCTCCTCGAGGCTCACGGGGCGCAACAATAGCCGGGTGGTCGCCCCAGCCTCGGAGCGGAACCGCGCCGCCCGCGAGCTCTTCGCGCCGCTCGCCGGGACGTACGACCGCTACGCGCGGCTCCTCAGCTTCGGGCAGGACCCGCGCTGGCGCGCGTTCCTCGTCTCGCGCGTCGACGCCGGCCCCGGCGACACGGTGCTCGACGTCGCCTGCGGGACCGGCGCGGTCGCGATCGAGCTCGCCCGCCGGCACGGCTGTCGCGTCGTCGGCGTCGACCAGAGCCCGGAGATGCTGGCCGAGGGCCGGCGCCGGGTCGAGGCCGCCGGCCTGGCCGACCGCGTCGAGCTCCGGGAGGGACGTGCGGAGGAGCTCCCGTCCGAGGACGCCGCCTTCGCAGGGCTGACGTTCACCTACCTCCTCCGCTACGTCGACGATCCGGCCGCGACGATGCGCGAGCTCGTCAGGGTCGTCCGGCCGGGAGGGACGATCGCCATGCTCGAGTTCGCGGTTCCGCCGAGACCGCTGCCGCGCGCGGCCTGGGAGGCCTGGGTGTGCGCCGGGCTGCCGCTCGCCGGCCGCGCCGCCTCGCCCGGCTGGGGCGAGGTGGGCGGCTTCCTCGGGCCCAGCATCCGCTCGTTCTGGGAGCGCTGGCCGCCCGACCGCCTCCGCGGGGTGTGGGAGGGCGCGGGCATCGAGGGCGTCCGGGCCCGCCTGCTGAGCCTCGGCGGGGGGATCGTCATGTGGGGCGCGCGTGCAGGCTGAGGGCAGCCGGCCGGCCTTCTACGCCCTGCAGCCCGGGGGCTGGCGCGACTACGTGACGCTGCTCCACCCGCCGTACACGGCGTGGCACCTGAGCTACGTCGCCATCGGCGCGGCCCTGACGCCCGCGTTCGCATGGGACCGCTTCCTCCCCACCCTCGCGGCGTTCGCCCTCGCGCTCGGCATCGGCGCGCACGCCCTCGACGAGCTGAACGGCCGGCCCCTGCGGACGAGCATTCCCGGCGGCGTCCTCGTCGGGCTCGCGGTCGCCTCGATCGCCGGCGCGGTCGCGATCGGCGTCGCCGGGGCGGTGGCGGTCGACCCCTGGATCGGCGCCTTCGTCCTCGCCGGCGCGTTCGTCGTGGTCGCGTACAACCTGGAGCTGCTCGGCGGACGCTTCCACGGCGATGGCTGGTTCGCGCTTGCGTGGGGCTCGTTCCCGCTCGTCACCGCGTACTTCGCCGCTGCCGGCGAGCTCGACCTCGCCGTCGCCGCCGCCGCCGTGTTCGCCTTCCTGCTCAGCCGCGCCCAGCGCCTGCTCTCGACGCCCGTACGGGACGTCCGCCGCGACGTGGTCGGCGTGGAGGGGCGGGTCGAGCGTGCCGACGGCACGTCGGAGCCCGTCACCCCGGGCTTCCTCGTCCGCGGGAACGAGGCGGCGCTCCAGGCGCTCGCGTGGGCGACCGTCTCGCTCGCCGTCGCTCTCGTCCTGATGCGCGCGCTCTAGGATTGGACGATGGAGCTCGCGCTGGAGATCGCCTTCGCGGCCGCGCTCGGCGTGGTCGCCGTCTCGCTCGTCGCGGTCGCGTTCGGACGGATTCCCGAGCGCCTCCTCCTCGGCCTCGCGGTCGCGCTCGGCGTGCTCGCCCTCGCCGGCGCGGTCGCCGCCGGGCTCGGGATCGCAGAGGAGACCGCCGACACCGACCTCCTCCTCGTCGCCGCCGGGGGCCTCGTCGTCGCGGCCCTCTGCGAGACGGGCCTCTACCTCCTGGCGCGAGGGCTGCGCCGGGTCCAGGAGTTCGAGCGGGTGGAGGCGGACGCGCGCGCCCGCCTGGACGCCTACCTCGCCGAGCAGGCGGAGCTGCGCCGGGTCGAGCTCGACCGGATCCTCGCGCGCGAGCGGGCCGAGACGGGCCACGCGCTCGGCGAGCAGGAGCGCCGGCTGGCCGAGGAGCGGCGGGACGCGATCGCCCGCCAGGCCGAGCACGCGCGGGTGGAGCTCACCGAGGCGGTTGCGGGAGCGCAGGGGCGTCTCGAGACCCGGCTGATGGCGTGGGCCGCCGACCTCGACCGCGGGCAGCGCGACCTCGAGGCGCAGCTGACCCAGCTCAGCCAGCGCCAGAAGCAGGCCCTGGCGGACTACGACAAGCGCCTGCACGCCGACGCCGACCGCCTCGCCGCTGCGAGCGAGGAGCAGAAGGCCGCCCTGGCGCGCCTCCGCTCCGAGTTCGAGCAGCTCATCACCCAGTTCGTCGAGGAGGGGCGCGCCGAGGTGGAGGCCCACGCCGCCGAGCGCCGCCGAGCCCTCCACGAGGTCGGCGAGCGGCTCCGCGAGCGCGAGCGCAGCCTGCGCGAGCAGCTCGACCGCGAGGAGGCGGAGGCCCGGTCGCGTGTGACCCAGGGGCACGCCGAGGCCGAGCGCCGGCAGCTCCAGCAGCTCGAGAAGGCGCTCGACCGGGCGGCGACGCGCCTCTCGGAGGAGGCCGAGCGGCGCTTCGACCAGCAGATCAAACAGTCGCGGGAGAAGTCGGCCGAGCGTCTCTCGCGGGAGCTCGAGAAGTCCATCGAGGAGTTCGTCCGCCAGGCGGAGACCGACGTCTCCGACCGGATCGTTCAGCTCGCCCGCCAGACCGCCGACCGCATGGAACGGCGCCTCCGCGACGTCGCGCGGGCGGCCGAGGCCCAGGGGGAGGTGGCAAGCGAACGCCTGCGCCACGTCTCCGAGCGCCTCGACGCGGCGCTGGCCGCAGCCGAGCAGCGGATCGCCGCCTACGAAGAGGAGGTCGACGTCCGCCTCGACACCAAGCTCGACCAGGTCGAGCGGGCCGTCAAGGCCGTCGAGCGCGAGTAGCGCGCCGCGGCCTCGGGCCCGGGTCAATCTCCTCTTAACAAACCGATCTCGGCAGGAATCGTCTCCTAGAGAGAGAACCGAACGCGGCGATGGATCAGTTGACGCTTCTCGACGACCGGGACCAGGACGAGCGCGGCAAGGTGGAGAGCTGGCGGCTCCACGTGCTGATGGAGGCCGGCTACCCGCTCCCCCTCGCGGAGCGCCTCGCCTCGAGCCACGCCGACCTCCACCAGGCGGTCGAGCTGGTCGGGCGCCGCGGCTGCGCCCCCGAGGTCGCGGCCGAGATCCTGCTCTAGCCCGCCGGAGCCCTGAGCTACAGTCGGCTCGTGAAGGTCGAGGCGACGCTCCACGGCGACCGCAAGGTCTACTCGGTGTCCGCGTTCAACCGCGGGATCGGGTCGTGGCTGGCGCGCCTGCCCACGCTGTGGGTCGAGGGCGAGATCACCGAGCTTCGCCGCCAGGAGGGGTGGCAGAGCGTCTTCTTCACGCTGAAGGACATCGAGGACGGCTCCTGCCTGCCGGTCTCCATGCCGCGCACGACCTTCGACGCGCTGCGCGTCGACGTCGGCGACGGGGACAAGGTGCACGTCTACGGGCGGCCGGAGCTCTACGAGGCCCGCGGCGTCTTCCAGCTGCGCGCGCTCTCGCTCGAGCCGCTCGGGCTCGGGGCGGCGCTCCTGCGGATCGAGCGCCTGAAGAAGGCGCTGGCGGCCGAGGGCCTCTTCGCGGCCGAGCGGAAGCGGCGCCTGCCGCTCCTCCCGCGCCGGATCGGCCTCCTCACCGGCAACGAGGCGGCCGCCAAGCGCGACTTCCTCACCGCGGTCGCCGCGCGCTTTCCGGCGGCGCGCATCCTCGTGGCGGAGACGCTCGTGCAGGGCGTGAAGGCCCCGGCCGCCATCGCCGCAGCGCTCGGGGCGCTCGCGGCCGAGCCCGAGGTGGACGTGGTCGTCCTCGCCCGGGGCGGCGGCAGCTTCGAGGATCTGCTCCCCTTCAGCGACGAGCGGGTCGTGCGGGCCGTCGCGGCGTGCCCCGTCCCGGTCGTCTCGGCCGTCGGGCACGAGCAGGACACCCCCCTGTGCGACCTCGCGGCGGACGTGCGGGCGTCCACGCCGACCGCCGCGGCCAGGCTCGTCGTGCCGGACGAGAGCCGTCTCCGGGAGGAGCTCGACCGGCTGCGCGCCGCGCTCGCGCGTGACACGACACGCATCCTCGAGCGCGGCCGGCAGGCGCTCGCGCGCGACGGCGAGCGGCTCACGCGCGCGCCCGCGCTCCTGCTCGAGCGAAAGCGCACTCGCCTCGACGGCCTCGCGGGCAAGCTGCGCACGCTCTCCCCTCGGGCGACGCTCGAGCGCGGCTACGCCATCGTGCGCACGGAGGCAGGCATCCTCCGCACCGCGGGGACGGTCGCACCCGGGACGCGCATCGACGTCGAGCTGGCGGAGGGCGGCCTCGGCGCCCGGGTCGAGGAGACGCGGCAGTGAGCGCCGACCTCACCTTCGAGCAGGCCCGCACCGAGCTCGAGCGCATCGTCGCCGAGCTCGAGAGCGGCCGTGCCGAGCTGGAGGAGGCTGTGCGCCTCTGGGAGCGCGGCGAGGAGCTCTACCGCCTCTGCGTCGGCAAGCTCGACGCCGCGGAGGGGAAGATCGAAGAGCTCGGCCGCCGGGCGCAGGCGGTCAGGCCCGAGGCCTGATCCCGCGTCGCGCGGGCACGGCCACCAGCACGTCCTCGAAGTACTCGCCGTTGCGCCGGCCCGTGCGCCGGTTCACGTGGCGTGCGCTGCGCTCCTCGAGGCGCAGGCCGGCATCGGCGAGGATGCCGTCGTAGAGGCCGCGGCGGTCGTTGACGACGACGACGATCCGCCCGCCGGGAGCGAGCGCGCGCCTTGCCCTGGCGAGGATCTCGGCCACGCCCTCGCAGTAGCCGGCGACCCCGCGCCCGATCTCGTCCGCGTCGCGCCGCTCGAGCCCGAGGAGCTCGAAGGCGTAGACATGCTGCTCGTGATAGTCGATCAGGCCCGGGTACGGAGGCGAGGTGACGACGAGGTCGACCGGCCCGGGCGGGTCGAGAGCGCGCGCGTCGCCGTGGAGGACGGTCGCCTCCGTCGCACGGCGCAGCTCACCGAAGGCGAGCGTCCGCGTCACGGCGTCGCGAACGTAGCGGCGCAGGAACTTGGCGGCCTCGCCGACGGGGCGGCACGTGCGCCGGTGCTTGTGGCAGAAGTACTCCCCCTGCACGGGCTCGGCCGGGAAGTCGAGGTCGAAGTGGCGCGCGAGCCGCGCGGAGCGAGCCGCGCGGGAGAGGACGACGCGCCAGAGGTCGGGGTACGCGGTGCCCTCGATCCTGCTGCGAAAGGCGAGCAGCTCGCGAAGCGCCCGCGGCGCGAACCAGCGCGCGAGGTACGGCGACGCCTCGCCCGGGGTCGGATCTTGCATTTCCGCATCGGCCAGCCCCGCGGCGTCGGCGAGCAGCGCCTCGCGCTCGTACTCGGCCGTCTTCACGCGGGCGAGCAGGCAGTTGAACGCGGAGATGTCGCAGCCGGCCGCCGGCGAGCCGAACGCGTTCGCCTCCACGAGCGTCGTCCCGGAGCCCGCGAACGGATCCCAGACGAGCCGCCCCGGCCGCCCGTAGCGCCCCAGGAAGACCTCGACGAGCTGCGGGACGTACTTGCCGAGGTAGGGGTGGAGCCGGTGGACGTGCTTCGTCCGCTCCCGCTCGGGAAGCTCCGCCTCGGACCACGAGAGCTCGAGGTCGATCTCGTCGTAGAGAGCGGCCTGCGTCCGCACGAGGTACGGACTTCGCCGCGACTGCCCGCGGACCTGCCCGGCGTCTATGATCGCCGCGATGAGCGCACCGGTCGACGTCCTGCGCAACGTGCAGCTGTTCTCCACGCTCGAGGAGAGCGACCTCGAGGAGCTGGCCCGGCAGCTGCACGAGCGCCGCTTTGCCGAGGGCGCCGCGGTCACCACCGAGGGCGCGGGCGGCGCCGGCTTCTTCGTCATCGCCGCGGGCAACGCAGAGGTGCTCGTCGGCGGCGAGCACCGCGCCACGCTCGGGCCGGGCGACCACTTCGGCGAGATCGCGCTGATCGACTCGGGAATCCGCTCGGCGTCGATCATCGCCGCCACCGATCTCCTCTGCTACGGCCTCACGCCCTGGGAGTTCCGGCCGTTCGTCGAGGAGCATCCCAAGGTCGCCTGGGCGCTGCTCGAGTCCCTCGCGCGGCGCTACCGCGAGTCCCAGGCGAACGAGCGCTGAGCACGGCGCCGGTCAACGGCACCGAGCTCGCCTACGACAGCGCCGGCAACGGCCCCGGGATCCTCCTCCTCCACGCCGGCGTGGGCGACCGGCGGCTCTGGGACGGCCAGACCGGGCCGTTCGCGGACCGGCACCGCGTGGTTCGCCCGGACCTGCGGGGCTTCGGCGAGACGCCGCTTCCGGGCGGGCCGTTCTCCTACGTGGAGGACGTCCGCGGCCTCCTCGACCACCTGGGAATCGACCGCGCCGCGCTCGTCGCCAACTCGTTCGGCGGACGGGTCGCGCTCGACTTCACGCTCGCCCACCCCGAGCGGGTCACCGCCCTCGTCCTCGCCGCCCCTGCGGTGACCGGCTGGGAGGGCTCGCCCCAGCTCGACGCCTTCGACGAGGAGGAGAACACGCTGCTCGACGCAGGCCGGCTCGACGAGGCGGTGGAGCTCAACCTGCGCACGTGGCTCGACGGCCACGGACGCGCCGTCGCTCCGGTCGCGCCGGAGGCGAGGGCGGCTCTCGCGCGGATGCAGCGCCACGCCTTCGACGTCCAGCTGCGCGCCTACGCCGGCTCCCCGGAGCCCCAGCCGACCGGCTGGAGCGACCCGCCCGCGATCAGCCGGCTCTCCGAGGTCTCCGCCCCCACCCTGGTCGTCTCCTGCACGCACGACCAGCCGGCCTTCCGGGAGCTCGCCGGGCGGCTGGTCGAGGAGCTCCCGAGCGGGGAGGCTGCGGTCCTGGACACCGGCCACGTGCCGGCCTTCGAGCGGCCGGAGGAGTTCAACCGCCTGGCCCTCGCCTTTCTGGCCGAGAACGCCGCGTAGCCGGGCCGTCTATGCTGGCCCTTCCCAACACGGAGGGTTGGCATGGGTTTCCTGGACAAGCTGCTGGGCCGGAGCAAGGACGTCGCCGGAAGCGTCACGGAGTCCGCACAGGACATGGGTGACAAGGCAGCCGGCGCCGTCTCGCCCGACGGAAGGGAAGCGTTCGAGCTCGACGAGGGCGAGTCGCAGGTCACCGAGTCCGAGCACCGGCTCGACGACGTCCGCGATCAGGTCCTCCGCGACGAAGACCGGATGCCGTAGGCGCCCCGGCGGGCGCTAGGCGATCCGCTCGACGCGCTCGTCCTCGTCCACGTCGAGGTCGGTGACCTCCGGCATGCGCTTGAGCATGGCGAAGGTGAAGCCCTCGCGGGCGAGGAAGAGGAAGCCGAGCCCGAGGCCGACCGACGCCTCGATCGCCTGCAGTCCGACGCCGAAGACGACGCCGTGCGGGTAGCTCACCCCGTACGGGAGCAGCGCGGCGGCGACCGCTGCCTGCACGAGCCCGATGTTCCCGGGCCAGAACGGAAAGATCATCACGACGTTCATGACGACGAGGACGAGGGCGGCTGCCTCGATCGACGCGTCGATCCCGAAGGCGAGGAGCGCGGTGTAGACGGCGAAGAGCTGCGCCGTCCAGCCGACGAGCTGGAGACAGAGCGCCTGGACCGCGGGGGCAGGGCGGCGAAGCACCGTCAGGCCCCTCCGGGCCATGTGCAGGACGCGGCGGAACGCTCCCAGCTCCTGCGAGAGCGGGCGGTGGTGCTTCCGCGCGAGCAGGAAGCCGGCCAGCAGAAGGCCGAGCCCGACGCCGATGACGACCGCGAGGACGGGCGAGGCCCAGCCCGGGATCGGCGCGATGTAGAGCGTGAGGAGGACGAGCACGACCGCGGCGACGACGTCGAGGAGGCGATGCGCGAAGACGGTCCCGACGATCGTCGCCCAGGTTCCCGGGCGCCGGCGCAGGTGGCGTGTGACGACGGCGACCCGGGCGAGCTCTCCCACGCGGCCGGGCAGCGCCGCGTTCCCGAGGAGCCCGATGCAGAACGCGGAGAACACGTTCCGCCGCCGGGGCCACGGCGGCGGGACCGCCTGCTTGATCACGATGCTCCAGGCCTGCGCGCGCACCACGACGGAGAAGAGGTTGATCAGCACCGCGGCGGCGACCCACTCCCACTCGACCGCCCTGAAGGCCCGCTCGACCGGCCCTGGGTCGGGCCCGCGCCAGACGGCGAGGGCCACGAGACCGCCGATCGGGACAGCGACGAGCACGAGGCGCCCCGCGGGGCTCCGCGGCAGCCTCAGGCGAGCGAGCATCCGCCTCACGCCGCCGCCCGTACCGCCTCCGCCGGGGCGGCGAGCCGCTCGTAGACGTCGAGCAGCTGCCGGCCGATCCGATCCCAGGAGTACGGCTCCGCCGCCGCGCGCGCGGCGGCCCCGAGCTCACGCCGATGCTCCTCGTCCTCGAGCAGGGCGACGACCGCGGCCCCCAGCGCGTGCGGGTCGCCCGGAGGCACGAGCATGCCGGTCTCGCCGTGGTCGGCCACCTGCGCGTAGCCCTCGATGTCGGACGCCACGACGGGCGTCGCGCACGCGAACGCGCGCGTGAGGACCATCCCGAAGCTCTCGCCTCCGAGCGAGGGTGCGACCAGGAGGCTCGCCGCCTGGAGCTCTCCCGTCAGCTCGTCCTCGGAGAGACCGCCCAGCAGGTCGACGCCGTCGAGCGAGAACCCTCGCCGTCGTGCGAGCCAGCGAATCGAGAGCGGATCGGCGCCCACGAGGCGCAGGCGGGCGCCCGTCCGCCGGTGGACGTCCCGCCAGGCGCTGAGGAGGACGGGCAGGCCCTTGCGGGGCTCGTTCCTCCCGATGAAGACGACGTTCCCGTTGCGCCCGCCCGGGTCGAACTCCGCAGGCAGGTCGATGCCGTTCGGGATGACGTCGAACGGCCCCCCGACGTGCGGCTCGGCCGCGCGCCGCGCCGCGTCCGACACGGCGATCCGCTGGTCGATCCGCGCGGCGAGGACGCCCCAGAACAGCCTCCCGATCGGATACCAGCCGAGACGCTCGCCGGCGGAATGGCAGGTCACGACGATCGGGCACGGCGCGGAGGCGAGCGCGAAGGCGGAGAGCACGGGTGCGAGCGGCTCGTGCACGTGGACGACGTCGAAGCGCTCGCGCTCCCAGATCCGGCGCATGCGCACCATCGACTGGGGGCTGAGGATGATGTTGGGGAGGGAGGCGTTGGCCGGGACGATGACCGAGCGGCCGATCGGGATGACGTACTCGGGCGGCCGCGTGTGCCGTCCCTGCTTCGGGTGCAGGAGCCACGTGAGGCGGCCGGGCGGGTCGTGGCCCATGACGATGCGCGCATCGTGCCCGAGCCTCCGCAGCGCGCGGGCCTGGTGGTCGGCGTGCTCCTGGACTCCGCCCCAGAAGGACCAGGAGTAGGGGACGACGATCCCGATCTTCACGCCGCAACCCTACCCGCCGGACGCGCCGCCCTACCCTTCCCGCGCGATTACACTCGCGCGGTGATCAAGAGGGCGAAGCGGCTCGAGCCGTTGCGGGGCTTCGGGATCGACCGGGTTGCCGCCGCGGTCGACCAGCCGGCCAGGGCCAGCACCCGCTGGCCCGTCCTCCGGCTGGAGAACCTCGACACCGACCTGCCGCTCCCGCCGGAGGCGATCGGCGTGACCGCGAGGAGCCTCGAGTCGGCGGAGGCGAACAGCTACCTTCCGTTCACCGGCGACATCCGCCTGCGCGAGGCGATCGCGGCCTTTCTCGCCGCCCGCACGGGCCATCCGTACGACCCGGAGCGCGAGATCGTCATCACGTGCGGCGGCCTCGAGGGGATCCTGAACGCGCTCCTCGTCACCGTCGACCCTGGAGACGAGGTCATCGTCACCGACCCGACCTACGCCGGGCTCGTCCACCGCGTTCACCTGGCCGGGGGGATCCCGGCGCCGGTTCCGTTCCGAGCCGACGAGGGCGAGTGGCGGCTCGACCGGGACGCCCTGACGGCCGCGGTCGGCGAGCGGACGACGGCGATGCTGCTCATGAGCCCATCGATGCCGTCGGGAGGGACCTTCGACGAGGAGGACTGGCGGCTCGTCTGCGACCTCTGCCGGGAGCGCGACCTCGTCCTCGTCTACGACTCGGCCATGGAGGCCATCCTCTTCGACGGCCGGCCGCTGCTCCACCCGCTCCACGTCGACGGCATGGCCGAGCGCACGGTCGTGGTCGGCT
>DASPGT010000154.1:0-4110 GCA_035620475.1 Gaiellaceae bacterium | reverse complement strand
GCAGCGGTGTTACCAACGTCATGACCTGGGTCGACCTCTTCACGAGCGGGGATGCCGCCTCCGCCTACCTGCGCGCGCACGTCGACTACGCGCTCGGCCGGGCGGACAGCTCGCCGCGGGAGGGTGTGTCGTTCGGGAGGTCGAGGCCTTCGAGCCGGGCGTGCCCGGCGAGGCGTACGGGCTGCGCGAGTCGGTCGACTTCGCCGGCGACCGCGTGTTCCGAGCAGTCGTCTTCTTCCGTCGCGGCCGGATCGTCGCGGGCAGCATGGTCGTCCGCGCCGACCGCGGCGACGAAGCCACCGACGCAGTCAGGATCGCCGGGATCCTCGACCAGCGGATCCAGATCGGGCTCCACGGCGGCAGCAACGGCGAGCCGGTCCTCGTTCCGGAGGACGGCGTCCCCCTCGACGGTCAGCAGCCGACCGCGGAGCGGCCTCCGGGTGTTCCCGACCTCGGAGCGATCGCGCTCGGACCTGATGACGTGCCCGGCGAGTTCGCTTGCGACGACGGGCGCTACACGCGCACGCAGCCGCCGCGGATCACCTTCCGCCGCTCCTTCTGCCCGCAGGGCGCGCCCGTCGGGCAGACGCGCCTGCTCTCGCTCAGCAGCCAGGTGAGCGTCTTCGAATCGGAGGTCGCAGCCGAGACGTCGCTGACCCTGACGGCCCGGATGATCACGAGCGCCGACGGGGCGAAGACGTACGCCGCCAACGTCGCCGCCACCTCGGGTCTCGTCGCCACCGACGTCCGCAGACGCCAGGTGAAGCTCCCCGGCGGCGGCGTGGGCGTGCTCACGACCTTCCGCACGGAGGCGGGCAGGCTGGCCGGCTTCTCAGCGCTCGCCCAGCGCGGGCGCGGGCTCGCGACGCTCGACGCGATCGGCCTCGCGAGCGGCTTCGACCACCACGATCTGCTCCCGCTCCTCCAGACCGTGGAGCGGCGCCTCGGCGAGCTCGAGTAGCGGACCCGCCCGGACGGAGGAGAAGGCGGAGGGGGAGGGATTCGAACCCTCGATCCGCCTAACGACGGATAACGGTTTTCGAGACCGCCGCATTCGTCCGCTCTGCCACCCCTCCACGGGTTCGTGCGAGCGCTCTGCGGAGCGGAGAAGGAGGGATTCGAACCCTCGAGGGAGGTATTCACCCCCCTAACGCCTTAGCAGGGCGCCGCCTTCAGCCACTCGGCCACTTCTCCGTGCCGGGCCATGGTACCAGCCTGTTTTGGGCCCCTCACATGACGAAGCCCGCCTCGGTGGGTTAGGAGCCGCACGACCGAAACGGGCATTCGCCAGACGCCGGGGGATATGTGAGGGGAGCCGGCACCCCGCACTATGCCTCCGGGTTGCCGGGATGCCCTCCCCACGAAGGGGGATTCGCCGCCTCCTCCTCCCTGAGCAGGCGGACGAGGAAGTACGTGATCGCGGCGAGGAAGACGATCGCCTGCTCGGTGCTCATGAGGATGCCGCCGAAGTTCTGGTCCTCCACGGCGGTGAGCCCCCAGATGCGCGGGACCTCGGTGTAGTAGTCGTACACCGGCGTCTGCGAGAAGGTGAGCGCGAGACCGAGGAACATGGAGCCGACGAAGCCGGCGCCGAGGTAGCCGATCGTGACCGGCGTCGAGAGCCGGTGCGGCTCGGCCGAGAAGACCGGCCACCAGAAGACGAGGCCGATGGCGATCAGGAGCGCGTGCTCGAGGTTCAGCGCCCACTGGTTCTCGAGGGCGAAGTCGTAGAAGAGCGCCAGGTGGATCCCGTACCAGCCCACGAGCCACACGGGGAGCGCCACCTTCGGCCGGGTCAGGAGCGCGAGGGGGCGGCCGCCCCGCCGAGCCAGGGCCGCGCGCATGGCGGGGGTGAGCCCGAGGATGAGGAGCGGCGGCGCCCAGTCGGCGATCATCACGTTCTGGAGCAGGTGGACGAGGAGCAGGTAGTCGGCGGCGAGGGTCTCGAGCGGCGAGTTGAGCGCGCCCGCGATCAGGGCCAGCCCGAGGGCGAACAGGACGATGCGGAACCGGGGCGCCGGCTCGGCCCGTGCCGCGCGCCAGTAGAGGACGAGGGCGACGGCCGCGAGGGCGAGGAAGAGCGGCTCGAAGGAGAAGGCGTAGGGCGAGCTCACCGCGCGGCCCCCGCGGGCGCGGCGCGGCCGCCGGCGGTGCGCTCCCGCTCGCGCAGGAGAAGCGCGACGCAGAGGCCGAGCGCGACCAGCTGCTCGACCATCATCACGACGCCCGCCAGGCGCTGGTCGGTCAGCGGCGAGAAGCCGAGCAGGCGCTCGTCCTGGAGCGCGTAGGCCCCGTACAGCGGCTCGAAGCTGAAGACGAGCACGTCCGCGAGGATCGTCCCGCAGGCGAACATGCCCACCGCGAAGGCGATGCGTCCGGCGACCGTGGGCACGCCGCGGCGGGCGGGGTCGACGAGCTGCGTCCAGGCGAGGAGCCCGGCGACGACGAAGCTCACGTGCTCGAGGTCGTGCGCCCACGGGCGCGTCAGCACCGCCTGGTAGGCGGCCGGGACGTGCCAGACGGCGAGGACGCCCGCCCAGACGGCGAAGCTGACGAGCGGCCGGAGGAGGAAGGCGAGCGCAGAGCGGAGCGGGCGCAGGCGCGAGAGCGGGCCGAGGACCGCCCCCGGGAGGAAGAAGAAGAGGAGCGGACCGCGCAGCGCGACGAGGACGAGCGCGGGCGCGACGTCACCCACGAGGACGTGCTGGAGCATGTGGCCGGAGAGCAGGTACTCCTCGCCGACGGCGTCGAGGGGGGAGACCAGCGCGAGCGTCCCCACCGCCACGCCCGCGGTGAAGAGCACTGCCCGCGACCAGCCCGCGTGGTCGGCGCGACCGCGCCGGCGAAGGCGGACGAACGCCTGCGCGAAGAGGCCGAGGGCGAGCGCCGCCAGGGCGAGGACGACCGGCTCGGCGGTCCACGCGGCGCCGAGCTCGGAGACGGGCACGCGGTCGCCGTGGGCGAGGAGCACGGTCACCGGTCGAGGAGGGCCCGCGCGTCTCCGACGAAGTCGGCGGTGCTCGTGCCCGCGGAGTAGACCGCGCGGCTGCGGCCGTCCTCGTCGATCAGGAACGTCTGCGCGCTGTGGTCGACGAGCCGGGACTCGGGGTCGGCGGCGAAGGCGGCGATGCCGTAGTCGCGCCAGACCGGCTCGAGCTCCCGGCTCGACCCGATGAGGTAGGTGAACTCCGGCCGCAGGCGGTGGTCGGCGGCGTACTCCCGCACCCGCGCGGCCGTGTCGCCCTCCGGATCGACACTGACCGCGAGCACGCGCACCGACCCGCTGTCGGGCCCGAGCTCGACGAGCGCGCGGTTCAGGCTCTCGGCGATGAAGGGGCAGACGTCCGGGCACTGCGTGTAGAGGAACGTCACGAACACCAGCTTGCCGCGTTCGTCCGAGAGGCGCACGGTGGTGCCCTCGGCGTCGGCGAGGGCGAAGTCGGGCGCCGCCTCGCGTCCAGGGAGCTCGGTGCCGGCGAGGTCGGGGGCGCCGGCGCTACCGCACGCCGTCGTCGCGAGGATCAGCGTGAGCACCGAGAGGAGCGCCGCTCGCAGCTTCGTCACCTCCCCGGCCGCGCCCGCGCGCCAGCCAGAGCACCCCGCCGGCGAGCACGAGCGCGACCGGCGGGACGAGCAGGAACAGCGAGAAGCCGGCTTCGTCCGGGGGCGAGTAGTCGAGCGTGCCGGAGACGACGACCGCGCCGCCGCCGGCCTCCAGCGGGACGTTCCAGTCGAGGATCCGGTGCGCGGACTCGGGATCGTCGCGAACCTGCGGCGGGGCCGTCGGGCTCATCCAGTGGATGCGGTGGTCGTGCCACTCGACGCGGGGCTCCTCGGAGATCTGCTCCCACTCCGGCGGCGCAGCCGCGTCCACGATCGGCGGCAGGTCGACGTCGGCGTAGCGGTCCTCGTTCAGCCAGGTCGCCGGCGAGCGGACGTTCCGGAAGACGCCTTCCGGCGTCACCCGCAGGTACGGCTCGCCGTCGTAGCCGAGCACGACGACCGTCGTCCCGCTCTCGTTGACGAGCAGGAGCCGGTCGTCGGCGTCCAGCACCTCGAGCGAGACGCCCTCGATCGCGGGCTCGATCCCGGTCAGCGCCGAGCGGTAGC
>DASPGT010000153.1:0-18500 GCA_035620475.1 Gaiellaceae bacterium | reverse complement strand
GATCTTGAAGACCCTGCCCTGCGAGTCGAGCTTGACCTCGCGCATGGTGTCCTGCGTGAACTCCCCGATGATGAAGGACCCGTCGTAGTACGGCGGGAACTTCGTCGGGCTCGGGTTGGACGGGTCGTAGTCGTACGGCGCCGTGCCGTGCGGGCCGACGCCGCCCGTGAACAGCTCGGGGAAGAGCTGCGGGCACGGGCTCGGCAGCACGTTGTCCCACGAGCCGTTGTAGTACTCGAAGCAGGGCGTCCCCAGCGGGCCGTTCGGCGGCCCCTGGTTGTCGCGGTACGAGTACCAGATCTCCGACCGCTTGATCGGAGGCCCGTACTCGAGGCCCGGCTCGACGGCCGGCCCGCCGTTGGCGACCCAGTGGGACGTGTTCCGCGGCCCGCGGGTCGGGTTGTCGCACTCGTGGGTCTCCGGCGCGGCCGCGCTCGGAAGCGGGCTCGACGTGTTGAAGTCCCACTGGTAGTACGGCAGGTCGGGCTGGTAGCAGAGCGGCCAGCCGTAGTTCGCCGGCTCGTCCACGACCTGGTACCGGCCGGTGCCGGCGGGGCCGCGGAAGTTCGACGGCGTCTGCGAGTCGGGCGAGTAGTCGCTGATGTAGGCGACGTCGTCGGAGTCCAGGGTCAGGCGGAACGGGTTGCGGAAGCCCATCGCGTAGATCTCGGGCCGGGTCCGCGCCATGCCCACCGGGAAGAGGTTCCCCGCCGGGACCGTGTAGGCCGCGCCGAAGGTGTTCTTCTCGGCCGGCGTGATGTCGCCCGCCTTGACCGTGATCCGCAGCAGCTTCCCGCGGAGGTCGCCCGTGTTCTGCGCGCCACGGCGCGCGTCGACATGGGGTGCGTTGTAGAGGCCACCCTGCGTCGTCGTGTTGAGCGTCAGCGTCGGGCTCGTGCCGACGAGGCCGGAGCCGTCACCGGTCATCTGCGGGACGTCCGTCTCCGCGTTGACCCCGCGGAAGTTGACGGTCCGCGTGCCGCCGCCGGTCACGGCGACGTCGTCGATGTTCGAGAGCGCCTCGAGGGCGGCCTCGATGTCGGTGTTGACCATCGGGAAGGCGATCGGCGCCGTCGTCTGGCCGTCGAACGTGAGCGTGAACGTACCGCCGGTCGTGCCGGAGATGGCGATCGTCTGGTTCTCGTTCGTCCTCTGGCCGTTGAACGGACCGAAGCCGCCGGAGTTGCCCCCGCCGGCCGGCGTGTCGTCGCCCGTGACCATCCACAGGTTGTTCTGGGAGTCGAAGTCGATGTCGCCGGCGACGTGGCAGCAGGCGCCGCGGTTGGCGGGCACGCGGAGGATCTGCTGCTCGCTGGCGAGATCGAGGTGGGCGGGCTCGGTCGCCGTCGCCTCGACGAACTTGAAGCGCGACAGCTGGAAGTAGCCGACCCACGGATCCCACGCGCTCAGGTCGGCGGCGGTGTTGGGCGCCGCCCCCGCGGGCGTGGTCTGCGTCACCAGCGAGCCGTCGGCCAGCTTGACGTCCTCGACGGTCGGCGGCGAGTAGTAGAGGTAGACCCACTTGTTCGTGTTGAAGTTGTTGTCGACCTCGGGGCCGTACATCCCGTCCTCGTTCGTCGTGTAGACGGGGATCTGGGCCAGGAGCGTGGTCGAGTTGGTGGTGGGGTCGTGCAGCCTGACGCCGCCGCGGCGATCGGTCTGGATGACGCGGCCGGTGCCGTCGGGCAGGACGTCGAAGCCGATCGGCTCGTTCAGGTTCGGCTGGGCGGCGACGAAGCTCATCTGGTAGTTGGCGAGCACAGTGGCGCCGCAGTCCGAGTAGACCGGGTCGGCGACGCCGGCGGTCCAGCGGAGCGCCCCGTAGAGGTGCTCGCCGAGCTCGCCGTCGTAGCTCGCCGGGCTGGAGCCGAGCGAGGTGTAGAACGAGCGCCCGCCCTGGTAGTCCTTGCACCAGGCGACGGGGTGGTCCGCGCCCATGTCACCGTCGATCGCGTTCAGCACCCGGTAGTCGGGCTGCTTGGCGAACGGCTCCTCGACGACCGTCATGAGGACGTGGCTCACGCCCCTGACGTTCGTGTCGAAGTTGTACCAGCGCTCGCTGCGATCCCAGTACTCGGGCAGATTCTTGCTCGCGTCGTGGACGCGGTCGGCGACCTTGACCGTCCCGAGCGCGGTGTCGGTCTGGCTCGTGGCGCGCGCGCCCAGGGCGTCGGTCAGGAACTGCCACTCGGGCTCGGTCTGGATGGCCGAGCCGACGCCCATGAGGCCGCCGCCCGCGTGGAACCAGTCCTCGAAGGCCGCTTCCTCGCTCGGGCCGAGCGGACTGCCGTTCGTGTTCAGGAAGAGCACGGCGTCGTACCGCTGGAGGCGGTTCTTGTCGAACTCGCGCGTGCGGTCGGTGACCACGATGTTGAAGTTGTGCTCGCGGGCGAGCTTGCGAATCTCCTTCACGCCGGCGTCGACCGTCGCGGCCGACCCGCCGTCGTTCCCCGTGTACACGAGGACGACGAACTCGGCTGGGTTCGCCTGCGCGGTCCCGGCAAGGACCAGCGCCAGGCTGGCAACGACCAGTGTCGCCAGCCAACGAATCGTTCTCATCTGAGCATCCCCCTCCCCTAGTGGGATTTCTCGTGGACGGAACGCGGGCGCCGTGCCACCGGCCCCCGGCGTCCTGTCAGGAAGTGCTGCCGGTCACGCGTCCCTTCGTCTCATCGCCTGCTGACACCGATGATCGGGCACGCTGCGAGCTCGCTCGCCATCAACACCTCCTGTCCTGGTCGTCTCACGCGCCTCGGCATCGGGTCGACGCCGTCAAGATCACGCACGCGCGGGACCTGAGCGGTCAAGCTCACGACTGCCTGCAACGGCAGCGGAGGCACCGTCGTCGGAGCCATTGCGCGAGACTACGGCATCTTCTGCTGGTTTGCAAGAGAAGTGAGTCGCTTGGAGAACTATGTGTTTGCCGTTATCGTAAGAAGTCGATCCCGCACGGATCGACATGCGACTTCAGTACTCTTTTCCTGCGAGGAGGTCGAATGGCGCGAACGGTGAGCGGCCCGGCCGAAGAGAGCCTGAACGGCCTCGTCACCGTGCTCGACTTCGTGCGGACGCACGGGTCGTCCACCCGGCCGCGGCTCATGCACGCCACCGGCCTCACCCGCGCCGTCGTCACGCAGCGCGTCGCGGAGCTCGTCGAGTACGGGCTCCTCGAGGAGGGCGATCTCGGCCCGTCCACGGGCGGCCGGGCGCCGCGCCTGCTCCGCTTCCGCGCCGACGCCGGCCACCTCCTCGTCGCCGACATCGGAGCCACCAGCATCGACGTGGCGGTGGCCGACCTCGCGGGCTCGATCATCGTGCACGTCGAGGAGCCGTACGACATCGCCGGGGGCGCCGACGTCGTCCTCGACCACGTCGACGAGCTCTTCCAGCAGTGCCTGGCCGAGGCCGACGAGGTCCCGGGAAAGCTCTGGGGAATCGGCATCGGGCTTCCCGGCCCGGTCGAGTTCCACTCCGGCCGGCCGATCGCGCCGCCGATCATGCCCGGCTGGGACCGCCACCCGGTGCGCGAGCGTTTCTCCGACTACGACGTCCCGGTCTGGGTCGACAACGACGTGAACGTGATGGCGCTCGGCGAGCTCCGCGCGGGAATCGCCCGGGAGCACGAGAACATCGTCTTCATCAAGATCGGCACGGGCATCGGCGCCGGCATCGTCGTGGAGGGACGGCTGCACCGGGGCGCGCAGGGCTGCGCCGGCGACGTCGGCCACATCCAGATCGTCGACGTCGACGGCGACGAGGTCGTCTGCCGGTGCGGCAACGTCAACTGCCTGGAGGCCTTCGCCGGGGGCGCCGCGCTCGGGCGCGACGCCGAGCGGCTCGCCCGCAGCGGCCGGAGTCAGTTCCTCGCCGCGCTGCTCGACGAGAAGGGCTTCCTCGACGCGCGCGACCTCTCGCGCGCGGCGGCACACGGCGACCCGGCGAGCGTCGAGCTGATCACGAACGCCGGGCGGCTGATCGGCCGGATGCTCGCGGGCATCGTCAACTTCTTCAACCCGTCGCTCATCGTCATCGGCGGCGGCGTCTCGGGCGCAGGCGACCTGCTGCTCGCCACCATCCGCGAGAGCGTGTACCGCCGCTCGCTCCCCCTCGCGACGCGCGACCTCGTCGTCAAGCGGTCGACCCTCGAGGGCCTCGGCGGCGTCATCGGAGCCGCCGCCATGGTGACCGACGAGCTCTTCTCTCCGCACCGGCTCTCGCAGTGGCTCGACGCGGGCACGCCGGTGGGGCGACGCGAGCTCGCCGCTCTCCGTTAGTCGCCCTTCCGGGGAACTTTGGGCTTGACGCGGCAAAGTATTGCCGCTATTCATCCTTACGCCCTACGGGGCCGCGACCCAGACGGGTCGGGGCGCCAGGGGTTCGACCGTGCCTCGCTCCGTCACTCTCTTCACCGGCCAGTGGGCGGACCTCTCCTTGGAGGACCTGGCGACGAGCGTGGCCGAGTGGGGCTACGACGGGCTCGAGCTCGCCTGCTGGGGCGACCACTTCGACGTCGCCGCGGCGCTCGGCGACCCCGGCTACTGCAAGGGCCAACGCGACCTGCTCGAGTCGCGAGGGCTCGGCTGCGAGGCGATCTCCTGCCACCTCGTCGGCCAGGCGGTCTGCGACCCGATCGACGAGCGCCACCGCGCGATCCTCCCGCCGGAGATCTGGGGCGACGGGGAGCCCGAGGGCGTCCGGCGGCGGGCCGCCGAGCGCGTCGCCGACACCGCGCGCGCCGCCGCCGCGTTCGGAGTCACGCAGGTGAACGGCTTCACCGGGTCGAGCATCTGGCACATGCTCTACTCCTTCCCGCCGAACGACTGGGCGGAGGTCGAGCGCGGCTACGAGGACTTCGCGGAGCGGTGGCTGCCGATCCTCGAGGTCTTCCAGAGCGAAGGCGTCCGCTTCGGGCTCGAGGTGCACCCGACCGAGATCGCGTACGACTTCGTCACGACCGCGCGTGCCCTGGAGGCAGTCGACCGGCACCCCGCGTTCGGAATCAACTTCGATCCCAGCCACCTCATCCACCAGTTCCTGGACCCGGCCGAGTTCGTTGCCGAGTTCGCGGACCGCATCTACCACGTGCACGTCAAGGACTCCAAGCGCCGGCTGGACGGCCGGCGCTCGATCCTCGGCTCGCACGTCGACTTCGGGGAACGCGCCCGCGGCTGGGACTTCGTCTCGCCGGGGCACGGAGACGTCGACTTCGAGGAGATGATCCGCGCGCTCAACCGGATCGGGTACGAGGGACCGCTCTCCGTCGAATGGGAGGACTCCGGCATGGACAGAAACTGGGGAGCACAGGACGCGCTCGCGTTCGTGCGCCGTATCGACTTCGCGCCGTCCGCCGTCGCCTTCGACCAGCAGTTCAAGGCAGACGCGACGTGAGCGGCCTCGAAGCCGGCCTCGCGCAGACCGGCCCGCGAGACGCCGCCGACCTGCCGGACACGATCGGCGTCGGGATGCTCGGCTACGCCTTCATGGGCAAGGCCCACGCCCACGCGTACCGCGCGCTCTCCTACATGACCTGGCCTCCGCCGCTCCGGCCGCTGCTCGTCTCGATCGCCGGCCGCTCGGAGGACGCCGTGGCCGAGGCTGCGCTCCGCTACGGGTTCGAGCGGTACACGACGGACTGGCGCGAGATCGTCGCGGACCCCGCCGTTCAGCTCTTCGACAACTCCGGCCCGAACGCGCTCCACGCGGAGCCGACCATCGCGGCCGCGGAGGCCGGCAAGCACGTCGTCTGCGAGAAGCCGCTCGCCCGGACGGCGGACGAGTCGTTCGAGATGTTCCGGCGCGTGAGCGCAGCGGGCGTCAAGCACATGTGCGCGTTCAACTACCGTTTCGTCCCCGCCGTCCGCCTGGCGCGCGAGATGATCGAGGCCGGCGAGATCGGCGAGATCTACCACTTCCGCAGCTCCTACCTGCAGGACTGGATCCTCGACCCGGTGTTCGCCAAGGTCTGGCGACTCGACCGCTCGATCGCCGGCTCGGGGGCGCTCGGCGACCTGGGTGCGCACATCATCGACCTCTCCCGCTTCCTCGTCGGCGAGGTCGGCTCCGTGTCCGGCGTCCTCAGGACGTTCATCGAGGACCGCCCGGGGGGCCGCGTCGACGTCGACGATGCCTTCGAGGCCGTGGCCGAGTTCGAGAACGGAGCCGTCGGCACGTTCGAGGCGTCGCGCTTCGCGACCGGCAGGAAGAACTCCCTCCGGTGGGAGATCAACGGCTCGAAGGGGTCGCTCGCCTTCGATCTCGAGCGCCTGAACGAGCTGCAGGTGAGCGCCGGGCCGGACGCGTCGAGCACCGAGGGCGGCCAGCGGACGATTCTCGTCTCGGAGGCGGATCATCCGTTCTGGGAGTACTGGTGGCCGCCCGGCCACGTCATCGGCTGGGAGCACACCTTCGTCCACGAGCTCCTCCACTTCCTCGAGGCCATCGCCGCCGACGGCGACGTCGCCCCGTACGGCGCCACCTTCGAGGACGGCTACCGCACCGCGGAGATCTGCGACGCGATCGTCCGCTCCCACGAGACGAGGGCGCGCGAGGAGCTGAGCTACCGGACGGTGTAGCTCAGGCTCCGGCGCTCCAGCGCCGGCGCCAGCCCTGCAGGTAGGAGACGAACGACCCCGGGACCATGCTCGGGATACGGGCCGCCGTGGCCGCCACGCTCAGCGGTGCGAGCGCGATCGAGACGGCCGTCGCCACGACTCCCGGCCTCGCCGGGACGGGCCGGTAGCCGCTCTGGCGCATCGCCCGGCCGGCCACGAGGTTCATCCAGAAGACGTCCGTCGCGCGGAGGGTGCGGGACTCGCCCTCGCGGAAGCTGGAGTTCGCGCCCTCGGCGCCGCTCAGGTCCTGCTCGGGAAGCTCCAGGAACGACTGGACGCCGGCGAGCGTCTCGCCGGTGCGCTCGCGCAGGTCCTCCGTCCTGACGAGCAGCGTCCGCTCCGGATAGCCGGTGAGCGCCCGGTCGATCGACCGGGCGTACGCGCGCCAGAAGAGCGCCGCGATCAGCGGATGGCGCCAGGACAGGTCGACGGCCCTCCTCGCCCGCCCCTCGAGCCGCCTGCCCAGCCGCTTGTACGACGCGGTGTACTCGTAGGGGCCTCGCAGGGTGATGACGAAGCGCGCCGAGGGGAAGGCCTCCGCCATCCGGGGAAGCCAGTGGACGTGCTGCGGCGTCTTCTCGACCGCGCGCGGCTTCGCCGAGCGGTCGGCGACGGCGGCCGCGATCGCGGTGAGCACCTCCTCGGGGCGGACCGGCGGCTCCAGGCGGGCGAACACCCGGTCGACGAGCTCCGCGTACTCGCCGGGCCGCCAGGGCGGGCTTCCCCCTGTGGAATCGCTGGTCGTCGCCTCCCAGTCACGGGTCCGCTGGATGCGCCGGAGGCGCTCGAGCTCCTCGGCGCCGTACAGACCGTCCTCCCGCGGCTCGACGTACAGCCGGCCGTAGAAGCACGTCTCCCCGAAGACGGCGATGTCGGAGTGCCTGCCCAGCGCCCGCCCGAGCCACGTGCTTCCGCTGCGCGGCAGCCCGACGACGAAGTCGAGGCTCGGCGCCTCCCGGGCCGTCAAGCCAGCGGGCGCACCTCGACCGCTGCCGCCTCGGTCGGAGTCGACAGGCCGGCGAGGAAGCGCCAGGCGAACACGAGGAAGAGCCCGACGGCGATGCCGAGCGGAAGAAGCTGCAGGCCGTCGAGGCGGTGCATGAGGATCGCGCCCATGCCCAGCATGGCGCCGCCCATCCAGATGACGACGTCCGTCATCCAGACGGTGAGCCCGGCGGCCTGGAGCCTGAGCGCGGCGTGGTCGTCGCTTCCGAGCCACCAGGCGAGGCCTCGCCGGTACCGCGCCCACACGAGGAACACGAGCTCGAAGAGGAAGACGCCGAGCACGAGCACGGTGGCCGAGAACTCCGCGAGCGCGTCGCGGCCGCCGACGGTCTGCAGGGAGAGGACGGCGAGGAGGAAGCCGATGAAGTGACTGCCGGTGTCACCGAGGAAGATGGAGGCCTTCGGAGCGTTCAGCACGAGGAACCCGGCGCACGCTCCGGCGGCGATGATCGGAACCTCGGCCCGCGAGGGGTCGATCGCCGCCAGCGTCAGGAACGCGATCGCCGCGAGCCCGGAGACGAGGCCGTCGCAGATGTCCGTCAGGTTGACCGCGTTCACCAGGATGACGATCCAGAGGAACGCGCCGAGCGCGGCCAGCACCGGGTTGCCGAACAGCTCCAGCCGGACGCCCATGGCCACGACGATCCCGGCCACCGCGACCTGCGGGACGAGCTTCCACCGCACCGACAGCTTGAGGAGGTCGTCCACGAGCCCGATCGCGAGGAAGAGAAGCCCACCCACGGCGAGCTCGAGGGGGATCACGTCGCGGACGCCGACGACGGCGGCGCCGGCGAGGCACCCAAGGGCAACCGCGATCCCTCCGAGAGTCGCGACCGGCCTCGTGTGCGCCGGAACAATCGAGCCGGGCGCGTCGAGGATCCCCGCGCGGTGGGTCGTGGCCCGCACGATCGCGGCGCCGACGGCGGCGATGATGACGGCCGTCCCAAACGCGAGCGCGATGGCGAGGGCATCGGCACCGGCGAGCCCGGCAGATCTAGACACGCGCCATCTCCCGGATCGCCACGCCGGCCCGCCAGCCCGACTCGAACGCCTCCTCCATCGACAGGTAGTCCCATGTCCCGTAGCGGCCGGCTACGTGGACGCCCCGCTGGGCGAGCGAGTCGTGGATCAGCTCGAGCTCCTCGCGTCCCGGCGACCGCTGGACGACGTACGCGGGCGAGATGAGCCGCTCGGTGACGGTCACGGTCTCGTCGAGATCGAGGAAGCCGAGGTCGTCCAGGTACTCGAGCGCCCCGGCGGCGACGGCCTCCCCCGAGAGCCGCTCGCCCGTGCTCGGATAGGTGTACTCGACCGAGAGGCTCGCGCACCCGGGCGGGCACGTCAGCTCGTTGACGTTGCCGGGGAAGCCGATCCGGTGGAACGGGAACTCGGCGTCCGGAACGTAGACCCAGTGGTGCGGGATGCGGACCGCTCCGCGAAAGCCGATACGGACGTTCAGGATCTCGGACGCCCCGAAGAGGTCGGGCGCCGCCCCCTCGCCCGAGAGGGCGAGCAGGTCGTTCAGCGGCAGCGTCGAGATGAGCGAATCGTATGCGATCGTCTCGCCGTCCTCGGTCTCGAGCACGCGCTCGTCCAGGTCGATCGACCTGACGGCGCATCCGTAGCGAATCCGATCCGCGAAGGAGGCCGAGAGGGCCTCGGCCGCCTCGCCGATGCGTCCGCTCGACGGATAGAAGAACGTCCCGTTGTAGCCGCCGTAGGAGGTCGGGCCCCGCGCGCCGGCGGCCGCCAGCTCGACGTCGGTGGTCGGAAGGTAGGCGCCGACGCAGTCGGCCGGGAGCACCGTCAGCGGCCGCCCCCAGAGCTTCTCGTTGTAGGGCCGGAAGAAGACGTCGTAGAGCGTCTGGCCCCAGCTGGAGAGCAGGAGCTCGGCCAGGGTGTCGGGCAGGTCGGCGAGCCCGCTCTCGTCCTCGAGCTCAGCCAGCGCCGTCCGCGCGCGCTCGGGGCCGAGCGCCCACAGGTTGTACTGGATCGGATAGGGAACGACCGTGTCCCCGACGAGGACGGCGCTTCGCCGCTCGATGCAGTCCAGGGAGACGTCGGCGCCCTCGAGCCGCCCGTTGAGCAGGTCTCGCTTGAAATGGAGGAAGTGACCGGTCCGGTCGAAGCTGAAGCCGTCGACCTCGTCGGTCCGCATCAGCCCGCCCGGCCCGTCCTCGAGCTCCAGGAGAACTGCGTCTCTGTCTGCCTCTGTCAGCGCCAGGCCGGCACCGACGCCGGCGATGCCGGCGCCCAGGACGAGTACGGTCACACGACCGAGCCTTCCTCAACGGACTGCGTGCTGGCCACGACGGCGGCATTCTAGCCACAGGGGGCTGACGGCCGACCGTCGAACCGAACGCTCAGCTGACGACCCGGTACACCTCGAAGACCTCGGCGTGCGCCCGGTTGACGTTGATCCCGTGCGTGCGGGCGAGGTTCCAGATGTACTCGGGGTTCGCGTAGTTCCGGTGCTGCTGGGAGGCGTAGTGCGCGAGCGCGGCGACCTTCCGCTCGACGTGATGCGGCTCGAGCGCGACATAGGCCTGGTGGTCGAAGTTGAAGTTGTTCCAGGGGATCTCGTAGCCGAGGACCGTGGTCCGCTTGAACGCGCGCAGGCCTTCCTGGGCGATCACCTGGTGGTCCTGGTGGATGTCGCGGAGGCTCGGCATGAAGACGGCGTCGGGGGGCCACTCCTCCCAGAGCGCGATCAGGAGCTCGAGGATCTCCTGGCGATGGTCGGGGAACGCCCGCACCTCGAAGTCCTGAACGGTGAGGTGGCTCTCCGGGATGCCGAGCTCGGCGGTGGCGGCGCGCACCTCCTGGGCCAGCGTGTCCGGGGGAAAGCCCTCCGGCAGCGACTTCGTGGCAATGGAGAAGGCGACGTAGCGCACCTCGGTCCCCGTCTCGACGAGACGGGCCATCGTGCCGCCGCAGCCGAACTCGCCGTCGTCGGTGTGCGGAGCGAGGACGAGCGCGCGCTTCCAGGCGTCGATCACCGGCGCACCCTACCGCGGGCGGCCTCGGCGACGCTCGCGACCACGAACGCCCCCGCGGCGACGAGGACGATCGCTCCGCCCGGCGGCAGGTCGGCGTAGTAGGCGATCGTCAGCCCGGCAAAGACGGACGCGAGGCCGATCGCCATGGCGATCACGATGGACGAGCGCATGCTCCACGCGATCCGGCCGGAGGTGATCACGGGCAGGACCATGAGCGCGGCGACGAGGAGGATGCCGACGATCTGCATCGAGAGGCCGATCGTGAGGCCCGCGAGACCGGCGACGAGGACGTTCAGCGGGGCGACGGGGACGCCGGCGACCTGCGCCCCCTCCTCGTCGACGACGACGCCGACGAGCGCGCGGTAGAGCAGGCCGATCGCGGCGAGCGCACCCGTCCCGAGAGCCGCGACCACGACGAGGTCTTCCCGCGTGACCGTCAGGATCGAGCCGAAGAGGAAGGCGAACAGGTCGACGTTCAGCGCCCCGGCCGTCGAGGCGAGCACGACCCCGGCGGCGAGCCCCGTGTAGAAGAGGAGCGCGAGCGCCTGGTCGCCGGCCGTCCGGTGGCGGGCCCGCAGCCACTCGATCCCGACCGCGCCCGCGACGGCCGCGACGAGCGCGGTCAGCACGGGCGAGACGCCCAGGAGGTACCCGAGCGCGACGCCGGCGAAGGCGGTGTGCCCGACCCCGTCGCCGACGAGGCTCATGTTCCGCTGGACGAGGAAGAAGCCCACGGCCGGCGCCAGCACCCCCACGACGGCGCCCGTCGCGAAGGCGAGGCGCATGAACTCACTGTCGAGCATGAGCGTGCGAGGGGTCGTGCCATTCGGACGGCAGGGTGCGCGGCGGGCCGTCGAAGACGATCCCTCCCCGGACGAGGACGAGGCGGTCGACGATCGACTCGACGGCGCCGAACTCGTGCGAGACGTAGAGCGTGGTGACGTGGCGCTCGCGGTGCAGCCGGTCGAGCAGGCGGGCGAGGGACTCCTGCGAGGCGGCGTCCACGCCGGTCGTGGGCTCGTCCAGCACGAGCAGGGAGGGCTGGCCGGCGAGGGCCTTGGCGATGAACGCCCGCTGCTGCTGGCCGCCGGAGAGCTCGGCGAGTCGCACGTCGCCGAGCTCGCCGAGGCCCACGTCGGCGATGGCGGCATCGACGATCGCCCGGTCACGGGCGCGGAGCGGCCCGAGGAGGCCGCCCTGCGCGAGCCGGCCGGCGGACACGACCTCGCGCACGGTGACGGGCCCCTGCCCGCCGATGCGGGCACGCTGGGCGACGTAGCCGAGCGTCTCCCGCCGGGAGAAGCGGTGCGCGGACTCGCCGAAGAGCCGCACCGACCCGGCAGCCGGCCGCTCGAGCCCGAGGACGAGGCGGATCAGCGTGGTCTTCCCGCCGCCGTTCGGGCCGGCCACGGCGACGAACTCGTTCTCGGCCACGACGAGGTCGACGTCCGCGAGCACCGGCTGGCCCGGCCGGTAGGCGAACGAGACGCCCTCGAGCTCGGCGACCGGGATCACCGGCAACCAAGCCCCGCGCGGAGCGCCTCGAGGTTCGACCGCATCACGCTGAAGTAGTTCTCCCCGCGGTCGAGCTCTTCCTCGGTCAGCCCCTCGAGAGGGTTCAGCACCGCCGTCTCGACGCCCGCCTCGCGGGCGACGGTCTCGCCGATCTCGGGCGAGAGCAGCGTCTCGACGAACACCGTCGTCACGCCCCGGTCGGCGACGAGGGCCGCGATCTCCTCGAGATCGCGCGGCGTCGGCTCCACCTCGGGAGCCAGGCCGGCGATGGGGATCACCTCGAGCCCGTACCGGTCCCCGAGGTACCCGAACGCGTCGTGGGCCGTGACGAGCTCGCGCCGCTCGCAGTCGGCCAGGCCTTCGTGATACTCCCCGTCGAGCGCGCGCAGCTGGGAGGCGAGCTGCCGGGCAGGGGCCTCGCCTCCCAGCTCCGCGCCGATCCGCTCCACGACCTGGGCGAACCGAACGGGGTCGAGCCATACGTGCGGGTCGACGCTGCCGTCCTCCTCGCGGACCTCGACCGCGTCGAGGACATCGACCACGGTGCCGGCCGCGCCCGCGGCGGCCTCCTCGAGCGCCGGCTGGAAGCCGCCGCCGACGGAGAGGACCAGGTCGGCCGAGCGAATCCGCTCGACGTCCTGCGGGCTCAGCTCGACGTCGTGCGGCTCCGCTCCGACCGGGGTGAGGTTCACGACCTCGACGCCGTCGCCGCCGACCTCCCCGGCCGCGAAGGCGAGCGGGTAGAAGCCCGCGACGACCTCCGGCCGGCCGGAGGAGCCCGACGCCCCGCCGCCACAGCCGGCGGCGAGCAGCCCGACCAGTGCCACAGGAATGAGAACGATTCTCGTTTTCATCGAGTGCTAGCATAGCCTCGTGCCCGAGACCGAGCAAGCGCGCGCGGGCGAGCTCCTCGCCGGCGTCGGCGTCCGCCCGACGCGCCAGCGCCTCACGGTTCTCTCCGAGCTGATGGACGAGGACGACGACGTCACCGCCCAGCAGCTGCACGAGCGCCTGCGGCAGCGCGGCGAGCGGCTGGGGCTCGCCACCGTCTACCGCACCCTCGGGCTCCTCGCCGACGAGGGCGTGATCGACGCCCTCTCGCACCGGCAGGGCGAGCTCTGCTACCGGCTCTGCGGGCACGGGCACCACCACCACCTCGTCTGCTCGAGCTGCCACCGTGTCGTCGAGCTCGAGGACTGCGAGCTCGAGCCGTGGCTCGAGCGAGTCTCCGCGGCCCACGGCTTCACGACCACGGGTCACAGGCTGGAGGTCTCGGGCCTCTGCGCCGAGTGCCGCTGAGCAAGGCTCGGCCGTCTAGGCTTCGCGACCGAGCATGGAGCGCGTCGAACTCGCCGAGGCGGCCGCCGTCGTGGGCGCTGTCGGCGCGCCGGTCGTCTTGCTCGCCCGCTCACGCTTTCAGGCGCTCGCCGGGCTCGCCCTCCTGGTGCTTGCCGAGGTGGGCCTCGCGCTCGCGCTCGTCCCGGACCAGCTCGAGCTGATCGTCCGGTCGCCGCTCCGGCTCGGGGGCGCCGTTGCCGCGCTGGCGCTCGTGGCCGCCCTCGCGGCGGCCTTCGTCCGCTGGCCGGCGGCCCTGCCCGTGGCGCTCCTCGCGGTCGCGCCCGTCCGCGTCCCGATCGCGCTCGGGGACGACGAGGCGTTCCTCCTGCTCCCCCTCTACGGCGTTCTCGGCGCGGGCGGCGTCGCCCTTGCGTACCGGGCCCTTCGACACCGCGCCTGGGAGCCTCTGCCGCTGCTTCTCGCGGCGCCGGCGGCGGGTCTCGCGGGCTTCGCCACGCTCTCGCTCCGCTGGTCGCTGGATCCCCGCGAAGGCACGATCGACCTGCTCTTCTTCCTCCTCCCGTTCGCGCTCCTCGCCGTGCTGATCGCGCAGACGATCCTCTCCGGGGTGGTCACGAGGGCCCTCACCGTCGTGCTGCTCGCCGAGGCCGCCGTGATCGCCGGCATCGGCCTCTGGCAGGAATGGACGCGCACGCTCTTCTTCGCCGACGAGCTCCAGACCGTGAGCGCGTACACGTCGTACTTCCGCGTCACGTCGATCTTCAAGGACTCGAGCATCTACGGACGCTTTCTGGTGCTCGCGATCGTCGTGCTGCTCGTCCTCCTCTGGCTCGACCGCCTCCGGCCGGCGCACGGGCTGCCGCTGCTCGGGCTCCTGCTGGTCGGGCTCTACTTCTCGTACTCGCAGTCGAGCTTCATCGCCCTCTTCGCCGCCGTCCTCCTGATCGGGCTCCTCGCCGGCGACCGCGTCTCCCGGCGCGTCCTCGCCGCAACGACCGCGGCGCTCGTGCTCGTCGCCGCGGGAGCGGTCTTCGCGGTCGCCAGGGACGAGTCGGCGAAGCGGGTCACGAGCGGGCGGATACCGCTTGCGTCGCTGACGCTGCCGGTGTTCCTCGATCACCCGGGCATCGGCGTCGGCATCGGCGCTCAGCCACGCGCCAGCCGCCGGCTCGAGGACGCGCGTCCGACCAAGGCGAGGAACGTCTCGCACACGACGCCGCTGACCGTGGCCGCAGAGCTCGGCGCCGTCGGCCTGGCCCTCTACCTGGCGTTCCTGGCGGCCACCGTCAAGGCGACGCTCCTGCTGATGCGGCGCGACCGGGTGATCGGCCTCTCGCTCCTGGCCACGTTCACCGTGCTCGTCGTCCACTCGCTGTTCTACAGCGGCTTCTTCGAGGACCCGTTCACCTGGATGATCGTGGGCCTCGCCGCCGCCGCTCTCGCCCGGATGCACGCTGCGGCACCGGCTTCGGCCGCCACGGGGGCGGCCGGTGGCGCCGTCTCGAGGGAAGCGAGCGCCTGACGCCGCGGGTGACGGCGAGGGCCCGTCACCGGTCGTCGCCGACGACCACGGTCGCGCCCCCGGCCGGCTCCGAGACGTTCCCGGCACGGTCCTCCATCACCAGGTCGATCCGGTAGGCGCCCGGCGCAGCCGGCGTCCACGCGATCCGGCGCCGGCGCGGCTTGCCCGCGGGGCCGCGGAGGACGACCTCGCCGTCCACGAGGAGGAGCGGCACCCCGAACTCGAACGTGCGGAAGCGGATCACCACCTCCTGCCCGACCGTCGCGGTCGCCGGGACGCGCACGGAGGAGACGCGCCGCGGCGGCTTCGTGTCGACGTTGACCTCCGTCGGGATGACGATCGTCCTCCGATCGTCGAGCAGGCGGACGCGCACGCGGTACGGGCCGTCCGCCACGGCCGCTCCGTCGTCGTCACGCCCGTCCCACTCGTAGACCACCCTGCCCGCCGGGTGCCGCTCGCCGGTGGCGAGGACGCGGATGCCCTCGCCGTCGGAGTCGACGACGTCGGCGTCGATCCTCTGCGCCTTGCGCAGGAGGAAGTCCAGGGTCACCTCCTCCTGCGGACAGTCGCAGCCCGGGTTCACCCAGCGGTCGAACCGGGGGACGCCCACGGGGGAACGCGTGAGCTTGAGGTGCTCCGCGTACGAGAAGGCCGCGACCGAGCCCACGAGCAGCGCGACCGCGAGGACGAGCTTCCAGCGGCGGGCCACCACGCTCAGCACGGCTCCGGCGATTGTAGTGAGGCGGCTACCGGCCCCGGTACGCCTCGATCAGGACCTCGGCCACCTCCGGCCGCGTGAACTCCTCCGGCGGGAGCTGCCCCTCGGAGAGGAGCTCGCGCACCTTCGTGCCGGAGAGGAAGACGTGGTCGTCGCCGCCGTGCGGACAGGTCTTCGCCGTTGCCATCTGGCCGCAGACCTTGCACCAGAAGGAGTGCTCGAAGAACATCGGCTCGATGTCGAGCTCGTGCGGCTCGAAGTCGTCGAAGACGAGCTGCGCGTCGTAGGTGCCGTAGTACGTGCCCACGCCGGCGTGGTCGCGGCCGACGATGAAGTGCGAGCAGCCGTAGTTCTTGCGGCAGATCGCGTGCCAGATCGCCTCGCGCGGCCCCGCGTAGCGCATCGCCGCCGGGAAGGCGGAGACGACCACCCGGTCGTGCGGGTAGTAACCGCCGACCAGGACCTCGTACGCCTGCACACGGGTCGCCGCGGGGACGTCGTCGGACTTCGTCTCGCCCACGAGCGGATGGATGAGGAGGCCGTCCACGGTCTCCAGCGCGCACTTCGTCAGGTACTCGTGCGCCCGGTGGATCGGGTTGCGGGTCTGGAAGCCGACGACGCGCTTCCAACCGCGCTCCGCGAAGAGCGCCCGCGTGTCTGCCGGATCCTTGTGCAGCTCCGGGAAGCCCGGCTCGCTGCGCTCGAAGACGGTGACCGCACCGGCCAGATAGGAGCCGTGCTGGGCGTAGAGCCGCGCAACGCCGGGATGCTCGCCGTCGGTCGTGCGGAAGCACTGCTCGGCCTCGCGCTCCCTCTCGTAGGCGTAGACCTCCTCGACGTCGAGGACGGCCAGGCGCTTCCCCGTCTCGTCGGTGAGGGCGACGCGGTCGCCCTGCGGCGCCTCGGCGACGGCGAGGCAGACCGGCAACGCCCAGGGCAGGCCGTTGGCGAGGCGCATCGACTCGACGACGCCCTCGTAGTCGGCCTTGCCCATGAAGCCGGTGAGCGGCGAGAGCGCCCCGGAGGCGAGCATGTCCAGGTCGGAGAGCTCGCGCGAGGTGAGCTGCACCGTCTCGAGCTCGTCCACGCCGTCGGGGCGTTCCCCCGCACGCGGGACGAGGACGCCGCCGTGGGGCCTGATCAGGTGGTCGGTGGCGACGGTGCTCACGCGCTCACCTCGGCGCCGACGAGGCCGAGCTCCTCGAGCCGGGCGACGACGATCTGCGCGCTCTCCTCCGGCGTCTGCGCCTCCGTGTCGACGACGACCTCCGGGCTCTCCGGTTCCTCGTACGGGTCGTCGACGCCCGTGAAGCCCTTGATCTCGCCGGCGAAGGCCTTGGCGTAGAGCCCGTTGACGTCGCGGCGCGCGCACTCTTCGACCGAGGCCTTGACGTACACCTCGACGAAGGGGCCGAACTGCTCCACCAGCTCGCGCGCCTTCTGGCGGGTCTCGATGTAGGGCGAGATGGCCGCCGTGATCGCGGTGCCGCCGTGGCGCGTGATCCGCGACGCGACCCAGCCGATGCGCTCGATGTTCGTGTCCCTGTCCTCCTTCGAGAAGCCGAGGCCCTTGGACAGGTGCGTGCGGACCGTGTCGCCGTCGAGGTACTCGACGATGTGCCCGCGCTCGTCCAGGGCGGGACCGACCAGGTGCGCGATCGTGGACTTGCCGGAGCCCGAGAGCCCCGTGAACCAGAGGGTGAACCCGCCGCCGCGCGCGCGGTCGGACTCGGGGTGCTCGTGCGCGTAGATGTGCTCGCTCAACCGTGTCTCCTTCTACGTGTCCTTGGTCTCGACGTGGATCCCGCACTCGAGCTTGTCGGAGCCGGCCCAGCGGCCTGCGCGCTCCTCCTCGTCGGGCCTCGTGGGCCGGGTGCACGGGATGCAGCCGATCGAACGGTAGCCGACATCGTGCAGCGGGTTGTAGGGGATGTCGTTCCGGACGATGTAGCCCCAGACGTCCTTCTCACTCCAATCGGCCAGCGGCTGCACCTTCCAGACCCCATAGCGCTCGGAGCGCTCGACCTTCCTCGCGCCCGCGCGCGACGGCGACTGCTCGCGCCGGATGCCGGAGACCCAGGCGTCGTATGGCTCGAGCACCCGGATGAGCGGCTCGACCTTGCGGATGTGGCAGCAGCGGTCGGGGTTCGTCTCCCAGAGGTTCGGCCCCTCGCGCTTGTGCTGCTCGGCGATCGTGATCACGTCGGGAACGATCAGGTCGATCCCGTAGCGGGCGACGAGCCGCTCGCGCGTCTCGTAGGACTCCTTGAAGAAGAGGTGCGTGTCGAGCTCGACGAAGTCCACGTCGAGCCCGAGCTCGGAGACCATGTGCACGAGCACGGAGGACTGCTTCTGCCACGAGCACGAGAGGCAGAGGCGCTCCCCGAACTCGGCGAAGGCCCAGCGGAGGACGTCCTCCGCCGGCAGCGCCTCGATCTCGGCGTCAGTCAGCGACAGGCGAAGGCTCGTGCTCACGCAGCAGGACCTCCCTCAGGGTGTCGGCTCGGAGCCCGAGGCGCAGCGTCTCGAGCGGGATGACCTCCTCCGGCGGGATGTTGCCGAGGTTGACCTCGGGCCCGAACTTGCGCACGAACCAGGCCTGCGAGGCCTTCAGCGGGGCCTCGAAGATGATGTCGGCCGGGTCGATCTCGTGGACGATCTCGTCGATGAGGCCGGTGCGCATCTCGCCCGTCGGCCGGTAGATGCCGGCGTTCCCGCCCTCGCGGCCCTCGGTGATCACCTTCCACGCGCCGGCGTCGAGCTCCTCCCGCATCCACTCGACCCACTGGTAGGGGGCGAAGACGACCTCCTCGTCCTTGGAGCCGACCTCG
>DASPGT010000152.1:0-10514 GCA_035620475.1 Gaiellaceae bacterium | reverse complement strand
CTGCTCCGTGTACCACTTGGTCGCCTCCTCGGAGCCGACCGGGAGGTAGTTGACGACGACGTCCGTGTTCGTCTCCCTGAGGATCCCGACCACGTCGTCGGTGTCGCCGGGCGCCTTCTCGAGGATCTCGGAGAGGTACTTGCCGATGCCGTCGTGGGTCATGCCGCGCGCGACGGTGACGCCGGTCTTCGGCACGTCGGCGAACTTGTAGGTGTCGTTCGGGTGCGCCCAGATCGCATCGGACAGGTCCTTGCCGACCTTGTCCTTCGTGACGTCGAACGCCGCGGTGAACTCGACGTCGCGGACGTGGTAGCCGCCCAGGTCGACGTGCATGAGGCCGGGGACGAACGTGGCCGGATCCGCGTCCTTGTAATACTCGACGCCCTGCACGAGCGAGTTGGCGCAGTTTCCGACGCCGATGATGGCGACCCGGACCTTGTCCTCGGACCGGGCCCTGCCGTTCGATTTGCCGTTCGTGCTAGCCATGCGTTCCTTTCGTCTGCTCTGCTGGAGGGGAACTTCGAGCTCGTCTGCTAGCGCCGCGAGGATGACGTCGTTCGCGTGGGAGCCCGTCCGCTGTGCCTCGGCGTCGATCGCGTCCTTGAGGGCGTTGGGCATGCGCAGGAGCGCGACGCCGCTCGCGCCGGCGAGCGGGCTTCGGCGGCCGGTGGGGGAGTACGGGACCGCGAAGCGCTCGGCCAGGATTCCCGTGGCGAGGTCGTTGAGGTTTCCTCCACGGCGCGCCACCTCGCGGACGAGGGCGCGCTTGAGGGAGGAAGGCATCCGAACGAGGACGCCGCGCCGGTCAGAACTGCTAGCAGTCAAACTGCTAGCAGAATAGCAGTCGCCCGCTACGGCTGCTGCTGGTCGAGCAGGCGCTTGCGCACGTAGAGGATGCGCTGGAGCACGGTCAGCCAGGCGGTGACCGCGAGCACCGCAACGACGTACGGGAGCGAGCCGAACGGCGCGAAGGCGAGGCCGACGGCAATGACGAAGACCCGCTCCGCCCGGGTGCCGAAGCCGACGTCCGCCTTGATCCCGATCGCCTCGGCCCGGGCGCGCGCGTAGCTGACGAGGAACGAGCCGCCGATCGCGGCGAAGGCCAGGAAGACGCCCCAGTCGCTTCCGTCGCGCATCAGCACCATGCCGATGGCGGTCAGCATGAAGAGCTCGCCCATGCGATCGACGGTCGAGTCGAGGAACGCGCCGAACGGCGTCCCCTTGCCGCTGCGCCGGGCGAGCGCGCCGTCGAGGATGTCGAGGACGCTCCCGATCACGAAGAGCGCGCCGCCGGCGATGTAGAGCCAGGGTGTGACGTACTCGAAGTAGACAGAGACCGCGCCGGCGAGGCAGAGGCCGACCCCGGCGATGGTGAGCCCGTCCGGCGTGATGCTCGTCCGCTCGAGCCCGGCCACCCAGCGGCTCGCGACGCGGCGGACGGCGTCTTGGTAGCTCCGCCGGGGCGGCTCGGCTTGCTCGGGGGTGGTCACGGGAGCCGCGAGGCTACCAGCGCCGGTAGCCGCACCGGTAGAGCGCCGGCGCCGGGCTGACCCGCCGCTCCTGCGCCCAGGCGACGATCGTGCCGCCGACGACGGCGACCATGACCCCCGCGGCGACGTCGAGCCAGTAGTGGTTGCCGGTCGCCATGACCGAGAACCAGACCCAGGTGGGCCAGAGCGTCCAGAGGATCGCCGCCCAGCGGCTCTTCACGAGCGTCGCCATGGCGAAGCCGATGATGAGCGCGTCGGCCGCATGGACGCTCGGCATCGCCGCGTAGGGGTTGGAGGCGAGCTCGACGAGGCCGCTGCCGTGGTTGACGGCCGAGGAGGCGGCCAGCGTGTCCACGAAGCCCTGCTCCGGGAACATCCGGGGCGGCGCCGTCGGCATGAGCACGTAGCCCACGAGCGCGAGCAGGTTCGTGGCGAAGATCCAGTTCCGAACCGTGATGAACGCCTCGTTCCGGAACAGGTAGATCCAGAGAAGCGAGATCCCGAGCACCGGGAACTGCGAGAGCCAGTACGTGACGTTGACTGCCTCGAGCGCCCAGTCGCCCGCGTGCATGACAGTGCGCTGGATGTCGACCTCGACGAGCAGGTTGACCGCCCGCTCGGCGTCGATCACCTTGAGGCCGTTCTGGATCGCCTCGAGCGTGCTCCGGTCGGCCGCTCCGCGCGCGACCTGGTAGACGAGCCCGAAGCCCAGCCAGAGCGAGAGCTGGAAGAAGAAGTCCCTCCAGCCGTGCGGCAACATGCGTCCGACGGCGGTCACACCGCCAGTCTAGCGAGGGTGTCGGTTCGGTTTTCCCCCGGTTTTCGGGTGGAGAACTACGGGTTCGCCCGGGGGACACGTCCCGGGGTCAGATCTTGCATCCCAGCACCCCGGCTCGATCGCGCTCGAAAGCCCGGCTTCGGACGTCGCCTGCAACGAAAGGGCATGTCCCGGGGTCAGATCTTGCATTCGTGCAGGTGCTGCGCTGCAAGATCTGACCCCAGCGGTTCCAGCCGTCGGACAACCGCCGGCGGGGCGACCCGACGTGACCGCGGCAGGCCGACCCTAGCCGCCGATGAAGGACATCTCGACCTTGGGCAGGTCGGCGGTCTCGGCAGAGCGGAGCTCCGAGTAGCGATCTGTGCGGGCGCGCCAGATGTCCGCGATCGCGGCGCTCAGCTCCTCGTCGGAGGCGCCGCCGCGAAGCAGCGCGCGCAGGTCGTGGCCCTGCACGGCGAAGAGACAGGTGTAGACCTGGCCGTCGGCCGAGAGCCGCGCGCGCGTGCAGTCGCCGCAGAAGGGCTGCGTGACGGAGGAGATGACGCCGATCTCGCCGCTTCCGTCCCGGTAGCGCCAGCGGTTCGCCACCTCGCCGCGGTAGGCGGGCTCGACCGGCTCCAGGGGAAGCTCGGCGTCGATCGCGGCGACGATCTCGGCGGCCGGGACGACGTCGTCCAGCCGCCAGCCGTTCGTGTGGCCGACGTCCATGAACTCGATGAAGCGCAGAACGACGCCGGTGCCGCGGAAGCGCCGCGCCATCGGCAGGATCCCGCCTTCGTTCAGGCCGCGCTTGACGACGACGTTCACCTTCACGGGCGAGAGGCCGGCGGCGAGCGCCGCGTCGATGCCCTCGAGGACGCGCGCGACCGGGAAGTCGACGTCGTTCATCGCGCGGAAGACCTCGTCGTCGAGCGAGTCGAGGCTGACCGTGATGCGGCCGAGGCCGGCCGCGCTCAACGTCTCGGCCTTGCGCGCGAGGAGCGCGCCGTTCGTGGTCAGCGTCAGGTCGAGCCCGTCGACTCCGGCCAGGAGCGCCACGAGGCTCTCGACGTCACGGCGGACGAGCGGCTCGCCGCCCGTGATCCGGATCTTCTCGACGCCCAGGCGGGCGAAGGCGCGGGCGACGCGCTCGATCTCCTCGAAGCTGAGCAGGTCGGTGCGCGCGAGGAACTCGTAGTCGCGCCCGAACACCTCCTTGGGCATGCAGTAGACGCAACGGAAGTTGCACCGGTCGGTCACGGAGATCCGCAGGTCCCGTACCGGCCGCCCCAGCCTGTCGGTGAGCCGCTCCACGGGTGAAGCGTAGCCCAGAGGTTTCCCCCTACCCGGGCGCGGGTACGTCGCCGGGCGATCGCCTCTTCGCCCGAAGCGGGGCGCCCCGGGACTCCGAGGGCGCCCCGCGCACGATCAGACGGGCTGATCGATTGGCGTCTGAACTCGACTTGAGCTGATCGTTCTCCGACCGGCATGCTGCGACCGTGGCTGCGCGGTACCCGGCTCGCGTCTGGCTGGCCCTGGTGACGATCTACCTCGTCTGGGGGTCGACGTTCATCGCGCTCGCGATCGTCGTCCGCGACCTGCCGCCGCTCCTCTCGCTGGCCGTCCGCCACCTGATCGCCGGCGCGCTCCTCCTCGCCTGGGCGCTTCCGCGCGGCGACCGCGAGGGTGACCCGATCGGGCGGGCGCAGGTCCTCGCCGGGTTCGTCTTCGGCGGCCTCCTCTTCCTCGTCGGCCACGGGACGCTCGCCTGGGCGCAGCAGACCGTGCCCGCCGGCGTCGCCGCGCTTCTCGTCGGCAGCATCCCGATCTGGATGGCGCTCCTCGACCGCGTCTTCTTCGGCCGCCGTCTTCGCTCGTCGGCCTACCTCGGCTTCGCGCTCGGCTTCGTCGGCCTCGCGTTTCTCGTCGACCCGTTCGGCGCGGGGCAGGTCGACCGCGTGGGCGCGCTCGTCATCCTCGTCGGCGCCCTGTCCTGGTCGGCGGGCTCGCTCTACTCGCGGGGCGCCGCTCTGCCGAGGCGCCCGCTCGTCTCTGCGGGCCTCGGAGCCGTCTGCGGCGGGATCCTCTGCCTCGTCGTCGCGATCTTCGCCGGGGAGCTCGGGCGAGCCGCCTGGACGCCGGAGGCGGTCGGCGCGCTCGCCTACCTGATCGTGGCCGGCAGCCTCGTCGGCTTCACCGCCTACGTCTGGCTCCTGCGCGCCGCCCCGGTCTCGCTCGTCTCGACCTACGCGTACGTGAACCCGATCGTGGCCGTCGCGCTGGCCTGGCTCCTGCTCGGCGAGGCGATCACGCTGCAGATGGGCGTCGCCGGAGCCGCGATCCTCGTCGCTGTCGCGCTCATCCTCCGCGCGAGCGGCGCGGCGGTCGAGCCCGGCCGCGGGCTCCTGCGCCGGCGGGCTCCCGTTCCGGTGCAGCCGGCGTCCGAGCCCGCCTCCTGACCGCGCCCGCGCCGCGGATCCGGTAGAACCGCGCTCCGTGGACCAGCGCGAGACACCCCTGGCCGACGCGGCCGCAGCCTTCCTCGCCGCCGGCGTGATGCCGTTCACGACCCCTGGGCACAAGCGGCGGCCCGAGCTCGCGGACGAGCTCCTGCTCCTCGACCTGCCGCTCTCCGGCGGGGCCGACGACCTGCACATGCGCTCCGACGTCCTCGGCCGGGCCGAGCGGCTCGCGGCCGACCTCTGGGGCGCCGACCTCTGCCGCTTCTGCGGGAACGGCTCGACCGAGGGGAACGAGGCGCTGGCGCTCGCGCTCGGCCGGCCGGGCGACCGGGCCGTCATCTCGCGGTCGATGCACAAGTCCGTCCTGGCGGGGCTCGTGCTCTCCGGGCTCGAGCCGGTGTGGGTGCGGCCCGACGTCGACCCGGCGACCGGGCTTCCGCTCCCGCTTCCGGCCGAGCGGGTCGAGGCGGCCCTCCGGCAGAGCCCGGGCGCCTGCGGCGTCTTCCTCGTCGAGCCGAGCTTCGTCGGCGTCCTCTCGGACGTGCCCGCGATCGCCGGGGCGGCGCACGCCGCGGGCGTCCCCCTCGTCGTGGACCAGGCCTGGGGCGCGCACTTCGGCTTCCACCCGGCGGTGCCGCCGCACGCGCTCGCGGCCGGGGCGGACGCCTTCGTCGCCTCCTCGCACAAGACGCTGGCCGCGTTCACGCAGAGCGCGTTCCTCGTCGCCCGCGGCGGCTTCCTCGACCTGGAGCGGCTGGAGGAGGCGTTCGAGCTCCTGCACACGACGAGCGTCTCCGCCGCGCTCCTCGCCAGCATCGACCGGGCGCGGATGATCATGGCTACCCGCGGAGAGGAGCTGCTCGGCGACACCGTGCGCCTGGCGGCGTACGCGCGGGAGCGGCTGACGGAGGTGGAGGGGCTCGTCCTCGTCGCGTCCGACGACCCGACGAAGCTCGCGCTCGCGCTCCCCGGCACCGGCGGCGACGGCCTCGAGGTGGAGGCCGACCTGTTCGCGCAGGGCATCCGCTTCGAGCTGGCCAACCGCGACCTGCTCGTCCCGCTCCTGACGATCGCGGACACGGAGGAGGGGGTGGAGCGCCTGTGCGACGCGCTCGTCGAGTCGTTTGCGCGCCGCCGCGGCGAGCCGCGGCCGCCGGGCGGCGCGAGCGCGGTGTGGGACGTGACGCCGGAGCCGGCGCTGACGCCGCGCGAGGCGTTCTTCTCCGCGCGGGAGACGGTGCGCACCGAGGACGCCCCGGGCCGGGTCGCCGCCGAGATGGTCTGCCCGTACCCGCCCGGGATACCGGCGATCGCGCCGGGCGAGGTCGTCTCCCGGGAGTTGGTCGAGGCGCTGCGCGAGGCCGCGGCTGCGGGCACGCGCCTGGCGTACTGCGCAGACCCGGCGCTCGCCACGCTCCAGGTCGTCGCCCGCTCCTAAGCGTCACAGCCTGTAACACACACCCTGTCCCCGGCGGACGTGCCCCGGGGTCAGACCCCGGGCCATGTCCCTCCAGGGCCGAAACGGACGGGGTTGTCACACTTCTGTGACATACATCCTGTCTCCGGCGGACGTGCCCTGGGGTCAGACCCCGGGCCGTGGCCGCTGGGGACGAGCCCGAGCCGACCCGCCTAGTGTCCGTACGCCGCGACGCTGACGAACACGCCGCACACGCCGATGACCAGGAGCAGGTAGCCCGCCATGCGGTCGCGCCGCATCGTAGGGGCACGAGCGGAGGAATAACTTGCTACGATCAGGCTTAGATTTTCTCAGCCGGAGAAGCAAGCCACCAACGGAGGGATCCACCACATGGCACGAACCATCGGCATCGACCTGGGCACGACGAACTCCTGCGTCGCCGTGCTCGAGGGCGGCGAGCCGACCGTCATCCCGAACGCCGAGGGCGGCCGCACCACGCCGTCCGTCGTCGCGTTCGCGAAGGACGGCCAGCGGCTCGTCGGGGCGCCAGCGAAGCGCCAGTCCGTCACGAACCCCGAGAACACGGTCTCCTCGATCAAGCGCTTCATGGGCCGCAAGGCCTCCGAGGTCTCCGAGGAGCAGAAGATCGTCCCGTACGAGGTCGTCTCCGGCCCGAACGGCGACGTCCGCGTGAAGGCCGGGGGCAAGGAGTACGCGCCGCCGGAGATCAGCGCGATGATCCTCCAGAAGCTGAAGGCGGACGCCGAGGCCTACCTCGGCGAGACGGTCACCGACGCCGTCGTCACCGTTCCCGCCTACTTCAACAACGCGCAGCGCGAGGCGACGAAGGACGCCGGCAAGATCGCCGGCCTCAACGTGCTCCGCATCATCAACGAGCCCACCGCCGCCTCGCTCGCGTACGGGCTCGACAAGGAGCACGACCAGACGATCCTCGTCTTCGACCTCGGCGGCGGCACCTTCGACGTGTCCGTCCTCGAGCTCGGCGAGGGCGTCTTCGAGGTCAAGGCCACGAACGGCGACAACCACCTGGGCGGCGACAACTTCGACAAGGCCGTCGTCGACTGGATGGTCGCCGAGTTCAAGCGCGACCAGGGAATCGACCTGAGCGCCGACAAGATGGCGCTCCAGCGCCTGTACGAGGCGGCCGAGAAGGCCAAGATCGAGCTCTCCTCGACAACCTCGACGCAGATCAACCTGCCGTTCATCACGGCGACGCCGGAGGGCCCGAAGCACCTCGACCTCCAGCTGACGCGCGCGAAGCTGAACGAGCTCACCCACGACCTGCTCGAGCGCACGGTCGGCCCGACGAAGCAGGCACTCGCCGATGCCGGGCTCACCGCGGACAAGATCGACCACGTCGTCCTCGTCGGCGGCATGACCCGCATGCCCGCCGTGCAGGAGAAGGTCGCCTCCGTCGTAGGCAAGGAGCCGCACAAGGGCGTCAACCCGGACGAGGTCGTCGCCGTCGGCGCGGCCATCCAGGCCGGCGTCCTCAAGGGCGAGGTCAAGGACATCCTCCTGCTCGACGTCACGCCCCTGTCGCTCGGCATCGAGACGAAGGGCGGCGTCTTCACGACGCTGATCGAGCGGAACACGACCATCCCGAAGAAGAAGTCCGAGACGTTCACGACCGCCGAGGACAACCAGCCCTCGGTCGAGATCCACGTCCTCCAGGGCGAGTCGGAGATGGCTGCGTTCAACAAGACGCTCGGCAAGTTCCAGCTCGTCGGGATCCCGCCGGCGCCTCGCGGCATGCCGCAGGTCGAGGTCGCCTTCGACATCGACGCCAACGGCATCATCAACGTGTCCGCCAAGGACCTCGGCACCGGCAACCAGCAGCAGATCCGGATCGAGGGCGGCTCCGGGCTCGACGAGAGCGAGGTCGAGCAGATGATCAAGGACGCCGAGGCCCACGCCGAGGAGGCCCACACGCTCCGCGAGCTGGCCGAGGCCAGAAACCAGGCGGAGACGCTCGTGTACTCGACCGAGAAGAGCCTCGCCGAGCACCGTGAGACGCTCGACGAGGAGACGGTGAAGGCGATCGAGGAGCGGATCGAGGCGCTGAAGTCGGTCGCCGACGGCGACGACGTCGCGCAGATCCGCGCCAAGAGCGAGGAGCTGATGGAGGCCGCGCACTCCCTCGCGCAGGCCGTCTACGAGAAGGTCCAGGCCGAGCAGGCCGCCGCCCAGCCGAGTGCCGGCAACGGCGAGGCCGTCAGCGACGACGAGGTCGTCGAGGAGGCGGACTACGAGGTCATCGACGAGGAGGCGAAGCAGTCGTAATGGCCTCCGAGGAGACCACCGGCCGGGAGGCGGCCGAGAAGGCGATCGCCGAGCTCGAGGAGCGCCTGGCGCTCCTCGAGCGCGAGCGCGACGAGGTCGTCGACGACCTGAAGCGCGTCGCGGCCGACTTCGACAACTACCGCAAGCGGGCGCTGCGCGACCAGGAGGCCCTGGTCGCCCGCGCCCATGAGCGCCTCGTCAAGGAGCTCCTGCCCGTCCTCGACGACCTCGAGCGCGCCCTCGAGGCCGCCGAGGAGCACGAGGAGGCGAAGCTCGAGGAGGGCGTCCGGCTCGTTCACCGCGAGCTGCGCGACGCGCTCACGAAGGAGGGGCTCGTCGAGATCGAGACCGACGGCGAGTTCGACCCGCACGTCCACGAGGCGCTGCTCACGCAGCCGTCCGAGGAGGACGACGGCGCCATCCTCCAGGTGATCCAGAAGGGCTACCGGCTCGGCGACCGGGTGCTCAGGCCCGCGCGCGTGGTCGTGTCGCAGGGAGACGCCGGGTGAGAGACCTCTACGAGGTCCTGGGCGTCTCGAAGTCGGCTTCCCCCGACGAGATCAAGAAGGCCTACCGAAAGCTCGCCCGCAAGCACCACCCCGACTCGAACCCCGGTGATGCCGCTGCCGAGGAGCGTTTCAAGGAGCTCCAGGACGCGTACGACGTCCTCTCCGACCCGGAGAAGCGCAAGCAGTACGACCAGCTCGGGCCGCGCATGTTCGACGGAGGACGCGTCGGCGCAGGCGGGCCCGGCGGGTTCACGTGGTCCGGGAACGTCGGCGACCTGGGCGACCTGGGCGACCTCTTCGGCGGCATCTTCGGCCGCGGCGCCGGCGGGGCGGCCGGGCGGTCGCGCCGGCGCGGGCAGCGCGGCGCCGACGTCGGCGTCACGCTGACGCTCTCGTTCGAGGACTCGCTGAACGGCCTGACGACGAAGATTCCGGTGGAGCTCGAGACGGCCTGCTCGGCCTGCAAGGGCACGGGCGCCGAGCCCGGAACGACGCCGGTCATCTGCCCCGAGTGCCGGGGCCGCGGGGTGACGTCCGAGGACGAGGGCTTCTTCGCCTTCTCGCGGCCGTGCCCCCGCTGCCACGGCAACGGCACCGTGGTCGAGAAACCGTGCCGCGTGTGCCAGGGCTCCGGCCGAGAGCGGCGGACGAAGCGCTACACCGTGAAGATCCCCGCCGGCGTCAAGGACGGCACGCAGATCCGGCTCAAGGGCAAGGGCGAGGCGGGTTACGACGGCGGGCCGCCCGGCGACCTGATCGTGACGACGAAGGTGACGCCGTCGCCGCTCTTCGAGCGCCGCGGCGCCGACCTCGTCATCGAGGTGCCGGTCACGTACGCCGAGGCCGCGCTCGGCGCCGAGGTCGAGGTGCCGACCCCGGACGGGCGCCTCGCCCTCAAGGTTCCCGCCGGCTCGCAGGACGGCAAGCTCCTGCGCATCCGCGGCCACGGCGCGCCGAAGCTGAAGGGCGGCGGCAAGAAGGGCGACCTCCTCGCCCGCATCCACGTCGACGTCCCGACGAAGCTGACGAAGGCCGAGCGCGAGGCGATCGAGGCCCTCGGCAAGGCGACCACCCGCGACGTCAGGGACAAGCTGAGGACCTGATGCGTGCCGATCGTTCCACACGCCTGTCTCCCCCGGCCACGTCCGGGGTCAGACCCCTGACGTGGCCGCGATGGACATGGCCTTGCGGTGACGAGCGACTCGGCCTGCGCTCGGACGCGTCCCGAAAGGACGGATGATCCTGTGGACGACCGCCCGCGCTACATGATCTCCGTCGCCGCCGAGCTCGTCGGCATGCACCCGCAGACGCTGCGCGTCTACGAGGCGAAGGGCCTCGTGCGCCCTCGGCGCACGCCCGGGAACACACGCCTCTACTCCGAGACCGACCTCGAGCGGCTGCGCCTCATCCAGCGCCTCACGACAGAGCTCGGGCTGAACCTCGCCGGCGTCGAGACGGTGCTGCGACTCCAGGACGAGGTGGCCCGGCTGCGCGCGCGGATCGCGCGGCTGGAGAGGGAGATGCGCGAGCAGGTTCGCGACGTCCACAGACAGTACAAGCGCGAGCTCGTCCTCT
>DASPGT010000151.1:0-4642 GCA_035620475.1 Gaiellaceae bacterium | reverse complement strand
GAGCGGCACGATCTCGCCGGGCACGGACGCGACCGGGTCGAGGTTGCCGAGCACGCTGCACTCCACCTCGACTCCGTCGAGGAACTCCTCGACGAGCACCTTCTCGTCGTGGGCGAAGGCGAGCTCGACCGCCGCGGGAAGCTCCTCCTCCGACCCGACGATCGAGATGCCCACGCTCGAGCCGAGCCGCGCCGGCTTGACGACGCACGGGAAGCCGAACGGGCTCGTCACGGCGCCGCCGGGGCGGAGGGTGACGCTCCGGGCGACCGGGATGCCCTTGTCCCGCATCACGGACTTGAAGAGATCCTTGTCCATGACGAGGGCCGAGGCCGTGACCCCCGCGCCGACGTAGGCGACGTCGGCCAGCTCGAGCAGGCCCTGGACGGTCCCGTCCTCGCCGAACGGGCCGTGGAGGACCGGAAAGACGACGTCGACGCCCGCCAGGTCGCCCGCGGCCGGGAGCCAGGGCCCCTCGCGCGGGATCTCGACGGGAACGACCTCGTACCGCTCCCTGTCGAGCCCCTCGACGACCGAGCGCGCCGATCCGAGCGAGACCTCGTGCTCGCTGGAACGGCCGCCCATGAGCACCGCTACGCGCAGCTTCGGGATCGTCGTCTCCGCTAGACGAGGCGGCCGACGACGATGGTCACGGTCGAGCCCGGCCGGGCCTGCGAGTCTCCCGGCGGGTCCTGGTCGAGGACGATGCCGTCCTCCAGCGGGTCGCTGGTGTCCTGGAAGATCGTGCGCGGGCGGAAGCCGGCGTCCTGGATCATGGCGCGGGCATCCTGGGCCGTCTCGCCGACGACGTCGGGGACGGTGTCCAGCTCGGGGCCGGTGGAGATCGTGATCGTGACGGTCGAGCCGGGTGCCGCCAGCTCGCCCGGGCCGGGGCTCTGGGCGGAGACGAGCCCCGCGGGGACGGTGTCGCTGGGCGCCTGGGTCGACTGCACCTCGAAACCGGCGCCCTCGAGCTCGGCGATCGCGCTCGCCTCGCTCTGTTGCAGGACGTCGGGCACCTCCACCTCCCGCGGCCCCTTGGAGACCCTGACCTCGACCTCGCTGCCCTCGTCGACCTGCTCGCCGGCCCTCGGGTCCTGCCCGGCAACCCGCCCCACGGGACGCTGGGAAAAGACGTTCACGCGGCTCGGCTCGAGGCCGACCTCGTTGAGAGCGTCGACCGCCTCCTCGTACGAGAGCCCGACGAGAGCCGGCACCTCCACCTGCCGTGGGCCGGTTCCCACCGTGATCGTGACGGTGCTTCCCTTCGAGACCTGCGTGCCCTCGCGGGGATTCTGCTCGATGACGATCCCCCGCTGCTCCTCAGAGCTGGGCTGCTCGGTCACCTCGGCCTCGAGCCCGGCCTCCTCGATGCGCTGGACCGCCAGGTCGCGCTCGAGCCCTTCGACGAGCGGGACGCCGACCGGCGCGCTCTCCTCCAGCTGGTCCTGGATCTGGTTGTACGCCCACCAGCCGGCCACCGCGGCCGCGGCGATCAGGAGCGCGACGAGGAGCCAGGGCACCCAGCGCCGGCGCCGGCGGGGCGGCTCGTCGTACGGGCTCGCCGGCGGGTAGACCGGCGGAGGACGGCGGGGTGCCTGCGGGGGAGGCGGGGGCGCCACGACCCGTGTCGGGCTCTCGCCCAGGAGCTCCGTGGCCTCCCCGGCCGCCGCGCCCGCGAGGAGCGCGGTCGCAGCCGTCGCGGTCGCCCGCGAGATCGGCAAGCCGGCCTCGGCGCGCTCCAGGTCCTCGATGAACTCCTCGGCGGTCTGGTAGCGGTCGGCCGGGTCCTTGGCGAGGGAGCGGAGGACGATCTGGTCGAGCTCCGGCGGGATCTCCGGCCGCAGCGCCGAGGGCGGGGCCGCGAGCTCGTTCACGTGCTTCATGGCGATCTCGATCGCCGAGTCGCCCGTGAAGGGCACCTTGCCGGTGAGCATCTCGTAGAGGACGATGCCTGCCGAGTAGAGGTCCGAGGCCGCCGTCACCGGCGCGCCGCGTGCCTGCTCGGGAGAGAGGTACTGCGCCGTGCCCATGATCGACCCGGCCTCGGTCATCTGGGAGGGCCCGTGGCGGGCGATGCCGAAGTCCGTCACCTTCAGCCGCGGCTCGTTCGCCTTCACCTGCTGGTCGGCGGAGACGAGCACGTTGTGCGGCTTGATGTCGCGGTGGATGATCCCGTGGCGGTGGGCGAAGCGCAGGGCCTCGAGGAGCTGCTTCGCATTCGTGATCGCGACGCCGAGGGGGAGCGCGCCCCGCGTCATGATCAGCTCCTTGAGGCTGCGACCCTCGATCACCTCCATGGCGATGTAGTACGTCCCCTCGGCCTCGCCGCGGTCGTAGATGGAGACGATGTTCGGGTGTGAGAGCCCGGCGGCGGACTTCGCCTCGCGCCGGAAGCGCTCGATGAAGAGGTCGTCGTTCGCGTAGCGGTCGTTCAGGATCTTGATGGCGACCCGGCGCCCGAGCTCCTCGTCCTCGGCGAGGTAGACGTTCGCCATGCCGCCGGAGCCGAGCTTCCTCAGGATCCGGTAGCGGCCGTCGAAGAGTGTGTTGATGAGCGAATCAGAGGCGCCGGCCATGGCGAATCCCTAGAGGTTAGGTGTTTCTCCCGAGGGCCGCTTCGATGATGGCACGCGCGATCGGGGCCGCCGTCGAGCCTCCCGTGCCCGCCTGATCCGACAGCGCGACGGCGACCGCGACCTCGGGCCGGTTGGCCGGCGCGAAGGCGATGAACCACGTGTTGTTGCGGCCCGAGACCCCCGTCTCGGCGGTCCCGGTCTTGCCGGCGACGGAGATGCCGGGGATCTGGGCGGCGACTCCGGTGCCGGATTCCACTGCTCGCACCATCATCGCGGTCAGGTCGGCTGCCGTGGCCGGGGAGACGGCCGTCGACCACTCCTCCGGCTCGAAGCGCTGGACGACGTCGCCGTCGGGCGAGACGATCCGCTCGACGAGCTTCGGCTCCATCACCACGCCGGCGTTGGCGACGCCCGCGGCCACGAGGGCCATCTGGAGCGGCGTGACGACGAGGCGCTCCTGCCCGAAGGCCAGGCGGCCCGGATCGACCTGGGAGTCGCTCTCCGGGTCGTAGAGCCGGCCGTTTCGGTAGAGGCCGCTGATCAGGACCTCTTCCGAGGGGAGCTCGATCGGCGGGCGGGAGTAGAAGCCGAAGCGCTTCGCGTAGTCGAGGATCACGCCGGCGCCGAGCTCCTTGCCGATGTTGCAGAAGACGGAGTTGATGGAGTTCTCGACGGCGTCGGCGAGCGAGACGTTCCCGAAGCCGCTCGGCGTGCCCTGGTCGGAGTAGTTGAACACCCGCTGCCCGAAGAGCGTGCAGTACCCGGGGTCGTCGAAGCGGCTCTCGGGCGTGAAGGTGCCCGTGTCGAGCGCCGCCGCGGCGGTCACGATCTTGAACGTCGAGCCGGGGACGAAGCGGCCGGCGGTCGCCCGGTCGAGGAGCGGCGCAGCGGGGCGGCAGGGGGCGGTGATCGCCTCGATCGAGTCGTAGTCCGTCTCGACGAGGTTCGGGTCGAACGACGGCGCCGAGACGAGGGCGAGCACGCGGCCGGTCTCGGGCTCGAGCGCCACGGCCGCCCCGCACTTCCCCGCCAGGCCTCGTGCGGCCGCGCGCTGGGCGGCGAGGTCGAGCGTCGTCACGACGTTGTTCCCAACCCGCGGGATGCCCCGTAGCTTGTCCAGGGTCGTGTCGATGACCGTGCTCAGGTTCGCGTTCGACGCCGTCAGGTAGTCGTTCATGGAGAGCTCGAGGCCGGTCCGGGAGCGCCCGATCGTCGAGTAGCCGACGGCGTGAGCGGTCAGCGGGCCGCGCGGGTAGCGGCGCAGGTACCAGACCCGCCCGTCCTCGAGCTCGCGCCTCCGGTTGGCGGCCAGGCGTGTGCGTCCGTCGGCGGCCAGGATGAGGCCGCGGCGGATCTCGAGCTCGCGAACGATCAGCGTCGGGTTCCCCTGGCGCGCCTCCAGGTCGGGGGCGCGCCACAGCCAGTAGGTCGCGGTCGCGATCAGCGCGACGAACAGGAAGGAGAAGACGAAGAAGAGGCGACGGATCTGCGGGTTCATGCGCCCTCGCCCCGGTTCACCCGGTCGGAGACCATGAGCAGGAGCGCGAGCACGACGAAGTTGGCGACGATGCTCGACCCGCCGTAGGAGACGAAGGGCAGCGTGATCCCCGTCAGCGGGATCAGCCCGACGACCCCGCCGATGATGATGAACGCCTGGATCGCGACGGCGGCCGTGAGGCCGGCGGCCAGGAGCTTCGAGAAGCCGTCGGAGGCGAGCATGGAGATGCGGAAGCCCCGGTAGGCGAAGATCAGGTAGAGGAGGATGACGCCGGCGGCGCCGGCGAGCCCGAGCTCCTGGGCGATGGCCGAGAAGATGAAGTCGGTCTCCAGATAGGGGATGTAGGAGTCCCCCTCCGGCGAGAGGAGGACGCCGTCGCCGAGGCCGGTGCCGAACACGCCGCCGCTCGAGATCGCGTAGAGCGACTGCACGAGCTGGTAGGAGGCGTCCTCCGCGTCGGCCCAGGGGTCGAGCCAGCTCTCCACCCGGACCTGCACGTGCGGGATCACGTGGTAGAGGGCGTACGCGCCTGCGAGGAAGAGGCCGAGGCCGGCGGCGACGAACGACC
>DASPGT010000150.1:0-53975 GCA_035620475.1 Gaiellaceae bacterium | reverse complement strand
ACTCCGGCGAGGACCAGCAGGCGCTGCAGGCGGAGGGCCCGGCGCTGCCGCTCGCGGGCAGCTTCACCCTGGACGACTTCTCGGCCCTGCTCGACGGGCTCGAGCTCTTCCCCTCCGGCCCGGGGATGCCGGCCTTCCGCGACTACCGCCGCTGGGCGTACGAGAGCGCGGCGCTCGACCTGGCGCTCCGGCAGGCGGGGATGTCGCTCGCCGAGGCGGTCGGCCGCGAAGCGCAGCCGGTGACGTTCGTCGTCTCCCTGCGGATCGAGGCCCCACCCCGCCCCGACCCGGTGCCGCTCCTGCTCGAGCGCTACCCCACCCTCCGCTTCAAGCTCGACCCGACGAGCGAGTGGGACACGGACCTCGTCGCGACCCTGGGCGCGACCGGGGCGGTGGACACCGTCGACCTGAAGGGCGCCTACAAGGGCACCCCGGTCGACCAGGCCGGCGACCCGGAGCTCTACCGGATGGTCGCCGAGGGCTTCCCGCAGGCGTGGATCGAGGACCCCGACCTGAACGACGGCACCGACCCGGTGCTCGAGCCCTACCGCGACCGCGTCACCTGGGACGCTCCCATCCACTCCGTCGCCGACATCGAGGGCCTTCCCTTCCCGCCAAGGACGCTCAACTTCAAGCCGTCGCGCTTCGGCAGCGTCAAGCGCCTCTTCGACGCCTACGACCACTGCGCCGAGCACGGGATCGCCGTCTACGGCGGCGGCCAGTGGGAGCTCGGCCCCGGCCGCGGCCACATCCAGTACCTCGCGTCCGTCTTCCACCCCTCGACCCCGAACGACGTGGCGCCGGCGGCGTTCAACATCCACCGCCTCGACCCGCCCCCCGGGCTCCCGACGAGCCCGCTCGACCCGCAGCCGAGCCCTACCGGGTTCCGCTGGGGGGAGGCTCCCTAGACCTCGACGACGACGGGGAGGATCATCGGCCGGCGGCCGGTGCGCTCGGCCACGAGCCTGCCCACGTTGTCGTGGATGTGCTCCTGGAGGAGCTTGAGCTCCATCACGTCCTGCGCGAGGCACTCCTGGATCGTGCGCTCCGCCTCCTGCCTGGCCTCCTCGAGGAGGGAGTCCGTCTCCGCGAAGCCGCGCGCGACGACCTCCGGTGCGCCGATCGCGCCGCCGTTCTGCGACCCGACGGTCGCGACGACGATGAGGACGCCGTCCTCGGAGAGGTGCCGCCGGTCGCGGAGCTCAACGTCCTGCACGTCGCCGACGCCGAGGCCGTCCACGAAGGTGACACCGATCTCGAGGTGCTCGACGAGGCGTGCGATGCCGCTGCGCAGCTCCACGACGGAGCCGTTCTCGGCGAGGACGATCCGGTCGGCCGGGACGCCGGCCTCGCGCGCCAGGCGCGCCTGCGCGGCCAGCATGCGGAACTCCCCGTGGACGGGCATGACGTTGTGCGGCCGGAGGAGCGCGAGGACCGTGCGGATCTCCTCGGCGTTTCCGTGCCCGGAGACGTGGACGGGGGCGATCTCCTGGTGCAGGACCTCGGCGCCGGCCTTGGCCAGCCGGTTGATCGTGTCGTGGACGCGCAGCTCGTTCCCGGGCACCGGCTTGGCGGAGATGATGACCGTGTCGCCCTCCTCGATGCCTACGTGCGGGTGGTCGTGGTAGGCCATGCGCGTGAGCGCCGACATGGGCTCGCCCTGGCTCCCGGTGCAGAGGATCATCGTCTCCTCCGGGCGAAGCAGGTCGAGCTCGTCGGGCTTCACGAGGACGTCGTCGCGGACATCGAGGTACCCGAGGTTGCGCGCGATGTTGACGTTCTTCCGCAGCGAGCGCCCGATCAGGCACACGCGCCGCCCGGTCTCGGTCGCGACGTCGATCGCCTGCTGGACGCGGTGGATGTTGGAGGCGAAGGAGGCGATGAGGACGCGGCCCTCCCGCTGCGGGATCAGGTGCCTGAAGACCTCGCCCACCGTGCGCTCCGACTCGGTCACCCCGGGCCGCTCGGCGTTCGTGGAGTCCCCCAGGAGGAGGTCGACGCCCCGGTTCCCGAGCTCCGCGAGCTTGCCCAGGTCGGTGCGGTACCCGTCCACCGGCGTGTGGTCGACCTTGTAGTCGCCGGTCACGACGAGCAGGCCGCCGGGCGTCTCGAGAGCGATCGCCACGGCATCGGGGATCGAGTGGGCCATGCGGACGAACTCGGCGCTGTACGGGCCGAGCTGCGCCGCGCCCTTCTCGGGCTCGATCTCGACGAGGTCGGCGGCGCGCAGGAGCCCGTGCTCGTCGAGCTTCGACTTGACGAGGCCGAGCGTCAGCCGGGTCGCCCAGACCTCCGGCACCTCCACTTCGCGCAGGAGATACGGCAGCGCGCCGACGTGATCCTCGTGCCCGTGCGTGAGGACGACGGCGCGGATCTCGCTCCGCCGCTCGCGGAGATAGTCGAAGTCCGGGAGGACGAGGTCGACGCCCAGGTGCTCGTCCCGCGGGAACGAGAGCCCGGCGTCGACGACGACGATGCCGTCGTCGCACTCGATCACGGTCATGTTCTTGCCGACCTCGCCGAGGCCGCCGAGCGGAACGATGCGCGTGGTGCCGGCCATCCGGGCAAGTCTACTTCCGGCTCGGCTACCGTTGGCCGGGATGGCAGGAAACGGCAAGCGCCCGGGGCTGCTCGGCGCGATCGGGCACACGCCCGTCGCCCGCCTCGAGCGGCTGGCCGGGCCGGACCGGGCCGAGGTCTGGCTGAAGCTCGAGTCCTCCAACCCGACGGGCTCGTACAAGGACCGTATGGCCCTGGCGATGATCGAGGGCGCGGAGCGCTCCGGACGGCTGTCGCCCGGCCAGACGGTCGTCGAATACACCGGCGGCAGCACGGGCTCCTCGCTCGCCTTCGTCTGCGCGCTGAAGGGCTACCCGCTCAGGATCGTCACCTCCGACGCGTTCGCGCCGGAGAAGCTCGCGACGATGCGGGCCTTCGGCGCCGAGCTGGAGATCATCCCCAGCCACGAGGGGATCACGCCGCGGCTGATCCCGAGCATGATGGAGCGGGCCGCCGAGATCGTCGAGGCGGAGGGTGCCTACGCCACCGACCAGTTCAACAACACCGACATGCTCGCCGGGTACGAGGAGCTGGGCGCGGAGCTGGCCGGGCAGCTCGACGGGCGGCTCGACGCCTACTGCGCGTACGTGGGCACGGCCGGGCACTTCCTCGGCACGACGCGGGCGCTTCGGCGGGCGATCCCGGGCCTCCACCGGGTCGCGCTCGAGCCCGCCGAGTCCCCGGTGATCTCCGGCGGCCGCCCGGGCACCCACCACGTCGAGGGCGGCGGCGTCGGCTTCTGGCCGCCGCTCCTCACCCGGGAGGACTTCGACGAGGTCCTGGCCATTCCCGAGGCGGAGGCGTTCGACACCGCGGAGCGCACGGCCCGGGTCGAGGGTCTGCTCTGCGGCCCCTCGGCCGGTCTCAACATCGCCGCGGCGCTGCGGCTCGCCGAGCGCCTCGGGCCCGGCGCCCGCGTGGCGACCACGAACGTCGACTCCGGGCTGAAGTACCTGGCGCGCGCGGCTTAGGCGCGCGCGACCTCGAGGGCGCCGACGCGCTCGAGCGCCGCGCGGACGACGGCCTTCTCGTCGTCGGTCGCCTCGACGAGCGGCAGGCGGAGGCCGCCGACGTCGTGCCCGAGCAGGGCGAGCGCCGCCTTCACGGGGATCGGGTTCGTCGTGACGGCGAGGGCGTCGATCACCGGCCGCAGCTCGGCGTCGAGCGCCCGCGCGCCTGCGACGTCGCCCTCGCGGAAGCGCGTCACGAGCTCCCGCACCTGGCGGCCGACGACGTGGGTGTAGACGAGGATCCCCCCGGCGGCGCCCAGCTCCAGGAACGGGAGCAGCAGGTCGTCGTTCCCCGCGTAGAGCAGGAGGTCGGTTTCCGCGAGGATCCGCCGCGCCTGCCCGGGGTCGGCGGTCGCCTGCTTCACGGCGGTCACGTTGGGGATCTCCGCGAGGAGGGCGAGCGTCTCCGGCTCGAGGTTGACCACGACGCGCTGCGGAATGTTGTAGACGACGACCGGCCGGTCGGTCTCCTCGGCGATGGCGCGGAAGTGCTCCACGATCCCGCGCACGGGCGGCTTCGAGTAGTACGGCGTCACGACGAGGAAGGCGTCGACGCCGAGCTCGTGCGCCTGGCCGGTGAGGTGGACGGAGTGCGCCGTCGAGTAGGTGCCCGTGCCCGCGACGACGGTCGCCCGGTCGCCGACCGCCTCCACCGCCGCGGCGAAGAGCGCGAGGCGCTCGTCGTCGGTCAGCGTGGGCGCCTCGCCGGTCGTCCCGGCGACGACGACGCCGTCCGAGCCGGTGTCCACCAGGTGGGCACAGAGGCGGGAGAAGGCGTCCAGGTCGATGGAGCCGTCCGCGCGGAAGGGCGTGACGGCGGCTGTGAGGACCTCGCCGAGCACCGGTCGGATTGTACTCCGACTTCCGGCGGTCTCCCGACAGAAGGCCCTCGGCCCCTTTGGCCATGCCCCGGGGTCTGACCCCGGGCCATGGCCGTTGCGGCCGGGATGTCTGTCACGGAAGTGTGACAAGAGCGGCCGGAAGGGACGGGCCGGGACCTGGCCTGGTGCCTGACCCCGGGCCATGGCCGCCGGGGCAGTCGCGGCCGGCGGGTCAGAGGAGCGACTCGAGGCCGACGGTGAGGCCCGGCGGCAGCGACGCGAGGCGCTCCAGCGCCAGCAGGACGCCCGGGGCGAAGGCCTCCCGCGAGAACGTGTCGTGCCGGATGGTGAGCAGCTGCCCCTCGCCGCCGAAGAGCACCTCCTGATGGGCGACGAGGCCGGGCAGGCGCACCGAGTGGATGGGCACCTCGCCCGGGAGCAGGTCGGCCGTCGCCCTCGCCGTCCCCGAGGGGGCGTCGAGCTTGGTCTCGGCGTGGAGCTCGACGATCTCCGCGCGGGGCAGGTGGCGCCCGGCCTCCGCCGCGAAGCGCATCATCAGCACCGCGCCGAGCGCGAAGTTCGGCGCGACGAAGCACGGGATGCCCCGCGAGCGTGCGAGCTCGTCGAAGGCCGCGAGGTCGGCGGGGCCGAGGCCGGTCGTCCCGACGACCGCGGGCACGTCCGCCTCCAGGCACCGCTCGACGTTGCCGCGCACCGCCGCCGGGACGGTGAAGTCCACGGCGGCGTCGTGGCCTGCGGGATCCCAGGCGTCGCCGCCGCCGGCCGGAGTGACGTCGTGCCCGGCGGCAGCCAGGCGCGGCGCCAGGGCGGAGCCGACCTTGCCCCCGGCGCCGAGCAGCAGGATCCTCACGCGGCTGCGCGCTCCACGAGCCCCGGGCAGACCGGCCCGGCGGCTTCCAGGAGCCGCTCCTCCGCGGGCCCGATCGCGGCCACCGACAGAGCGTCGGCGGGCAGCACGACCTCCGCGAGCTTCGCCACCGCGTCCGCGTCCACGGCCTCGATCTCGGCGAGGATCCGGTCGAAGTCGAGGAGCTCGCTGTCGGTGATGAGCGACTTTCCCAGGCGGCTCATCCGGTTCGAGGTCGACTCCATCGACAGCATGATCCGCGTCTTCAGGTTCTCCTTCGCCCGCTGGAGCTCCTCCTCCGCCGGCCCGTGCGCGGCGAGCTCGCCGATCTGCTCCGCGACGATCCGCAGGCACTCGGCGAGGTTCTCCTCCCGCGTCCCCACGTAGATCCCGATCTGGCCGGTGTCGGCGTACTGCGAGGAGAACGTGTAGACGGCGTAGGCCAGGCCGCGCTTCTCCCGGATCTCCTGGAAGAGCCGGGACGACGCGGAGCCGCCGAGGACGCTGTCGAGGACGGAGGCCGTGAAGCGCCGCCGGTCCGAGCGCGCGATACCGGGCGCGGAGAGGCAGACGTGGTACTGCTCGGTCTGCTTCGCCTGGAAGACGAGGGAAGGCTTCGGCGGCGCCACGAAGGGCGCCCGCGCGGACGGCTTGTGCCGGTTTCCCGCGCCCGCCTTCGCGGACATGCCGTCGACCAGCCTGACCAGCTTGTCGTGGTCGACGCTCCCGGCCGCGGCGACGACGACGTTGTCGGGCCGGTAGCGGCGGCGGTGGAACGCGCCGAGGGAGCGGCGGGACACCGAGGAGATCACGTCGGCCGAGCCGAGGACCGGCCGCCCCAGCGGGTGCCGGCCGAAGACCGCCTGCGTGACGAGGTCGAAGATGAGCTCCTGGGGCGTGTCGTCGACCATGGCGATCTCCTCGAGCACGACCTCGCGCTCGGCGTCGAGGTCGGCGAGGGTGGGCGCGAAGACCATGTCCGTCATCACGTCCAGCGCGGTCTCGAGGTGCTCGTCGAGGACGCGCGCGTAGACGACCGTGTAGTCGCGGGCCGTGGCCGCGTTCAGCTCGCCGCCGAAGGTGTCGAAGGTCTCCGCGATCTCGAGCGCCGAGTAGGACGACGTGCCCTTGAAGAGCAGGTGCTCCAGGAAGTGGCTGACGCCGGCGTGGGCGTCGTCCTCGTCCCGCGAGCCGGTGCCGATCCAGAGCCCGAGCGCGACCGAGCGGATCGCGGGCAGCGGCTCCGTGACGACCCGGGTTCCTCCGTCCAGCGCTGTCAGCAGGTAGTTCTGCACGCTCGCATGGTAGGCCCCCTCAGGCCTGGCGGTAGGCGCCGCCCGGGTCGCCGGAGGCGCGGGCCAGCGCGGCGAGCGCCTTCAGCGGCGGCCTGGCGAGGCCGCGCGCGGCGCCGACGTCGTCGATCTCGCCGCGGACGAGCTTCTCCACCGTGCGCCAGACGATGCGCGAACGGGCGATCCGGAACGTCGTCCGCGGAAAGCGGTCGAGTGCGCCCTTCACGCCCCACGAGGCCCAGAGGTGCGTGCCCAGCTGCCGCGTCAGCCCCTCGCCGTAGGGCTCCAGGCCGTCCGCGCGCCCGGCGAGGACGTCGAGCACGGCCCCGGCGGCAAGCTTCGCCGAGAGGAACGCCTCGAACATCCCGTCCCCCGAGACCGGGTCGACGAGCCCGGCGGCGTCGCCGACCACGGCGGCTCGGCCCCGCGCGAGCGTCGAGCGGGGCGAGCGAAGCGGCAGCCGGTAGCCGCGGACGTCCTCCAGGTCCTGCGGCTCGATTCCGTGCGCGGCGCAGAGGGCACGCAGGTGGCCGCGCAGCCCGGGGGCCTCCCGCCCCCAGCCGCCGATCCCGACGTTCGCGTGGTCGCCTTTCGGGAAGACCCAGCCGTAGCCCCCCGGAACGACGCCGAGCTCGAGCACGGCGCGCCCGCGGTAGCCGTCGCCGAGCTTCTCCCAGAGCACGTTCGCCTCCAGCGCGACGCCGACCTCCTGGTTGCCGCCGAGCTCGAGCTGCCGTGCGGAGATGCCGTTGACCCCGTCCGCCCCCACGAGCGCGTCCGCGCGGATCGTCTCGCCGTTCGCGGTGACCGACACGCCGTCCGCTTCCGAGGAGACCGCGGTCACCTTCACGCCGTCCCGGAGCTCCGCGCCGGCCGCCGCGGCCTGCTCGGCCAGGTAGGCGTCGAGCCGCAGGCGCTGCGTCATGAAGACGAGCGGCGCCCCCTCTCCGCGCTCGAACCAGCTGCCGTAGCGGAGCCGCATGCGCACGGAGGTGACGGTGTCCTCGACGACGGGGGCGAGCGAGAAGGGCAGCAGGCGCGCCGCCCGGCCCGTCACGCCGCCGCCGCACGGCTTGTCGCGCGGGAAGCGGGCGCGGTCGAGCAGGAGGACGGAGGCCCCGGCCGAGGCCAGGCGGTACGCGCACGTCGAGCCCGCGGGCCCGGCGCCCACGACGATGGCGTCGAAGCGCGGCACGGCGGCATTATCGCGATCTCACACGGCGGCGCCCGCGCTGGTTTAAGTCCCAGGATGGAGACGGCGGTCGCGCTCAGGAGGTCGACGGCCCCGGCCCACGGGGCCCTGCTCGCCGTCGTCGTCGTCTGGGCGAGCGCGTTCTCGGTGATCAAGGTGCTCCTCGACCACGGCTTCGCGGCCGGGGACGTGGCGTTCCTCCGCTACCTCGTGGCCGCGCCGGGGTTCGCATGCCTCCTCTGGCGAGTCGGCTGGCTGCCCGGGCTGACACGGCGCGACGCCGTGCGCCTGGCCGCAGTCGGGATCTGCGTCGTCGTCGGCTACCACATCTCGCTGAACGTCGGCACGAAGTACACGACCTCGGGAACGGCGGCACTCGTGATCGCCCTCGCCCCCGCGCTCACGCTCCTCCTCGCGGTCGGGCTCGGGCTGGAGCGCTGGAGCCTCCGCCGGGCCGCCGGGCTCGCGGTCGCCTTCGCCGGAGTGGCGATCGTCGTCCTCCTCGGAGCCGGCGGCGAGCTCTCGTTCGCGAACGCGAAGGGGCCGCTGATCGTCCTCGCGGCCCCGGTGGCCTTCGCCCTCTACAACGTGCTCCTGAAGCCGCTCCTCGGCCGCTACGACCTGCTCGCGCTCACGGCGGCATCGAGCCTCGTCGGGACGGTCTTCCTGCTCCCCTTCGTGAGCGGCGGGACCGTGGACTCGGTCAGCGGGATCTCCCTGGAGGACGCGGCGCTCGTGCTCTATCTCGGCGTCGCCTCGACCTTCCTCGGCTATATCGGCTGGAACGTCGGCCTGCGAGGCCTCGGCGCGACACGGGCGGTCACGTACACGTACCTGATCTCCCCGCTCGCCGTGCTCTTCGGAGCCGTGCTCCTGGACGAGACCGTGACGCTGTGGCTCGCCCTCGGCGGCGCGCTCGTGGTCGGCGGCGTCGCCGTGGCCCAGCGGGCTAGGGCCTGAGAGCGCCCAGCCAGAGCAGGCGGCCCGAGCGGCGCAGGAGCTCGGCGATCGGCTCGTCCGGCTCCGACGGGTGCCGGGCCGTGAGGCACTGGTTGAGCCAGACCCCCTCGACCAGGCTGGCCAGCGCCGATGCGAGGTCGCGGACGGTCGTCCCCTCGCGCAGCTTCAGGCCGAACCGGTGGAGCGCGCGCCGGAGCGCCTCCTCGAGCCGGTCGATGTGCTGCTGCTGCTCGTCGAGGCTCGGCCGGCTGACGCGCTCGCTCCAGAGGCCGTACGGAACCGCGCTCAGCCAGAGCGCCCAGAGGGTGGCGTAGCGGATCGCCGGCGCAGCGCCGTGCTCGGGGCCGCGCGCGGACTCGCCGGCGAGAAGCGCGTCCACCCACGCCTCGTGATCGTCGAACCGGGCCGGGTCGGGATACTCGACCCGCCCGACCCAGTCGTCCGCGCTGAGCGCGAGGTCCATCGTCTCGGCCTGGAACGCGGCCTGGCTCCCGAAGACGTTCGTCACCGCGCCGCGGGTCTTCCCGTCCAGCGCGGCGACGGCGTTGGCGTCGAGGCGCGCGAACGGCCCGACCGCGATCGACTGCTCGTCGAGGCGCAGCGCGTCGGCCCGCACCTGCTCGAGCACGGCGAGCTCGCCCATCTCGACGTAGCGGCGGCGGGCCTCCTCCCGGGGAAGCATCGAGCGCCTGCGCGGTTCCTTGACGTCGTCCGGCATCCGTGGAAGTGGACATCACCATTCCTCCCCAGAACCGACGCCGCCTCGCCCGGACGAAGCGCTGGACGGTGACGGTCGGGGCCACGCTCCTCTCGACGTACCTTCTCGACGCGGTGGCCACGGCGGCCGGGGTCGCGCTCGCCGCCTCGCAGCTCCTGCGCGGCCTCGACCACTGGCCGGTCGTCGCGTTCCTCGGCGCGACGTACGTCGTCTGGGCCGCCGGCCTCCGCGTGAACCTCTCCGCCAACTGGGCGCTCCTCGAGGAGACCGGGACGAGCACGAGCGCGGTCTCCAAGGCGGCGCACGATCTCGCCGGCGTCGGTGGAGGCAGCGAGCGGGTCCGCCGGCTCGTCTCACATGCCGGCTACGTGGCCACCGAGCTCGTGAAGGAGATCCCCTACTACGCGGGCGCGTTCGGCGCCGCCCTCTTCACCGACTCCGTCTCGTCGAACGACGCGCTCGTGTTCCTCGCCGGCGCCAACCTGGGCGCCGCCGCGTACGAGTACGGGTTGGGCCGCCTCACGCACCTGTTCCTGCGGCTGCGGCTCGGTAGCGCGCGGGCCGCCCCCGAGGGACGGCCCGCGCAGCTCCGCGTTCCTACCGGCTAGCCGTTGTCGCGCCGGCCGCGGCCGCGGTCGCGGCCTCCGCCGCGCCGGCCGCGGTCGCCGCCCTCCCGCTCGCGCCGCTCGCGCGGCGGGGCGTCCTTCGCCCGCTCGATCAGCTCCTCGGGCTGGACGACGGTGCCGTTCTCGTGCTTGCCGACGAGCTTGAGGCCGATCCGGCCGCGCGCCTTGTCGACCTCCTGGACGACGACGTCCAGCACGTCTCCGCGGCTGATGACGTCCTCGATGTGCCCGACCCGGCCGGGGCCCACGTTGGAGACGTGGAGCAGGCCGTCCGTGCCCTTCTTCAGCTCGACGAAGGCGCCGAAGTCGGTCGTCTTGACGACCTTGCCGGTGTACGTGTCGCCGACCTCGGGCTCCTTGGTCAGGCCCTGGATGGCGGCGATCGCGGCGTCGGCCTTCTCGCCCTCGGTCGCGTAGATGAGGATCGTCCCGTCCTCCTCGATGTCGATCTGCACCTCGTAGTCGGCCTCGAGGCCGCGGATCGTCTCGCCGCCCTTGCCGATGATGAGGCCGATCTGCTCGGGGTCGATCGAGATCGTCGTGATCCGCGGCGCATGAGCCGCGAGCTCCTCGCGCGACTCGGAGATCGCCTCGGCCATCTTGTCGAGGATGAACTCGCGCGCCCGCTTCGCCTGCTCGAGCGCGTTCCGCATGATCTCCTGCGTGACGCCGGTGATCTTGATGTCCATCTGCAGGGCGGTGATGCCCTCGCGGGAGCCGGCGACCTTGAAGTCCATGTCGCCGAGGTGATCCTCGGCGCCCTGGATGTCGGTGAGGACGACGTGCTCGTCGCCCTCCTTGACGAGGCCCATGGCGATGCCGCTGACGGGCCGCCTGATCGGCACGCCCGCGTCCATCAGGGACAGGGTCGAGCCGCAGACGGAGCCCATCGACGACGAGCCGTTCGACTCGAGCGTCTCGGAGACGAGCCGGATCGTGTACGGGAACTCGTCGAGCGGCGGGATCATCGGCTCGAGCGCGCGCTGCGCGAGCGCCCCGTGGCCGATGTCGCGGCGCTTGGGACCGCGCATGAAGCCGGTCTCGCCGACCGAGTAGGGCGGGAAGTTGTAGTGGTGCATGTAGCGGCGCTCGACCTCGAGCGAGAGGTCGTCGATGCGCTGCCCCTCCTTGGCCGTGCCGAGCGTGAGGAGCGTCATGATCTGCGTCTCACCGCGGGTGAAGAGCGCCGAGCCGTGCGTGCGGGCCGAGACCCCGACCTCGCAGGCGATCGGCCGGATCTCGTCGGTCGCCCGCCCGTCCGGGCGGCGCTTCTCGACGGCGATCTTGCGGCGGACGATCTCCTTGTAGATCGCCTCGCTCGCCTTCTTGACGTAGGACTTGGTGAGGCTGTCCTTGACCAGCGGCGCGTCGCCCTCGACGGTCGCGGGCCCGACCGGGAAGGGCAGGGCAACGGTCTCGAGGATCCGGTCGAAGAGCAGGTGCCGCTTGGCGGACTTCAGCTGCTTCGGGTCCTGTTCGGCCTCGGTGAGGGTCCTCAGCTCGTCCTCGAACTGCGCGCGGACGGAAGCGAGAACGGCATCGAGCCGCCGGCGCTCGAGGATGGCGTCGAGGCTCGCCCGAACCTGCGTCTCGCGGACGATGTCCTCCTGCGTCGAGTCCATCGTCAGCGGCGGGCAGAGCTCGGCCACGATCTCGTCGACCGTGGCTGCGGCCTCGCGCAGGCCCTCGGCCTGGATGCGGGCGGAGACGCGCTCCCCGTGGCTCGCGTCGAGCTCCTCCGTCAGCTCGGGATCGAGCCACTTCGCCTTGCCGACGCGGCGCCGGAGGTCCTCCTGGAGCTCGCAGAGCTTCGTGATCTCGGCCTGGGCGAGGTCGAAGGCCTCGAGCAGCGTCTCCTCGGGCACCTCGTCGGCGCCGGCCTCGACCATCGTCAGGCCCTCCTTCGTGCCCACGACGATCAGGTCGAGCGTGGACTCCGCGATCTCGGGGAGCGAGGGGTTGACGACGAGCCCGCCGTCGAGCATCCCGATGCGCACGGCGCCCACCGGGCCGAGAAACGGCAGCGGCGAGATCATGAGCGCCGCCGAGGCGCCGTTGATCGAGAGGATGTCGTGCGGGGTGACGAGGTCGGCCGAGAGCGTCGTGCAGATGACCTGCACCTCGTTCCGGAAGCCCTTCGGCCAGAGCGGCCGGATGGGGCGGTCGATCATGCGGGCGGTGAGGATCGCCTTCTCGGTGGGGCGCCCCTCGCGCTTGAAGAAGCCGCCGGGGATCTTGCCGGCGGCGTACATCCGCTCCTCGACGTCGACGGTGAGCGGGAAGAAGTCTGCCCCCTCCCGCGCCTCGAGGCGACCCTGGGCCGTGGCGAGGATCATCGTGTCCCCGCTCGTGACGACGACGGCCCCGTCGGCCTGCTTGGCCAGCTTTCCCGTCTCGAACTGGATCTCGTCGCGGCCGACGGCAGCCGTCAGCGACGTGACCTCCTGTGCAATCGTGCTCATGCGTGTTCCTCCTTCTCCTTGCGGGAGACGGAGGCGGAGGTTTGAGGCAGGCCCGACGGGACGGACTTCCCTCAAACTTCCACCTGTCTCCCAGGTGGTGCCCGGTGGCCGGGCGGTGGGAGTCCGGGAGTCTGCCTACCTCCTGAGGCCGAGTTCCTGGATCAGCGCGCGATACCCTTCGACGTCCCGCTTCTGCAGGTAGTCGAGGAGGCGGCGGCGCCTGCCGACGAGCTTCAGGAGCCCGCGGCGCGAGTGGTGATCCTTCCGGTGCATGCGGAGATGCTCGGTCAGCTGCTCGATCCGCTTGGTGAGCAGCGCGACCTGGACCTGGGGGGAGCCGGTGTCGCCTGAGGCCCGCCCGTGGCGGTCGAAGATCTCCTTCTTTGCGTCCTTCGTGAGGGTCACGACCGACGTAGGCTAGCAAAGGTGCAGGTCCCTCCCGGAGTTGCCGCGGGGCATCCCGCGACGGCCCAGGCCGGCCTCGAGATCCTCGAGGAGGGCGGCTCGGCGGCCGACGCCGCGGTCGCCGCGGCCCTGGCGTCGTGCGTCGCGGAGACCGTGATGACGGGGATCGCGGGCGGCGGCTACGCGGTGCTCGTCGAGGCCGGAAGCGCCGAGGCACAGGTCCTCGACTTCTTCGTCGCGGTTCCCGGGCTGGGACGGCAGCGCGGGACGCCCGAGCTCGAGGAGCTGGCCGTCCCGTTCGGGGAGGAGCTCGTCCACTACTTCGTCGGCGCGGCCACGTGCGCCGTCCCGGGCGTCCCCGCGGGGCTCGACGAGCTGTGGCGCCGCGCGGGCACGCTGCCGTGGGCGCGGCTCGTGGAGCCGGCGCTGCGGCTCGCCCGCAGCGGCGTCGCCATGCCTTCAGCCCACGCGAAGTGCCTGGCCATGCTCGCGCCGGTGATGACGCTGCGCGAGGGTGGCCGCATCTACTCGCCCGGCGGGCGGCTCCTTGAGGCCGGCGACCGCCTCGACCAGCCCGGCCTCGTGTCTGCCCTCGAGATCGTCGCGGCCGAGGGCGCGCGCACGTTCTACGAGGGGACGCTGGCCGAGTCGCTCCTGGCGCTCATGGACGAGCGCGCCGGCCTGGTGACCCCGGAAGACCTGGCCGCCTACCGGGTGGAGTGGGTGGAGCCGGCGGAGGTCGGGTACGCGGGCGTCCGCGTGCAGACGCGCGGGGGCCTCTCCCAGCTCACCGACACGCTGGCCGCCCTCCCCTCCCTCCGCGGCGTCTCGGCGGCCGGTCGCGCGCTCGTCCTCGCGCGCCTGCTCGCGGCGCCGCTCTACAGCGGACGGACCTACGAGGACACGACGAACCTCTGCGTGGTCGACCCGGCGGGGAGCGCCTGCGTCGTCACGACCAGCCTCGGGCTCGGCTCGGGCGACTTCCTGCCCGGCTACGACCTCCACCTGAACTCGATGCTCGGCGAGTCCGACCTCCTGATCGGCCCGCTCGAGCCCGGCCTGCGCATGGCCAGCATGATGTCGCCGACGGTCGCGCTCGACGCGGACGGGCTGGTGCTGACGGGCGGCGCGGCCGGCGGCACGCGGCTCCGCCCGGCGCTCGCGCAGGTGCTCTCCGGGATCCTGGACGAGGGCCTGCCGCCGCAGGCCGCCGTCGAGCGGCCGCGGCTCCACTCGACCGGCGAGATCGTCCACCTGGAGCCCGGCTTCGAGGACTCGGCGGTCGAGGCGCTCCTGGCGGACGGGTTCGTCGTCCGCGTCTGGGACGAGCAGCACCACTACTTCGGCGGCGTCAGCGTGCTCGCCGGGGCGGGTGGAGCAGCGGATCCGCGTAGGAGCGGGGCGGCTCTGGCGCTCGCCTGAGCTCTCCGGCGGGCGCCCAGCCGACGTAGTCGCAGGCCGGGCAGGCGTGCGCGCCGGCGGGCTCGACGCGGTCGGGGGACTTCACGTAGACGGACCCGCAACCGAGGCAGCGCACGGCGAGAGCTGGGGACTCCACGCACCTACTGACGCCCGAGCGGGGAAAACCTTGCGCGGATCGGCTCAAACAGGCCGGCGGGCGGCTCGCGCGGCCTCGACGTCCGCGGCGATCTGGGCGACGAGCTCCTCCTCGCTTCCGAACGCGCGCTCCTCGCGCAGCCGCTCCCAGAGCTCGAGGCGGAGCCGGCTGCCGTAGAGGTCGCCCTCGAAGTCGAGGAGGAAGGCCTCGATGCGGCGCTCGCTGCCGCCGTAGTGCGGGTTGACGCCGATCGAGGCGGCGACGCGGTGCCCCAGCGCCTCGCCCGCGTAGATGCCGAACGCGGGCACCAGCAGGTGCGCATCGGGAGCGAGGTTCGCCGTCGGGAAGCCGAGCGTCCCGCCGCGCCGGTCGCCGTAGACGACCTCGCCCTCCAGCTCGAACGGCCGGCCGAGGAGCGCGGCCGCGCCGGGGAGGTCACCCTCGCGGACGAGCTCCCGGATCTCGCTCGAGGAGACGCCCTCGACGAGGGGCACGGGGCGCACCTCGAGCCCGAGCGAGCGCAGGAGCGGGACGTCCCCGCGGCGGCCGGCGCCAAACCGGAAGTCCTCTCCGGCGACCACGACCTCCGTGCCGATCCCGGTCAGGTACTCGGCGACGAACGCCTCCGGCTCCCGGCGCGAGAGCTCCTGCGTGAACTCGACGACGAGCACCTCGTCGGGGCCCGCCTCCCCGATCAGCTCGAGGCGGCGGTCGAGTGTCGTCAGGAGCTGCACGTCGTAGCCGAGGACGAGGCGCGGATGCGGCTCGAACGTGAGCACGGTCGAGCGGAGCCCGGTCGCCCGGACGGCGTCGATCACCGCGCGGTGGCCGCGGTGGACGCCGTCGAAGGTCCCGAGCGCGACCGCCCGCGCCGCCGGCAGGAGCTCCTCCGGCGACCGCGCGACGATCATCCGACGACGGTCTCCGGGCGGATCTCGCCCTCCCCGGCGATCCCGACCGCCACGAGCTCGCCGTCGCCCGTCCAGAGGGCGGTCGGCCCCTCGCCTCCTCCGGGGATCGTCCGGCCCGAGCGCACGGCCGGCGCCTCGTCCTCGTCGAGCCGGCGCTCCGGGAGGTGGACGACGGCGGCGAGGAGCGGCAGCACGCGGTCGGAGTCGGCGTCCTCCACCCGGAACGGGCCGACCGCCGTGCGCCGGAGCCAGCGGCAGTGCCCGCCCAGCACGTCCGCGATCGAGCGGACGTAGGTGCCGCTCGTGACGTGCAGGTCGAGCTCGACGAGCGGCGGCGCGTAGCGGACGATCCTGAGCGCGTGGATCGTGGACGCGCGCACGGGCATCTCGACGGCCACGCCGCGGCGATGGAGCTTGTAGGCCCGCTCGCCCTCGATCTTCACCGCCGAGGCGGCCGGGATCGGCAGCTCCACGTCGCCCTCCAGCGCGAGGATCTCCTCCTCGGCCGGAATCGCCGTCTCCTCCACGACCTCGCCCTCCCCGTCCCCGGTGGAGGTGCGCAGGCCGAGCCGGATCTCGGTGCGGTAGCGCTTGTCCAGCCCGACGAGGTACCGCGCCAGCCGCGTCCCCCGCCCCAGGAGGACGAGCAGGAGCCCGGTCGCGAGCGGGTCGAGGGTCCCGGCATGGCCCGCCTTCGTCCGGTAGCGGCGCCGGAGGTCGTCGACGACGGCGAACGAGGACGGACCGTCCGGCTTATCGACCAGGACGAGCCCGGAGATGCGCGCGTCACCCACAGCGGCGGCAGTCTACGAACCGCGCTCGTGTTCCACCGGCACAAGCCGTCTCAGGCCGAGCGGGCGGCGGCGAAGCGCGTGGATCGCGGGCTCGGTGCCTTGTGCGCGTGGAACACAAGCTCGGGGCCCGCCCGCCGGGGCCTCGGCGCGGCCCGATGGCCTAGTCGCCGTTCGGGGACTGGGCGAGGAACTCGCGGCGGATGAAGTCGACGATCTCGTCCGTCGAGGCCTCGCTCGAGAAGCCGGCAGCCTGGCGGTGGCCGCCGCCGCCGCTCTTGCGGGCGATGGCGGAGACGTCGATGCCCTCGCCGCGCGTCCGCAGGCTGACGCGGCGGGTGGGGCCGTTCTGGGTGGGAGGCTCGCGGATGAGGGCCACCACCTCGGCGCCCTCGACCGAGCGGAGGAAGTCGATGATGCCCTCTGCGAACGGCTCCTCGGCCCCGGCCGCCGCGAAGTCGCCGCGCTCCAGGTCGGCGACGATGACGCGGCCGCCCTCGTACACCCTGGCGCTCTCGAGCGCGCGCGCGAGGAGCTTGAGCTTGGCGAAGGCGACGTTCTCGTAGACGTCCTGGAAGACCTGATGGACGTTCGCGCCGGCCTCGACGAGCTCGGCGGCCATGCGCAGGGCCTTCGGCGTCGTGTTCGTGTACTGAAAGCGCCCCGTGTCCGTCACGACGGCGATGTAGAGGGCCTCGGCGATCTCCGGCGTGACCTCGACGCCCAGCTCGCGGAAGAGGTCGTAGAGGATCTCCCCGGTCGAGGAGGCGTCGGGGACGATCAGGTTGACGTCGCCGAAGCGGGAGTTGTCGTGGTGGTGGTCGACGTCCACGACGAGCGCCGCCGCCTCGACGAACGCCGGGTCCGGGCCGAGCCGGCGGGCGTTCGCGCAGTCGAGCGCGAGCAGCACCCGCTCGCCGCCGTCCTCGGGCAGCGTGCGGCTGAGCTCTGCGAGGTCCATGAAGTCGTACTCGCTGGGCAGCGGGATGATCCCCGAGAGGTAGAGGAAGGCGTCCTTGCCGAGCTGCTCGAGGGCGAGCTTCATGGCGAGGATCGAGCCGAGGGCGTCGCCGTCCGGGTTCTCGTGGGTCGTGACGAGAAACCGGTCGTGCGACCGGATCGCCTCGACGACCTCGTCGATCTCAGGTGTCCTGGTTTCCGTCTGGGGCGAGCTCATCGATGAGCCTGGTTAGCCGCACCCCCTCCTCTATCGTCGGATCGTACTGAAAGCTCAACTGGGGGGTCCGCTTGAGGTGAAGCTCCCGGTTGACGGCCGCCTGGAGGACGCCGCCGGACGACTCGAGCCCGGCCAGCGACGCCTCGCGCTTGCGCTTCGAGCCGAGCACGCTCACGTAGACCGTTGCCTGCCGGAGGTCCGGGCTCGTCTTCACCCCGGTGACCGTCACGAAGCCGATGCGGGGGTCCTTGAGCGCCCCGATCTCCTCGGAGAGGACCTCGCGAAGCGCCTCGTTGACCCGGCGCATGCGGTCACTCATCGAGCGTCACCACCTCGCGCTCGATGCGGACGAGCTCGAAGGCCTGAACGGCCAGGTAGCGCTCGGCGCCGTCGAGGAGGCCCTGGAGCTCCGCGTGCCCGCGGGCGACGCACGCGACGGTCAGGCGGGCGCGCTGCCAGACCTCGTGGTGGTCGACCTCGGCCACCGAGGCGCCGAAGCGGCGCTGCAGCTGCGCCTTCGCGGAGAGGAGCTCCTTGCGCTTCCCCTTGAGGGAGTGGTTGTCCGGGAAGTGCAGCTCGGCGCTGAGGATCCCGACGTAGCCGGAGCCCATCGTCCTAGAACCCGAACCGAAACGAAGTCTTGTGCCGTCGCGCCGTCCTGGGCGGCGCGCTGCCGCGTCCTCGGTTACGCCCGTAGCCTCCGGCTACGAACGCGCCCTGCGTCCTTGCATCGCACTCACCCAGGCCGCCGCGTCGACGAAGCGTCATTTCGGCTCGGGTTCTGCCTACTCGGGCTCGTCCGCCTCCGGCTCGTCCGGGGCGCCGCCGTTCCCGGCGACCGAGAGGTCGGTGCGCTCGATCTGGCGGGTCTCGTAGACCTCGAGGACGTCGCCTTCCTTCACGTCGTTGAAGCCGTCGAGGAGGATGCCGCACTCGAAGCCCTCCTGCACCTCGCGGACGTCGTCCTTGAAGCGCTTGAGGCCGGAGATGGTCGTCTCGTAGACGACGGTGCCCTCGCGGACGACCCGCACCTGGGCGTTCCGGCGGATGACGCCGCGCGTCACGTAGGAGCCCGCGATGACTCCCAGCCGCGAGGCGCGGAAGAGCGCGCGGACCTCCGCCTCGCCGAGGATGTCCTCGTGCGTCTCGGGGGCGAGCATGCCGACGAGCGCCTGGCGGATGTCGTCCGTGAGCTGGTAGATGACCCGGTACGTCCGCAGGTCGACGCCCTCGCGCTCGGCCAGCTGGCGCGCCTCGGCGTTCGGGCGGACGTTGAAGCCGACGACGACCGCGTTCGATGCGGAGGCGAGCATGACGTCGCCCTCGGTGATCGCGCCGATGCCCGTGTGGATGACGTTGACGCCGACCTCGGGGTGCTCGATCTTGGCGAGCTCGCCGGCGACGGCCTCGATCGAGCCCTGCACGTCCGCCTTGACGATGATGTTGAGCTCGCGGACGGCGCCCTCCTCCATCTGCGTGAAGAGCTCCTCGAGCGAGACGCCCTTCTTCGCGCTGCGGGCGAGCTGCTCGGCGCGCACGCGCTGCCCGCGGGCCTGCGCGAGCTGGCGCGCCTGGCGCTCGTTCTCGACGACGCGGGCGTGCTCGCCGGCCGCGGGCGGCTTGTCGATGCCGAGGATCTCGACGGGCGTGCCGGGGCCCGCCTCCTTCACCTTCTCGCCGCGGAAGTCGAGGAGAGCGCGCACCTTGCCCCAGGCGTCGCCGGCGACGAGGGCGTCCCCGACGCGGAGCGTGCCGCGGGCGACGAGCATCGTCGCGACGGGGCCGCGCCCGACGTCGAGGCGGCTCTCGATGATTGGCCCGGAGGCCTCGGCCTTGGCGTTCGCCTGAAGCTCGAGCTCCGCGTCGGCGACGAGCAGGATCCGCTCGAGGAGGTCGTCGATGCCGTCGCCGGTCTTGGCGGAGACGTCGGCGAACTGCGTCGTGCCGCCCCAGTCCTCCGGCTGGAGGCCCTGCGCGACGAGCTCCTGGCGGACCCGCTGCGGGTTGGCCTCGGCACGGTCGATCTTGTTGACTGCGACGACGATCGGCACCTCGGCGGCGCGCGCGTGGTTGATGGACTCCACGGTCTGCGGCATGACGCCGTCGTCGGCGGCGACGACGAGGACGGCGATGTCCGTCACCTTCGCGCCCCGGGCGCGCAGGGCCGTGAACGCCTCGTGGCCGGGGGTGTCGAGGAACGTGATGCGGCGGCCGTTGTGGTCGACCTGGTACGCGCCGATGTGCTGCGTGATGCCGCCGGCCTCGGTCTCGACGACGGCGCTCTCGCGGATCGCGTCGAGGAGCGTCGTCTTGCCGTGGTCGACGTGGCCCATGATCGTGACGACCGGCGGACGGTCGGTGAGGTCGGCCGGGTCGTCCTCGTAGGTCTCCGGCTCGAGCTCCTCCTCGTCGGCGTGCTTGATCTCGACGTCCTTCTTCGACTCGGTCGCGATCAGCTCGATGGCGTCGTCGGAGAGCGTCTGCGTGATGGTGACCATCTCGCCGACGTTCATCATGATCTTGATGATCTCGGGCACCGAGACGCCCAGCGCGGCGGAGAGCTCCTTCACGGTGGCGCCCGAGTTGACCTTGACGGGCCCGGTCTGCTGCGGCGCCTGCTGCTGCGCCGGGCGCTCTTGCTTCGGGACGTCGCGCTGCTGGCGTGCGTCGGGGCGCGGCCGGGCGGCCTGGGTGTCGATGACCACGCGGCGCTTGCGGCGCCCTCCAGGCGCGCCGCCGCGCGGTCTCAGCGGTCTCTGGCGATCAGCCACGGTTCGACCCTAATCCTCTCGTACCGACGCTTTCAAACCGGACGGGACGGCGACCGTGCGCCGGAGCGTGCGTGCGAACGCCCGGCGCGCCTCCGCCTTCTCGAAGCACGAGGGCCGCCGGCACGTGTAGGCGCCGCGCCCGGGCAGGCGCCGGCCGGGGTCCAGCTCCAGCACGCCCGCAGGGGCGACGAAGCGCAGGAGCTCCCGCTGCGGCGCCTTCCGCCCGCAGCCGACACACGTCCGGATGGGCTCGCTCACGACGCAGGCTGCTCTTCCTCCTCCACGGTCGCCTCGGCGGCGGCCTCGGTCTCCTCGGCCTCGGGCTCCTCGACGCCGCCGACCGGGACGGCCTCGGACGGGTCGAGCTGCTCGCCCGCCTCCTCGCGGGCGGCCAGCTCGCGGTGCGCGGGGATGCCGCAGTAGCGGGAGCCGGGGACGGACGTGTTCGGGCAGCGCTTGCCGGTCGAGAGGACGGCGGCGCAGCGGCCGGTGAACTCCTCGTCGGCGCCGCCGCCGAACGCGGCCTCGGCCTCGCTCCGTGCGAACTCGGTCTCGGAGACGATGTCGACCTTCCAGCCGGTCAGCCGCGCGGCCAGCCGGGCGTTCAGGCCTTCCTTGCCGATCGCGAGCGAGAGCTGGTCGTCGGGGACGACGACCGTGGCCTCCATCGTCTCGTCGTCCACGAGCACCTCGCGCACGCGCGCCGGCGAGAGCGCCTTGGCGACGAAGCGGGCGGGCTCGGGGTTCCAGGGGATGATGTCGATCTTCTCGCCGCGGAGCTCGGACACGACCATGCGGACGCGCGAGCCGCGCGGGCCGACGCAGGCGCCGACCGGGTCGACGCCCTGGGCGTGCGACTCGACGGCGATCTTCGAGCGGTAGCCCGGCTCGCGGGCGACGCCGCGGATCTCGACGAGGCCGTCGGCGATCTCGGGCACCTCGAGCTCGAAGAGCGTCTTGATCAGCTCGGGGTCGCGGCGCGAGAGGATGACCTGCGGCCCCTTCGTGCCGGAGCGGACCTCCGTGATGACCGCCTTGATGCGGCTCCCCTGCTCGTAGCGCTCGCCGTCCACCTGCTCGGAGCGCGGCAGGAGGGCCTCGACCTTGCCCAGGTCGACGAGGACGTTGTTGCGGTCGCCGGCCTGCTGCACGATGCCGGTGACGACCTCGCTGACGCGGTCGACGTACTCGTCGTACATCATCTCGCGCTCGGCCTCGCGGATCCGCTGCAGGATCACCTGCTTGGCCGTCTGCGCGGCGATGCGGCCGAAGTCGCCCGGGGTGACGTCCGAGCGCTTGACGAGCGCCGGGTCGATGTCCGACCAGTCGATGGCCAGGTCGTCGTCGGAGATGAGGGTGTGCGAGCGCTCGCCGTTCTCGGCCTCGACGGCCTCGAGCTCGATGATCGCCCGCTCGCGGGCCTCGTCGAGCAGGCGCTCCTCGACGTCGGGCGGCAGCTCGATCGACCACACGCGGAAGTCGCCGCTCACGCGGTCGAGCTCGACCGTGGCGTGGCGCGCGGCGCCCGGCGTCTTCTTGTACGCGGCCAGCAGGGCGTCCTCGAGCGCGTTGACGAGCGTCTCGTCCTCGATGCCCTTCTCCTTCTCGATCTGCCTGACCGCTTCCAGGATCTCCCTGCTCATGGTTCCTTCCTATCCCTCGTCGATGAGATTGCCCCGCGCGATCGCCTCGTACGGGATCCGGACGCTCTCTCCTCCGCTCGCGAGGACGGCCTCCCCCTCCTCGGCGGCGACGACCTCGCCGCGGAAGCGCTTCCGGCCGGCGATCTCGCGGCTCGTGCGGACCGCGGCGCGCCGTCCCAGGATCCCGGCGAAGTGCGCCTGCGTCCGGAGCGGGCGCTCGAGCCCCGGCGAGGAGACGTCGAGCGTGTAGTGGTCGAGGTAGCTTCGAAGCACGTCGGTGACCTGCTCGCACAGCGCGTGGTCCACCCCGGCGGGGTGGTCGATGTACACCGTGAGTCGCTCCGGCCCGCTGAGCTCGGCCGCCAGGACCTCCACGTCCGGCAACCTCTCCTCGACCGTCGCTGCGACCTCGCGCTGAATCTGTCGCTCCTTCTCGTAGACCTGCATTCCGATCCCTCTCGCAGATCCCTCTCGCAAAAAATGGGCGCCGCGCGCCCATTTCTCCGAACCTGGGGAAATGTCCCGATCAGGATAGCAGCGGCCGGTCGGGCCCCGCCGGGCTCGTGGCGTTTGCATCGAGAACGATCGTCACCGGCCCGTCGTTGGCGAGCTCGACGCTCATACGCGCGCCGAACCGGCCCCTGGCGACGTCGATCCCGTGGCCGGCGAGCGACTCGCAGAAGCCCTCGTAGAGCCGCTCGGCCTGCTCGGGCGCCGCCGCCGCCGTGAAGCTCGGCCGGTTCCCCTTCGCCGTGTCCGCGATCAGCGTGAACTGGCTGACGACGAGCGCGCCGCCGTGGACGTCGACGACGCTGCGGTCGAACCTGCCCTCCTCGTTCGCGAAGATCCGCAGGCGGGCGACCTTGCCGGCGAGGCGCTCGGCGACCGGCTCGTCGTCCTCGGCCGCCACCCCGAGGAGGACGCAGAGGCCCTGCCCGACCTCGCCGACGACCTCGTCCCCGACGAGAACCCGCGCGCCGCTCACCCGCTGCACGACCGCCCTCACGACTCCGTCTTCTCGCCGGGGGCGCTCGACTTCAGCTCCTCCTTCCACTTGTCGGCGCGGCTCTGGAGCGACGCCGCGATCAGGCTCGGCGTGAACCCGAAGACCGCGGCCGACACGAGGCCGAGGGGGCTGGCGGAGATGTCGAACACCTCCGAGAGCGGCGGCACGTCCTCCGCCGAGTTCAGCGCCGTCAGGTAGGCGGTCAGCACGACGCCGCCGATCGCAGCGAGGCCGGAGGCGAGCGGCGTGTGCACGAGGCGCACCATGCTCAGCCCGAAGTCCTCCTCGGTGACCGCGTCGGTGACGGCGGCCTGGCGGAGCTGGCGGAAGAGCCCGACGGAGGCGCCGATCAGGTAGAAGGTGCCGCCCGCGACGATCTGCGTCGTCCCCGCGCCGGCGAGGAGCGCCAGGCCGAGGCCCGCGTAGGCGACGAGCCCGGTGAAGACCACGGTTGCGAAGAGCCGGTTCCGCGCGCGCACAAGGCCGCGCCGACGGCTGTCGCGGAAGTCGTCGACGGTCACCTGGGCGTCCTGGACGATCGCGCGGGCGAGAGCCGTGTCCTTGGGGGCGGCACCGGTCCTCGGCTGGGGAAGGTACTCGTTCCCGCCGAGCGCGTGGATGGCGCGCTCGAGGCGGTCGATCTGCTCCTGCGCGTTGGCGATGTTCGAGCCCATGAGCGCCGACCGCTCGTAGAGCGCCTGCTGCACGACCGCGTCCTCGGGCAGGAGCTTGGTCAGCGCCTGTTCCGCCCGGTGGACGAAGTTGAAGACGACGACGTAGGCGGCGCCCCCCGCCCAGGCGCTGCCGCCGCCGTCACTCCCGTCCTCGGCCAGCGACGCCTCGACGGTGGCGATCGACGCCTGCAGCACGGCGTGGGCCTCCGGATCGACGCTCTGGTCGACCGTCGCCGCGATGCCCGCGAGCTCGTGCCGGCGCGCGACCAGCTCCCGGTAGATGCCGGAGTTCGCGTACTGCGGCGAGGCCATGCGCCGGAGCGGCAGGGCGAGCGCGAGCCACGCCGCCGTGCCGATCAGGGTTCCGAGCAGGAACACCTGGCCGGCGGTCAGGGCCTCGTCGGCGGACAGGGTCAGCACGACCACGGCGACCGAGGCCGCGCCCGGGAGCAGGATCAGCCCCGCGACGAGCCCGACGGCGTAGCGCGGGAGGAAGCGGCTGGCCTCGGCCTCGGGCATGCGGCAAACCCTCCTCGAAGGAGGGAGAGCGAGTCAAGCCGGGCGGCTCAGCTCTCGAGCTTGGCGAGCGCCCGGCGGTAGTCGAGGCTCTGCGGGCGGAAGAAGCTCGCCAGGCGGTAGTGCCCGACGGCCTCCCCGGGGCGGCCCTGCTTCTCCAGGCAGCGCCCGAGCGCGAAGTGCGCGTAGTGGTCGACCGGCGCGAGCTCGAGGATCGTCCGGAACTCGTTCTCGGCCTCGGCGAAGCGCCGGATGCGGAAGTACGCGATGCCGAGAGCCTCCCGGATCGAGGCCTTGCCGGGCTCGCGCTTCTTGGCCTTCTCGAGGGCCACCGTCGCCTGCGCGGCCTGGCCGGCCGCGAGGTGGTCACGGCCCTGCTGGTAGAGGTCGTACGTCTCGCTCATGTCCCTGACTCACCTTACGGGATGCGGCAGGGTCTGCCGAGCCCCGCGCCCCGGGTCAGACCGAGAGCGAGCGGATGCTGAGCGCGCCGCGGATGCGGCTGACCGGGCCGAGGCGCTCGCGGAGGCCGCCGCGGATCTCGCGCAGGTCGCGCCGGGCGCGGCGGAGGGCCTCCCGCGCCTCGTCGGGCGGGCCGAAACGGGCCAGGGTCACGTCCCGGCAGAACGAGCTCGCGTCGACCGAGTAGAAGCGCTGGAGCAGCACGCCGAGGTCGGGCATCGTCGCGCTCGCCGGCACGTCGACGCCCTGGTCGGCGAGGTAGGCGGCGAGGTCGCGCCGGCAGGCGCCGGCGAGCTCGCGCGGATCCCGCGTCGCGAAGCGGGCGCTCCGCCGCAGCGCCTTGACGAGGAGGAGGCCGGCGAGCGCCCCGCCGAGGACGAGGGCGAGGACGGTGAGGAGGCCGCGCCCCTGGTCGCGCACGACGGTGAGCGTGCCGCTCGAGCCGGCGGCGCCGAAGCCCGGGTTCGTCGGCGTCTGCGCCGCCGAGCGGATCGCCTCCGCCCTGGTCGGGGAGAGGCCCTCGAGCCGGTCGGCGAAGCCGATGCCGGCGGCGTCGCCCGCGTTGAAGGTCTGCGAGGTGACCGCGTAGGTCGCGTCGAGCTCGCCCCGGCCCGGCGTCGGGTCGAACGGGATCCAGCCGAACTGCGGGAACCAGACCTCGACCCAGGCGTGAGCGTTCGTGTCCCTGACCACCCACTCCTTCGTGTCCTGCCGGTAGTTGCCGCTCGTGAAGCCCACCGCGACGCGAGACGGGATCCCGAGCAGCCTGAGCATGAGCGCCATCGCGCCCGCGTAGTGCTGGCAGTAGCCGCGCTTCGTCTCGTTGACGAAGTCGACGAGCGCCGGCGTCCCCCCGATCGGGGCGGGCGGCTGCTCGTCGTAGACGAAGCCTCCGGCCTCCCGGAACCAGGTCTCCAGGAGCGCGGCCGCCTCGTAGGGAGACTGCGCCCCGCTCGTCACCCCGAGCGCCGCCTCGTAGACGGACTCGAGGGCGCTGATCTCGAACTCCTCGCTCGCCCCGAAGAAGACGTCCATGACCGTGTCCCGGTCCTGCGTCGCCCACTCGGGGACCGGCTGGTAGACGACCTCGAGGTAGCGCTCGGCGGCCTCGGGATAGTCGCCGCGGAAGGTGTTCAGCTCGCTCGGGTTCGGCCGCGGCGCGTAGCTCCACACGGTGTAGCGCTGGTCGCGGCGGATACCGTCGGGGACGACGACCACGTCGCCGTTCTCGTCGGCGACCGGCGCCTCCGTCTCCGGGCGCCAGCGCACGGGCTGCGCGGAGGCGGGCAGGCGTGTGTCGCGCAGGGCCTCGATCGTGAACTCCTGGCGGACCCAGTCGTCCTCGTTGCGGGCGGCCTCGGTGAGCAGCGGGCCGCCCGCGTCGATCTGCTCGCGCGTGGTCGCGTCGCCGAGCTGGAGGTCCTCGTCCCAGATGAGCCCCGTGTAGTCGTCGAGCGTCGTCGCGCGCCAGTAGAGCGAGCGCTTTCCGCCCGGCACCTTCACGCGCAGCACCGTGGTCGGCTCCTCAGGGAACTGGATCCCGTCGTAGCTCCCGCTCCACACGTAGGCGACGGACACGGGCGCGGTCGGCCGGTCGTAGGGGTCCCAGGTCTGCCACGAGAGGAACGCCGGCTTGGCGACGGCGGCCGACGTGGAGGCGGCGGCCGCGATCGCCACGAGGAGCACGCCGACGCCGACGGCCTGGACGAGGCCGCGCGCCGGCTCCTCGCGCCGGAGCAGGAAGAGGATGGCGAGGACGCCGACGAGGGCGAGCGCGCCGGCCAGGAGCGGGCGCCCGCCGGGGACGAGGGTCGCCGGCCATGCCACGGCGACGACGAGGGCGAGAGCCGCCCCCACGGGCTTGCGGGCCATGACGAGCATGCCGACGACGGCCGTGAACCCGAAGATCGCCAGCAGCACCACCGTGTGCATGGCGGCGAAGTCCACGCGGTCGAACGGGAGCTGGGTCTCGTAGAAGTCGAGGAAGCCGCGGCGGAGCTCGCCCAGCACCGGGCCGAAGAAGTCCCGCGAGGCATCGCGCGGCCGCGCGTCGCCGAGGGAGATGCCCGAGGCCACGGACGCGGCCAGGAGCGTGGCGCCGGCGAGGACGAGGCCCACGACCGGAAGCGAGCGCCTCAGGGCCACGGCTCCGATGGGCAGCAGCGCGAGGAGGAGCATCGGCAGCCAGTCCTCACCGGTGATGGCCTGCGCTTCGAGCCGTCCCCAGGAGACGGTCACGACCAGGGCGACGAGCGCCGTCAGGAGCCAGCGCCTAGCCAACGGCCCGCAGCTCCCCGGCGGCCAGGCGCGCGGCGAGGTCGTCGCCGTGGCGGAGGACGAGGACCGGGACGCCGGCGCGCTCCAGCCTGAGCACGTGCGCCGCCTCGGCGGGCGGAAGGCCGGGGCCGTCCGCGTCGGCGACGAAGCTCACCGGGTCGACGTAGACGACGCTCGCCGCGTGGTTCCCGAGCGCCCGGTGCGCGAGGCGCTCGACCAGGCGGGCCCCGAGCGACGACGTGACCACGGTCAGCTCGACGGCGCGCGCGGCCGGCCCCGCCTCGTCGGCGAGCATGTTCGCCACGGCCGAGTGCCCGTCCGGCTCAACCGCGGCGAGGATCTCGAGGGCCCGCTGCCAGTCGCCGTCGAAGGAGTGCACCCGCTGGTAGACGGGCCTGAGGCCGTTGACGATCAGCGCCGCCCGCCGCCCCCGGCTCGCCTGGGACTTGAGGATCGAGCCCGCGGCCCGAACGGCGAGCTCGAAGCTCGAGTCGGGCGCCGCCCCGACGAGGGTGCTCGCGTCGGCGTCGAGGAGGACGGCGGTCTCGTCGCGCGGCGAGTCCTCCAGCTCCTTGACCATCAGCTGCCCGCGCCGGGCCGTCGTCGGCCAGTGGACGCGCCGCAGGGACTCGCCCTGCTGGTAGTCGCGAACGCTGTGGAGGTCGAAGCCGGTCGGCCGGCGCAGGAGGAGCCGGCGACCCTCCGGCGTGCGCGCGCCCGACTCCGAGAAGAGCCTGTCCACGTCGACGAGGCGCGGGTAGACGAGGATCGAGGCTCCGGACGGGAGCGCCACGGCCGTCCGCTCGAGGCCGAAGGGGTCCTCGATCACCACCTCGGCGCCCTCGATCGGATACCGCCCGCGGGGCACGCGCCGGAGCAGGTAGCGGCCGCGCAGCCGCCCGTGCCGGCGGGTGAGGGGGACCTCCTGCTCGCCCAGGCGCGCCACCGTCTCGTGGAGGACGAGCGTCCCCGAGGGGACGAAGCCCTCGGCGTCGAGCTCGACCTGCACGGGGACGTCGTCTCCGGCCAGCCGCTCCCCGCGGCCGAGAGTGCGGCGGAGGGTCATCGGCCGACTGAGCAGGCGGACCCAGAGCGTCGCTGCGAGGACGGCGAGGATCAGCCCGATCGCGACCGGGTAGAGCATCTCCGAGCCGAGCGCCCAGGCGGCGAGGTAGATCCCGCCCCCGAGGGCGAGGATCCAGCGGCCGCGGTCGGTCAGCACCCTAGACCGGAACCGGCGTCCGCTCGAGGATGTCCCGGACGAGCTCCACGCCGTCCATCCCCCCCGCCCGCGCCTCAGGCGCGAGGATGAGCCGGTGGGCCAGCACGGTCGGCGCGACCATCTTGACGTCGTCCGGCTCGACGAAGTCCCTGCCGGCGACGAGCGCGCGGGCCTTGGCGACGCGCAGGAGCGCGAGGCCGGCGCGCGGGCTCGCGCCGAGGAACAGGCGCGCGTCCGAGCGCGTGTGGCGCAGCACGGCGACGACGTAGCGGTTGAGGCTCTCCTCGACGAAGACGTTCTTCGTGCTCTCGATCGCGGCGAGCACCTCCTGCGCGCTCGCCACGCACTCCAGCGAGTCGAGCGGCGTCACCGCCACGTTCTCGGAGAGCATGCGCGCCTCCTCCGCGAGCGGCGGGTAGCCGATCGCGATCCGCATCGTGAAGCGGTCGAGCTCGGCCTCCGGCAGCGGGTAGGTGCCCTCGTACTCGATCGGGTTCTGCGTCGCCATCACCATGAACGGCGGCGCCAGCTGGTAGGAGACGCCGTCGATCGTGACCTGGCGCTCCTGCATGCACTCGAGGAGCGCCGCCTGCGTCTTCGGCGAGGAGCGGTTGATCTCGTCGACGAGCAGGATGTTGGCGAAGACGGGGCCGGGCCGGAACTCGAACTCGTTGGAGCGCTGGTTGAAGACGTTCACGCCGGTGACGTCGGAGGGGAGCAGGTCGGGCGTGAACTGGAGCCGCGAGAACGAGCAGTCGACCGAGCGGGCGATGGACTTGGCGAGGGTCGTCTTCCCGACGCCGGGGAAATCCTCGATGATCAGGTGGCCCTCCGAGAGCAGGCAAAGGACGGCGAACTCGAGCGTCTCGTCGGGCGCGTGGATCACGTGCCGGAGGTTCTCGACGATCCGCTGGGCCAGCGCCGCCGCCGCGGTCGCCTCCATCTCGCTCGTCCGTTCGACGGCTTGCTCGTCCATCTACACCCCTCCCAGCAGGGCCTCGACTCGGTCGAGGATAGCCACAGCGCATTCCTCCTTGCTTCGCCTGCTCACCACCTGCTCGCCTTCGACCGTGATGAGCACGATTTCGTTCCAGTCCGACTCGAACCCGATGTCGGAACGAGATACGTCGTTATAGACGAAGAGGTTCCCGCCCTTGCTTGTCAACTTCGTGCGCGCCCGCTCGAGCCCCCGCTCGCCCTCGTCCGCGGCGAAGCCGACGAGCACCTGGCCGTTGCGCCGGCGGCGGCCCAGCTCGGCGAGGACGTCCTCGGTCGGCTCGAGGTCGATCGTCCACATGTCACGGTCCTTCGGACGCTTCCCGCCGACCGGTTCGGCCGGGCGGTAGTCGGCCACCGCGGCGGCCATGACGACCACGTCCGCGTCGGCCCGGGCCAGCACCTCGCGCGCGAGGTCGGTCGCGGCCGGCGCCTGCACGACCTCGACGCCCTCGGGCGGCGGCACGGACAGGTTGGAGGCGACGAGGGTCACCTCGGCGCCGCGGCGGCGCGCCTCGCGGGCGACGGCGGCGCCCATCTTCCCTGACGAGCGGTTGCCGACGTAGCGCACCGAGTCGAGCGGCTCGCGCGTCCCGCCCGCGCTGACGAGCACGCGCCTGCCGCGGAGCGGGCCGGCCGCGCCCAGGAGCTCGAGGCAGCGCGCGAAGACGTCCTCCGGCTCGGCCATGCGTCCCGGCCCGTGCTCGCCTTCGGCCAGCTCGCCGGCCTCGGGCCCGATCAGGTGGACACCGCGCCCGGCCAGCAGGGCGACGTTCGCCTGGGTCGCCGGGTGCTCCCACATGCGGACGTTCATGGCAGGCGCGACGAGCACGGGCCCGCGTACGGCGAGCGCGGCCTGCGTCAGGACGTTGTCGGCCATGCCGTGCGCGAGCTTGGCGAGCGTGTTCGCCGAGAGCGGCGCGATGACGAGCAGGTCGGCGTCCGCCAGGTGCGGGTAGAGGTCGCGGGCCGCCTCCCGGCGCGCGAGCGCCTCGAAGGTGTGCGCGGTGACGAACCGCTCCGCGTCGGGCGTCATGAGCGGCGTCACCTCGTGCCCGTCCTTCACGAGCAGCCGGACGAGCTCGCACGCCTTGTAGGCGGCGATCCCGCCCGTCACGCCGAGGAGAACGCGGGCCACGGGGGCCTGGTCCTCTCCTAGGAGTAGGAAACGGTGATCTTGCCCTCGGCGATCTCCTCGAGGGCCATGGTCAGGTAGTTCTTCGACCTGGACTCAACGAGCGGGGGCGCGAAATCGTCGAACGTGCCCTCGCCGAGCTGGTGGTGGTAGTTGTTGATCTGCCTCGCCCGCTTGGCCGCCGCGATCACCAGTCCGTAACGGGAGCCGTCGGCGCTGGCGAGCAGATCGTCGATTCGTGGATACATCATGGTGCGGAAAGCTTACCTGCCGCGCTCGTCGACCAGAGCGCCCGGTCCACGATCGCCCCCAGCTCCTCCACCGCGCGGCCCACGTCGTCGTTCGTCACGACGTGGTCGAAGTCGCCCGCCTCCTCCGCCTGGCGGCGCGCCAGCTCGAGCCGCTCGCCGATCTCGCCCGCGCTCTCGGTGGCGCGGTCGCGGAGCCGCCGCTCGAGCTCGCCGAAGCTCGGCGCCTCGATGAAGATCGTCACCGCGTCCGGGAGCGATGACTGCACCTCCTTGGCGCCGTGCGTCTCGAGCTCGAGGACGACGCTCGTGCCCGAGCCGAGGATCCTGTCGACCTCCGCGCGGAGCGTCCCGTACCGGTGCCCGGAGACGTAGTCCACGTGCTCGAGGAACTCGCCGGCGTCCACGCGCCGCTGGAACTCCTCCGCCGACAGGAAGTGGTAGTCGCGCCCGTCGACCTCGCCGGGCCGGCGCGACCGCGTCGTGGCCGAGACGGCGACCGCCAGGTCGGGGCGCCCGTCGACGAGCTTCCGGATCAGCGTGCCCTTGCCGGCGCCGGACGGTCCGGTGACGACGAAGAGCCGCGGCTGCACGTCAGCGGCGGAGCAGCGCGACCAGCTCGGCCCGCTGGCGGTCGGAGAGCCCGCCGACGGTCTTCGACTGGCTGATCCGGCACTGGTTCAGGAAGCGGGCCGCCTTGACTCGCCCGAACTTCGGGACTGCCATGAGGATGTCGAAGACCTTCGCCGTCTCCACGTACTCCGGCGGGTTCCTGAGGATCGCCTCGATCTGGACGGTGCCCGCCTTCAGGTCCTTCTTCAGCTGCGCACGCTTGACGCGGATCTCGTTCGCCCGGCGGAGAGCCTCCATTCGCTGATCCAGGGAGCGGAGGGGAGCCTGGACCTGCGTCTTGGTGCCTTGCATGGCGCGGCATTCTAACAGCGCCCCTCAGACCTTCAACCCGACCCTTCCCGCAGCCGCCTCCGCCGCGTCGGCAGTGCTGGCAACGGGGCCGTGTGCTGCGCCCCGGGCGGCGAGCGCGCCGGCGAACCCGCGGCGCTCGGCCTCTGCCGCGAGCTCACTTCGCACCCGGCCGGGTGCGCCGGGGTCGGCGAAGAGGATCGTTCCGAGCGCGACCGCCGAGGCGCCCGCGGCGATCAGCTCGAGGGCGTGCGCTCCCGTCTCCACCCCGCCCATGCCGACGATCGGGAGGCCTGTGACACGGTAGGCCGTGTGGACGGCGGCGAGCGCGACCGGCCGCAGCGCGGGTCCCGACAGGCCGCCCGACCCGGTGCCCAGCCGCGGCCGGAGCGTGGCCGGGTCGAGGGCGAGGCCGCGGATCGTGTTCACGAGCGAGAGGCCGTCGGCGCCGGCGGCAGCCGCGGCCTCGGCGACCGCGGGCAGGTCGGGGAGGCCGGGCGCGAGCTTCGCGTAGAGCGGCTTTCCTGTCGCGGCGCGCGCGGCGGTGACGATCGCCGTCGCCTCGTCCTCGGGCGCGGCGACGTTCGGGCAGGAGAGGTTGAGCTCGAGCACGGCGGCGCCCGTGGCGTCGAGGCGCGCGCAGAGGTCGGCGTACTCCTCCGCGGCGAAGCCGCCGACGGAGACCCAGACGGGCGGCCCCAGCTCGAGCAGGGGAGGGAGCACGTCGTCCAGGAACCGGTCGATCCCCGGGTTGGCGAGGCCGATCGAGTTCAGCATCCCCACGTCGGTCTCGGCGAACCGCACCGGGGGGTTCCCCTCCCGGGGCAGCGGGGTCACCGTCTTGGTCACGAAGGCGTCCAGCGCGCGCGCCACGTCCGGCGCGGTCAGCGCGTCGAGGCAGCCGGAGGCGTTGAGAATCACGCGGCCTCGGCCTTTCCGGCCACGGCCGGGGTCTGACCCCGGACACGGCCGCCGAGGACAGGGCCTTCGACGCAGAGGCGCGCGAGGCGCCCCTCGACCTCCACGACGCAGCCGTAGCAGGCCCCGTAGCCGCAGGCCATCGGGGCCTCCCAGGCGAGCTGCGCCTCCGGCGCGAGCCGCCGGACGGCCGCGAGCATCGGCTCGGGGCCGCAGGCGAGGACGTCGAAGCCGGGCTCGAGCCGCTCCGTCACGTAGGTCGGCTCGAGGACGACCTCGGCGTTGGGGACGAGCGCCGCCGCCTCCGCGTGCCGCGCGGTGCGGAAGCCGAGGAGCGCGGGCGGGCCGCCCAGGCGCTCGGAGAGGTAGGGGAACGGCGCGATCCCGATCCCGCCCCCGACGAGCAGCGGCCGCGCGACGTCCAGGTCGAAGCCGTTGCCGAGCGGCCCGAGGACGTCGACCTCCTCCCCCGCCTCGAGCTCCGCCAGCGCGCGGGTGCCCCTGCCGATCGGGTCGACGAGGAACGCCAGCTCGCCGGGCGGGGCCAGGCAGAGGCTCATCGGCCGCGGAAGCAGCAGGCCGGGCGGGCGGAGCATGAAGAACTGCCCGGGGATCCCAGGGTCGAGGCCGCCGCGCGCGAGGCGGACGAACGCGTACGGCCCGACCGGCTCGACGCCGAGAGCCCTAAGCCGGCTGGGCGACACGTTCCTGGAGGGAGAGGGTCTCGCCGCGCGTCGCGCGCGCGATGGCCTCGACGGCGGCGGCGGCGCCGGCGATCGTGGTGACGCAGGGGACGCGCGCGAGCAACGCCGCCTCGCGGATCAGGTAGCCGTCGGAGCGCGCTCCCCGGCCGTCCGGCGTGTTGACGACGAGCTCGACCTTCCGGCGGCGCACGAGGTCGACGACGGTCGGCCCCTCGCCCGGCTCCGAGACCTTGCGGACGCGGGTGACCGCGAGCCCCGCGGCAGCCAGCGCCGACGCGGTCCCACCGGTGGCGCAGAGCGCGAAGCCGAGCGCGGCAAGGCTCTGGCCGAGGACGACCGCGGCCGGCTTGTCCCCCGCCCGGACCGAGAGGAAGGCGGCGCCGGCGCTCGGGAGCGGCCGCCCGGCTGCCCGCTCGGCCTTGGCGAAGGCCGTGGGGAAGTCGGCGGCGGTCGCCATCACCTCGCCGGTCGAGCGCATCTCGGGGCCGAGCACGGCGTCGGCGCCCGGGACGCGCGCGAAGGGGAAGACGGAGGCCTTGACGGAGACGTGCGCCGGCGCCTCGCGGCCGGCGACGTGGACGTCCTCGAGGCTCGCGCCCGCGGCCAGGCGGCACGCTGCGGCGACCAGGTTCACGCCGAGCGCCTTCGAGACGAAGGGAACCGTGCGCGAGGCCCGCGGGTTCGCCTCCAGCACGAAGAGGCGGCCGTCCTGGAGGGCGAGCTGGACGTTGATGAGCCCGACGACGCCGAGCGCCGGCGCGAGCCGCCTCACCGTGTCCGAGCAGTCCGCGAGCACCTCCTCGGGCAGGCCGACGGGCGGCAGGACGCAGGAGGAGTCGCCCGAGTGGACGCCGGCCTCCTCGACGTGCTCCATCAGCGCGGCGACCCAGGTCTCCTCCCCGTCGCAGAGCGCGTCCACGTCGAGCTCGACCGCGCCTTCGAGGAACCGGTCCACGAGCACCCGCCCCGCCCCCTCGGCAGCGCCGGCGACGTCCTCCGGCCCGTAGCAGACGCGCATCCGCCGGCCGCCGAGCACGTACGACGGCCGCACGAGCACCGGGTAGCCGACCGCCTCGGCGGCCTCGACCGCCGCCAGCGGGTCGTCGGCCATGCGCCAGGCGGGAACCTCGATCCCGAGCCGCCCGCAGAGGTCGCCGAAGCGCTCGCGGTCCTCGGCCAGGTCGACCGCCTCGTAGGGCGTGCCGAGGATGGGGATCCCCTCGCGCTCGAGCGCCCGCGCGAGCTTGAGGGGCGTCTGGCCGCCGAACTGGATCACGACGCCCTCGGGTTGCTCGCGGGCGCAGATCTCCAGCACCTCCTCCGCGCGCAGGGGCTCGAAGTAGAGCCGGTCGGAGGTGTCGTAGTCGGTCGAGACCGTCTCCGGGTTGCAGTTGACCATGACGGTCTCGTAGCCGAGCGCCGAGAACGTCCGCACGGCGTGGACGCAGCAGTAGTCGAACTCGATCCCCTGGCCGATCCGGTTGGGGCCGGAGCCGAGGATGACGACGCGCGGCCGGTCCCGGCCCGGGCGCGCCTCGTCCTCCTCGCCCCAGGTCGAGTAGAGGTAGTTCGAGTTCGCCTCCACCTCGGCCGCGCACGAGTCCACGCGGCGGAAAACAGGCCGCACGCCCGCGGCGCGGCGGGCCCGGCGCACGTCGCCCTCGCTCTCGCCCCACGCCTCGGCGAGGTCGGCGTCCGACCAGCCGAGCCGCTTCAGGCGCAGCCAGTCCGCCTCGACCAGGTCGGAGCTGCGGCGCGTCCCGGCAAGCGCATCCCGGGCGCGGCCGAGCTGCTCGAGGAACCACGGGTGGACGCCGTCGGGAAGGTCGTCGAGGGTCGCCCAGGGTGTCGTCGCGCCCGGCTCGAGCTCCCGCGAGCGCATCGCCTTCAGGAACGCCTCGGTGAACGTCCGGCCGATCCCCATCGCCTCGCCCACCGACTTCATCTGCGTGCCCAGCTCCTCGTCCGCGCCCGGGAACTTCTCGAACGCGAAGCGCGGGAACTTGACGACGACGTAGTCGAGCGTCGGCTCGAAGCTCGCCGGCGTCGTCCGCGTGAGGTCGTTGGGGATCTCGTCCAGCGTGTAGCCGACGGCGAGCTTGGCCGCGACCTTGGCGATCGGGTAGCCGGTCGCCTTGCTGGCGAGCGCCGAGGAGCGCGAGACGCGCGGGTTCATCTCGATCACGCGCAGCTCGCCGCTCTCGCGCTCGCGTGCGAACTGGATGTTGGAGCCGCCGGTCTCGACGCCGACCGCGCGGATGACGCGCGCCGCGGCGTCGCGGAGCTCCTGGAAGGCCTCGTCGGAGAGGGTCATCTGCGGGGCGACGGTCACGGAGTCGCCGGTGTGGACGCCCATCGGGTCGAGGTTCTCGATCGAGCAGACGACGACGACGTTGTCGTTGACGTCGCGCATCACCTCGAGCTCGAACTCGTCCCAGCCGACGAGCGACTCCTCGACCAGCACCTGCCGCACCGGGCTCTCGTTCAGCGCCCGCTCGAGCCTCTGCTCGAGCTCCTCGGGCGAGCGCGCAATGCCGCCTCCGTGTCCCCCGAGCGTGAACGCCGGCCGCAGGATCAGCGGGAAGGAGAGCGCCTCGGGGAGCTCCTCCGGAGCCGTGACGACCACGGACTCCGGCACGCGGAGGCCGACGCCGGCCATGGTCTCGCGGAAGAGCCCGCGGTCCTCGGCCCGGCGGATGGCCTCGTAGCTCGCCCCGATCAGCTCGATGCCCAGCACCTCGAGGACGCCCTCCTCGGCGAGGCGGCGCGCCAGGTCGAGAGCCGTGCCGCCGCCGAGCGTCGGCAGGACGGCGTCGGGGCGCTCGCGCTCGAGCACGTCGCGCAGGCCCTCGAGGTCGAGCGGCTCGAGGTAGGTCCGGTCGGCGTACCCCGGGTCGGTCATGATCGTCGCCGGGTTCGAGTTGACGACGATCGTCCTGAACCCCTCGGCGCGAAGCACCTTCAGCGCCTGGCTCCCCGAGTAGTCGAACTCGCAGGCCTGCCCGATCACGATCGGGCCGGCGCCGATCACGCAGATGGACTGGATGTCGGAGCGCTTCATCGGGTGGTCTCGCCTTGATCCGGGCGCTCAGGGCGGTGCGAGGGAAGGACGCAGGGAGCGCTCGTATCGAGAGAGATACGGGCGCGACCGAGGACGCCGCATTCGCGCCGTCCTGTGCGTCCGGGCGAGCCGTGCCCACCCGGTGGAGCGCTCCTAGGCCGCCGCGGGATAGCCGATCTCCTCGACCCAGGCCTCGATCTCGGCCCAGGCGTCGTGCGGGCCGGGCCCCGCCTCGGGATGGAACTGGAGCGACCGGGCGCGCTCGTCCGGGAGCGCGATGCCCTCGACGGTGCCGTCGTAGAGCGACACGTGCGTGACCGCCGGCCCGTCGCCGCGCACCGCGAAGCCGTGGTTCTGGCACGTGACGAGGACGCGGCCGGCGGCGAGCTCCAGCACGGGATGGTTGGCGCCGCGGTGGCCGAACGGGAGCTTGAAGGTCTCGAACCCGGCGGCCTGCGCCAGCAGCTGGTGGCCCAGGCAGATGCCGAGGATGGGGACGCGGCCGAGCAGCTCGCGGACGACGGTCACCTCGCCGGCCAGCGCGGCAGGGTCGCCGGGGCCGTTGCAGAGGAGGACGCCGTGGGGCCGCGAGGCGAGGATCGTCCCCGCGTCGGTGGCGTGCGGCCAGACGGTCACCTCGGCCCCGGCCGCTGCCAGGCGGTCGACGATCGACCGCTTGCAGCCGTAGTCGAGGACGGCGACCCGCACCTCGCCGCGCCCGACGCGGTAGGGCTCCTGCGTGGAGACGCCGGCCACGAGCGCGCGACCGGCCATCGGCGCCTGCGCCCGCACGTCGGCGAGCACCTGCTCGACCGACGCCGCGCCCGCAACCACCGCCGCCCGCATCGCCCCGCGCTCGCGCAGCCTGACGACGAGCGCGCGCGTGTCCACCTCCTCGAGCGCGACGATCCCCTGGCCCTGGAGCCAGCCCGTCCAGTCGCTCCCGGTCGCCTGCCGCATGAGCACGGCGCGTGCATGCGGGCGCGTCGACTCCGAGCGCTGCGGCGAGACGCCGTAGTTCCCGATCATCGGTGCCGTGAAGGCGACGAGCTGCTCGGAGAAGCTCGGGTCGGTCACGACCTCCTGATAACCGGTCATCGCCGTCGTGAAGACCGCCTCGCCGTGGGCGACGCCGAGCGCGCCGACCGAACGGCCGCGGAAGACCGAGCCGTCCTCGAGGGCGAGGAAGCCGCTCAACTCGTGTACACGACCTTTCCGGCCGCGACGGTCTGGACGACGCGTCCGTGGAGCTTCGAGCCGAGGAGCCACGAGTTGGCGGACTTCGACCTGAAGGACCCCTCGTCCACGTGCCAGACCGCGTCGAGGTCGAGCAGGACGAGGTTCGCCCGGGCTCCCACCTGGACCGTGGGGACGTCGAGCCCGTAGATTCGCGCCGGCCCGGCGCTCAGGCGTTCGAGCAGCGTCGCGAGGGGGACGACGCCCGGCCCGACGAGCTGTGTGTAGAGCGCGGCGAAGCTCGTCTCGAGCCCGGTCACGCCGAAGGGCGCCTCCTCGAAGGGCACCTCCTTTTCCTCGCGCGCGTGCGGCGCGTGGTCGGTGGCGATCGCCTCGATCGTGCCGTCGAGGAGCGCCTCGATCAGCGCCGCGCGGTCCTCGGAGGCGCGCAGCGGCGGGTTCATCTTCACGTTCGGGTCGAGCGAGCGCACGGCGTCGTCGGTGAGGCAGAGGTGGTGCGGCGTGACCTCGGCCGTCGCCGGGACGCCGGCGGCGCGGGCGCGCCGGAGCTCGTCGACCGACTCGCGGGCCGAGAGGTGCAGCAGGTGGAGCGGCCGCTCCTCGTAGCCGGCGAGGGCGAGGTCGCGCGCGACCATGACGCTCTCGGCCACGGACGGGTAGCCGCCGAAGCCGAGCTCGGCCGAGACGACGCCTTCGTGGACGTGGCCGCCGCGCGAGAGGGTCGGCTCCTCGCAGTGGACGGCGACCGGCCTGCCGGCGGCGGCGCTGTACTGGAGCGCGCGGCGGAGGAGTCCCGGCGCGACGACCGGGCGGCCGTCGTCCGTGAACCCGGCCGCTCCGCGCTCGGCCAGCTCGACCATCTCGGTCAGCTCCGCGCCCTGCTGGCCCTTCGTGATCGAGGCGAGGAAGCCGACGGGGATCTCGGCCTCGCGCTCGGCCTGCTCGGCGAGCGAGCCGAGCACGGACGCCGAGTCGACGACCGGATCCGTGTTGGGCATGGCCAGGATGGCGCAGTAGCCGCCGGCGGCGGCGGCCCGGGTGCCCGAGGCGAGGTCCTCCTCGTCCTCGCGGCCCGGCGTGCGCAGGTGCACGTGCGGGTCGACGAACGCGGGCGCGAGCACCTTGCCGTTCGCCGGCGCCGCGGCCGGCTCGACGGCGGCGATGACGCCCTGCTCGACGCGGACCGTCAGCGCCTCGTCGATCCCCTGCGTCGGGTCGACGACGCGGACGTTCTCGTAGACGAGGGAGTCCTGCGTCCCGTTCTTCCCGTAGAGGATCATTCAGGCCACCTCCTCAATCTCGGCCACCTTGATCTCGACGGGGCCCTGGGTGAGCAGGTCGTAGAGGACGGCCATGCGGACGACGAGGCCGCTCCGCACCTGGCGCTCGACGAGCGACTCGGGCGAGTCGGCGACGGCCGCGTCGATCTCGACGCCGCGGTTCATCGGCCCGGGGTGCATGACCTTCTGGCCGGGGCGGAGCCGGTCCGGCGTGACGCCCCAGCGCGCCGTGTACTCGCGCAGGCTGGGGACGTAGTTGGCTCCCTCGAGCATGCGCTCGCGCTGCATGCGAAGGACGTAGACGACGTCGGCGTCGGCGATCGAGCGGATGTCGTGGGAGACCTCGCAGCCGAGCGTCTCGATCCCGCGCGGGATCAGCGCCGGGGGGCCGACGAGGGTCACGCGCGCGCCCATGAGGACGAGCGCCTGGACGTTCGAGCGCGCCACGCGCGAGTGGAGCACGTCGCCGACGATGGCGACGTGCAGGCCCTCGATCCCGCCCAGCTCCTCGTCGAGCGTGTACAGGTCGAGGAGGGCCTGGGTCGGGTGCTGGTGCTTGCCGTCGCCGGCGTTGACCACGTGCGCCGGCGTGTACCGGGCGGCGAGGTGCGGCGCGCCGATGTGGGCGTGGCGGATGACGACCACGTCCGGGTCGTAGGCGCCGATCGTCAGCAGCGTGTCCTTCAGCGACTCGCCCTTCTCCACCGCCGAGCCGGACGACTTGATCGACATGACGTCGGCCGAGAGCCGCTTCGCGGCCAGCTCGAAGCTCGAGGAGGTGCGGGTCGAGGACTCGAAGAAGAGGTTGACGACCGTGCGGCCCCGGAGCGTGGGCAGCTTCTTCACGTCGCGCTCGAGGGAGCGCGCGAAGGTCCGGGAGAGGGCGAGCAGCCGCTCGACGTCCTCCCGCGTCAGGTCGGCGATCGAGATCAGGTGCCTGCGCGCAGAGCTCTTGGGGGGCAGGAGCTCGGTACGGAGCAGGGGCCGGACGTCTGCCATGGGCTTCCTCACTTCTCGGGGGTGGGTACGAGCAGGACGCGGTCGACCTCGTCCACCTCGAGGAGCTGCACCTGGACGCGCTCCCCGTGGGAGGTCGGGAGGTTCTTGCCGACGTAGTCGGGGCGGATCGGGAGCTCGCGGTGACCGCGGTCGACGAGCACGGCGAGCTGGACGCGCTCGGGGCGTCCGTAGTCGAAGAGGGCGTCGATGGCCGCGCGGATGGTGCGGCCCGTGTAGAGGACGTCGTCGCAGAGGACGCAGGTCATCCCCTCCAGGGGGAAGTCGAGGCGCGTGGCGCGGACGACCGGCTGCGGGTGCAGAGGCCCGGTGCCGTTCCGCGCGTGCACGTCGTCTCGGTGGAAGGTGATGTCGAGGGTTCCGAGCGCGACCTCCGAGCCCGTGAAGCCCTCGATCTCACGCCTGAGGCGCTGCGCGAAGGGGACGCCCCGTGTGTGGATGCCGACGAGGGCCGTTCGCTCGAGGTCGGGGTTTCGCTCGACGAGCTCGTGCGCGATGCGAACGATCGTCCGCCGGAGAGCCTCTCCGTCGAGGAGGATCCGTTCCGCCTGTGCAGGCGCAGCCACGTGCAACTCCTTTCCGGCCTCACGGGACCGAGTTAAAGGTGCGCAGAGAAGGCTAGCCGCCCGGGCGGACGGCGTCCAGCCGGCCCAGGAGGCGCCGGTGGAGCTCCTGCGCCTCGGCTCCCGGCGCCACTCCGAGCTCGTCGCGGAGGAGGAGGCGAAGGGACTCGTACACGCGGAGGGCCTCCGCCGCGTTGCCGCGCTCGGCGAGGGCCTCCATCAGGAGCCGGTAGCCGCTCTCGCGGAACGGCGCTGCCTCGACGAGCGACCGGCCGGCCCGCTCGGCGGCGGCCGTCTCGGTCCCGCCCATGCGGAGACCGGCCGTCCCGACGCATTCGAGCGCGCGTAGCCGGACGTCCTCCAGCCACCGGCGGCGCTCGTCGATCCACGGAGCGTCGTAGCCGTGCAGGAAGCCGCGGTTCGCGGTGTAGAGCGCCGTCCGCGCCGGGGCCCAGGCGCGGTCCCACTCCCCGAGCGCGACCGCCGACTCGGCCCGGTGGACGGCGACGCCGGCCGCCTCCAGGTCGACCCACGCGTCGGCCGGAAGGGCGAGCCGCAGTTCGGTCTTGCCGTCGAGGAGCTCCTGGCCGAGCACGCGGCGGAGCTTCGAGAGCAGCGACGCGAGCGAGGCGTCGGCCGCGTCGGGCTGCCCGGCGGGCCAGATCGCCTCGGCGAGCTCTGTCCGGGTCGACCGGCGCGCCCGGGTCGCGGCGAGGTAGGCGAAGAGGAGACGGCCCTGGCGCCCCGGGAGCTCCTGCTCCACACTCCTGCCGGCAAGCTCGACCGCGAGCCGCCCGCAGAGCTGGATCCTCGTGCCGCCGTCGCCCGCCAACGTTTCCCCAAGGTAGCCGCAAGGGCACGCGGGGACAATGTCCGCCAGGCAACGGAAGGAGCGACGATGGGCAAGGTCGTGAACTGCGAATGCGGCGAGACCGTCAGGGCCGAGAGCGACGGCGAGCTCGTCGAGCGGGTGGAGGCGCACGTTTCGCGCGAGCACCCCGACATGGCCGGGAAGCTCTCCCGCGAGGACATCCTCGCCATGGCGGAGGAGGAGTAGCGGTGCGGCTCCTCGTCAACCTGGCGACGGGCCCCGAGAACCCGACGCGGGCGGCGCTCGCGCTGCTCGTCGCCCGCTCGGCGGTCGAGGAGGGCCACGACGTCAGGCTCTTCCTCGCCGGCGACGGCGTCCAGCTTGCCCGGCCGGAGACGGCCGAGGCGGCCCACGGCATCGGCACCGGCTCCGTGGCCGAGCACTGGCAGGCCCTGACCGCGGCCGGGGTCCCCGTCTACCTGTCGGGGCTCTCCAGCAAGGCGCGCGGGCTTCCCGCCGACGGGAGCAACGGCTTCGAGCCGGCCATGCCGGGGAAGCTCGTCGAGCTCGCCGCCTGGGCGGAGACGACGCTCGTCTACTGAGAGCTCGCTCGCTCGGCGGCGACGACGGCCCAGTGGAGCTCCGTCTCGATCGTCCCGGGGAGCTCCCGCTCGGCCCGCTCGAGCCCGGCCGCGTACGTCTCGTCGTCGAGGAGCCGCAGCGTCGAGATGTAGCGGCCGCGGATCCTCTCCAGCGCCTCCTCGCGGTCGAGGCGCCCGCGCTGCGGGAGGAGGCGCGTGCGCGCGCCTGTGAAGCCCGCCTCCGAGAGCTGGGCCTCGAGCGCTTCCGGCGTGGGAAACCGCTCTCGATCGATCCTCCCCACCTCGGGGAAGACGTCGACGAGCCAGTAGCGCTCGAAGTGCTCGGGGGCGAACGTGGCGATCACCACGCGGCCGCCGGGGGCGAGGACGCGGGCGAGCTCGGGGAGGGCGCGGGGCCGGTCGAGCAGGTGGACCGCGAGCCGGAGAACGGCGCCCTCGAACCAGCCGTCCTTGAAGGGAAGCGCCTCGCCACGGCCCTGCTTCAGCCCGACGCGCGCCCCGACGGCCGCGCGGGCCTGCGCGAGCATCTCCGCCGAGGGATCGACCCCCCAGACCTTGGCGCCGCGCTCCGCGAGCGCTGCCGCGAGCCGGCCGGTGCCGCAGCCGAGGTCGAGCACGCGGCGGCCGCGGAGGTCTCCTTCGGAGACGAGGACGTCGACCAGCTCCCACCAGTTCGCGTCCACCGGCCGGAGCCGGTCGTAGGTCTCCGCCAGGGGGCCGAAGTCGGGGCTCTCGGTGCTAACGGCCGCCGATGAGCTCGTCGGGGTCGGTCATGGACTCGATCGCATGCTGGGCGGCCTCGAGCGAGGTCTCGGGGACCAGGACCTTCTGCGGAGAGTCGTCAAGGGCCGCCGGGTGCTGCTCGACCGCCGGGTGGAGCTCCGACCGGATCCCCGCCGATCGCAGGATCGTCTGGATCTCCTCCGCCTCCGTGAGGTCCCCCGCCACCGCCACCTGCACCATGCCCGCCATCCGGCCCGGCCTCCTCTCGTACAGGTCGCGCCCCCGCCTTCACGAGCCGGGGACGGCCCCGCTCCTCGAACGGGACGTCGATGATATCGAAGTCCTTGGGCACGACCGTCTCGGGAAAGATCGCCCGCGCCTCTCTGGCGATCTCGGGCCCGAAGTAGCGATTCGACATGTGCGTCAGCGCCAGCAGGCGGACGTCGGCGGCCTTCGCCAGCGCCGCGGCGCCCGCGGCCGTCGAGTGCAGGGTCTCTTCGGCCCGCTCGCGCTCCTCCTCGGCGAAGGTCGCCTCGTGCACGAGCACGTCGGCGCCGTGCGCAGCGTCGAGCACGGAGGCAGCCGGCGCGGTGTCGCCGGCGAGCACGAGCTTCCGGCCGGAGCGTGCCGGGCCGAGGACCTGGTCGGGCGTCGCGGTCGAGCCGTCCGCGAGCTCCACGGCCTCGCCGGCCTGCAGGCGGCCGAAGAGCGGGCCTGGAGGGACGCCGAGCGCGCGCGCCGCCTCGACGTCGAACCGCCCCGGCCGCGGCAGCTCGACGAAGGCGTAGGCGTTCGCGGCCACGCCGTGGTCGACGCGGACGGCGAGGATCCGGTAGTCGCCCCGGTCGAGGGCGTCGCCGTCGGCGAGCTCGACGAGGTCGACCGGGTACGTCAGCTTCCCGAAGATCCGCCGCAGGCCCGCGAAGAGCTCGCGGAGCCCCGGCGGGCCGTGCACGGTGAGCGGCTGCTCGCGGCCGCGCAGGGCGAAGGTCTTCAGCATTCCGGGCAGTCCGAGGTAGTGGTCGGCGTGGTAGTGGGTCAGGAAGACCTCCGGCAGCTCGATCAGCCCGACGGTGGAGCGCAGGAGCTGGCGCTGCGTGCCCTCGCCGCAGTCGACGAGGATCCGCTCGCCGCCGCGCCGGACGAGCGTGCCCGAGAGGCCGCGCCGCGCCGTCGGCACCGAGCCGGATGTGCCCAGGAAGACGAGGTCGAGGTCCACCGCGCAAGTGTAGGGTCGGCCTGCTCAAGTTCGCGTTTGCACGAGCCGATACGTCTCAGGCTGTGGCTCGCCGTGCCCTGCCGGACCTCGTCTCCCGCTCGCTGACGCTCCTCCGGGCGTTTCTCCTGCTCAGCGCCGTGATCCTCGCGGCCGGCGCCGTCGTCCTCGGCACCATCCTGGCGGCCGCGCTCCGCGACCAGGCGGTCGACGACGCCGAGCGCAGCCTCTCCCAGTACACGGACGCCGTCGTCGGCCCCCACCTCGTCGAGGACGGAGAGATCGTGGTCGACTCCGCGGCCGCGGACGTGATCGCGCGCGACCTCGAGCGCCGCCCGAACATCGTCAACGTCAAGGTCTGGGACGCGGACGGCACGCTGGCGTGGACCCGCCTCGCCCCGGAGAGGATCGGGATGCGCTACCCGCTCGGCGGCGGCCTCCTGAAGGCGATCGAGAGCGGCGAGCCGGACGGGCACCTCGAGGACCTCCCCGAGGAGGAGGACACGGCCGAAGCCCTCGGGATCAGCAAGCTGCTCGAGGTCTACGCGCCCATCCGGGCCGGCGACGAGGTCGTCGGCGCCTACGAGATCTACGCCGACGCCGCCCCGCTCGAGGCGTCGATCGCCGACCGCCGGCGCGTGATCTGGGTGACGACCGCTGCCGTCTTCGCCCTGCTCTGGCTCGCGTTCGCGCTGCTCGTCCGGAACGCGTCGAAGACGATGACCCGGCAGACCGACGTCCTCCGGGAGCGCTCGCGCGCCCTGGCGGATTCCTACCGGAAGCTGGAGCAGAGCGCGCTCGAGGCCGTCGAGACGCTGAACGCCACCGTCGAGGCCCGAGACCACTACACGGCCGGCCACTCCCGCCGCGTGCAGCGAATCGGCGTCGCCGTGGGCGAGGAGCTGGGGTTTACCCCGAAGGAGCTCGAGGCCCTCCGGTTCGGCGGGATGTTCCACGACATCGGGAAGCTCGCCGTCCCCGACTCCATCCTCACGAAGCCGGCACGGCTCACGGAGGAGGAGTACGCGCGCATCAAGGAGCACTCCGCGGAGGGCGCCCGCATCGTCGGCAGGCTCGGCCGCCTGCGGGAGGCCGTCCCGATCATCCGGCACCACCACGAGCGCTGGGACGGGAAGGGCTATCCCGACGGGCTCGCCGGGAGCGAGATCCCGCTCGCGGCCGCCGTCGTCGGGCTGGCCGACGCCTGGGACGCCATGACGACGGAGCGGCCCTACCACCGGGCCCTCGACCTGGACGAGGCCTTCGCCGAGGTGCGGAGCGGACGGGGAACCCAGTTCGCGCCGGAGGTCGTCGACGCGTTCTTCTCGGTTGTTCGGAAGCGGCCCGGAGAGCTCGGCACCCGCGACGGGGACGCCGGCGCCGAGGTTCGCGCGGCCGGTTAGCCGAAGCCTCTCGCTAGGCACCACCTGCCCGTGCGGGCAGGTAGAGGACCGTGCCGGCGGCGAGCATCGTCCCGTGCAGGCCGTTGCGCTCGCGGATCCGCCAGACGCCGTCGCGCGGATCGCCGCCGTAGCGCTCGCTGGCGAGCTCCCACAGGGTGTCCCCGGCGCGGACGACGTAGCGCTCCTCGGGCGCCGACCCGCTGGACGGCCGGGCGACGGCGAGGAGGAGCACGCCGGAGACGGCGCAGAGGAGGAGGATCGGACGCCAGGCGAACATGTGTTCGCATGGTAGCCGACCCGCCGGACGGACGCCAGTGCCGGGGGGATCAGTCGAGGACGACGAGCTCCGGGACGCCGTCGCGGACGACCGCGAGCGAGTGGAACGCTCCGCGCCGCCGCTCCGTCGGGCTTCCGGGGCTCACCACCCATGCCTTCCCCACCTGCGTCACCTCGGGAAGGTGCGTGTGCCCGTAGGCGACCACGTCGCAGGCCGGGAACCACCCCAGCAGGCGCTCGTGGCGCCCCGGCACGGGACCGGGGTCGTGGACGATTCCGATCGCAACGCCCTCGGCCTCGACGAGGAGGCGCTCCGGCAGACGGGCGCGAAGAGCCGGCTCGTCCATGTTCCCGCGCACCGCGGCGACCGGGGCGAGGCCCTCCAGGTCGCCGAGGACGGACGAGGCGGTCAGGTCGCCCACGTGGACGATGAGTGACGACGACCGCAGGACGCGCAGGCAGCCCTCCGGGAGGGCGCGCGAGCCCCGCGGCATGTGCGTATCGCCGAGGATCGCGATCAGAGCAGGCCGTCGACGAAGCTGCCGTCGCGATAGACGAGCTCGCCGTCGGCGTACACCTCGCTCTGGCTGCGGAGGTCGCACACGAGGTCCCAGTGGAGCGCGGACTCCACCTTCCCGCCTGACTCCGGGTACGAGGCGCCCAGCGCCAGGTGCACGGTGCCGCCGATCTTCTCGTCGAAGAGGGTGTGCCCCGTGAACTCGGTCACCGCGTCGTTCAGCCCGAAGGAGAACTCGCCGGCCCGGCGGGCGCCCTCGTCGAGCGCCAGCATCTCGCGGAGGAAGGTCTCTCCCTCGGCGGCGGCCGCGCGGACGACCTCGCCGCCGCGGAACTCGAGCTCGACGCCGCTGACGCGCCGGCCCGCGTAGCTCGCCGGATACGTGAAGCGGACGACGCCGTCGACCTCGGTCTCGACCGGGCCGGTGAAGACCTCGCCGTCGGGGAAGTTCTCGCGTCCGTCGCACGGGATCCACGTCCTCCCGCCGACGCCGAGCGTGAGGTCGGTGCCGTCGCCGACGACCCTGATCGTCTTCCGCTGCCCGAGGCGGGCCGCGAGCTGCTCGTAGCGCCGGCCGCGCGCCTCCCACTCGGCCACGGGGTCGTCCCGGTCCAGCAGCCCTGCGTGATAGACGAAGTCCTCGTACTCGGCGAGCGACATGTCGGCGTCCTGCGCCGCGGCCTCGGTCGGGTAGAGCGTCACCACGGCGCGGAGCTCGCCGGCCATCGCCCGGGCGAAGTGGACTCGCCGGAGCGGCTCGCGGGCGCGCTCGGCACGGGCCTGGCGCTCGGGGTCGATGCCGGTGTTGGCGCGCGTGTTGACGTCCGCCTCGATGGCGATCCGCACGTCCGCGCGCTCGACCTCCGCCTTCCGGAGCGGGCTGATCCAGCCGAGCTGGGCGTTCGTCCCCTCCCGGAGCAGGAGCTCGGGTGCGCCCTCGACGTCGAGGCGCAGATGGGGATGCGCTCCGGCGGCGAGCACCCGCTCCCAGAGCTCGTGCACGAGCGGCGCGGCCGCGGGGCCGGTGTCGAGGCAGACGAGGTCGCCCTTGCGAACCCGCGTCGAGTAGCCGACCAGCACGTCCGCCAGCCGCTCGAGGCGGCTCGGGACCCTAGCCATGCACCCCGCTCTCGACGACCTCGCGGGCGGGCTCCGCGAGGAAGCGGCCGGCCTTCCACACGAGCTCGCCGTCGGCGTAGACCTCGCCCTCGTCGCGGAGGTCGCAGATCATGTCCCAGTGGAGGCCCGAGGTGTTCTTCCCGCCGGCCTGCGGAAAGCCTGAGCCGAGCGCCAGGTGCATCGTGCCGCCGATCTTCTCGTCGAAGAGGATGTTGCGGGTGAAGCGGTCGATCTCGTAGTTGAGGCCGAAGGCGACCTCGCCCACGACCCGCGCCCCGGCGTCCATGTCCAGGAGCGACTGGAGGTAGTCGTCGCCCCGCGCCGCCTCGGCGTGGACGACGCGTCCGCCCTCGAAGCGCAGGCGGACGTCCACGACCTCGCGCCCGTGGTACACGGCGGGGAACGTGTAGCGGATCTCGCCCTCGGTCTCGGTTTCCACCGGGCTCGTGAAGACCTCGCCGTCGGGCATGTTGTAGCGCCCGTCGGCCGCGAGCCAGGTGCGCCCCTCGACTCCGACGCGGAGGTCGGTGTCGGGCCCGACGATGCGCAGCTCCCGCGCGGTCCCGAGCTCGGCCGCCCGCGCCTGGAGCCCGCTGGAGACTGCGCGCCAGTGCGCCGCCGGATCCTCCTCGTGGACATGGCAGGCGGCGTAGACGAAGTCCTCGTACTCGGCGAGCGACATCTCCGCCTCCTGGGCGTGGGCGTTCGTGGGGAAGAGCGTCCCGCACCAGCTCATCTCGCCGTTCGAGATCCGCTCCCAGCGCCGGTTGGAGAGCTTGCGCTGCGCCGCGATGTACGCGGCGTGCCGGGTCGGGTCGACTCGTGACAGCGCCCGCGTGTTCGTCTCCGACCAGATGGTGACGAGGGCGTCCAGCTGTTCGATCTCCTCCCACTGGATCGGCGAGAGGTAGGTGAGCTGCTCCTCGGTTCCCTGCTGGAGCAGGGTCTCGCCGAGCCCGGAGAGGCCGACGTTCGTGTAGGGCAGCGCGCCCGCGCGCAGCGCGGCCCCGTAGAGCGCGAGGACGAGCGGAGCGCCCGCGTCCAGGCTGTCGATGCGGAGCACCTGGCCTTCGCGCAGCTCCAGGGAATAGTCGGCGAGGAGGCCCGCCAGGCGCTCGATTCGGGGATCGGTCATCGGCGCGTTATACCCGAAGGCAGCGCCGCTAACACGGCGTCGAGCAAAAGGCCGGGTCCGAAGCGGACAGGGTCGTCGGCCGGGAGGCCCGTCTCGGCGGAGGCGGCGGCGATCGCGGCGCGCGCGCCCTCCTCGTCCAGCGCCGCGGTGTTCAGGGCGACTGCGGCGACGCGGGCCGGGCGCACCGGGAGCGCGAGACGCTCGTAGATCTCCACGAGCTCGGGCAGCGGCAGGATGGGATGGCCCGGAGCGCCCTCGAGCTCGGTGTCGCCCGCCCGGTGGACGAGCACGAGGACGTGCGGCGCCGTGCCGTGGTAGAGCCCGAGCGTGACGCCCGAGAACTGCGGGTGGATGATCGAGCCCTGGCCCTCGACGAAGAGGAGGTCGCCGCGCTCGGCGCCCTCGACGACGAGCCTCTCCCCCGCCCCGGCCAGGAAGTCCGAGACGACCGCGTCCACGGCGATGCCCCAGCCGGCGATCATGATCCCCGTCTGGCCGGTGGGAACGAAGACCGAGCGCAGGCCGCGGGAGCGGGCGGCGCGGTCGAGCTCGACGGCGACCGTCTTCTTGCCGACCGCGCAGTCCGAGCCGACGGTGAGGACGACCTCGGCGGCGAGCAGGAGATTCGCGCCGGACGAGACGCTCAGGTCGCCCGGCGGGCGCCGGTAGTCACGCAGCTCGACCCCGTGCTCGCGCGCGAGCGCCGCCAGCTCGGGGTCATCGGCGAGGAACTCGTGCATCCCCGCCTCCACGTCCAGTCCGGCCTCGATCGCGTCCCGGAGGATCCCGCGCCAGACCGGCGGAAGCCGGCCGCCGGCCACGGCGACGCCGACGAGCGCCACGGTGGGCTCGTGGGCGAGCCCCTCCGCGACCGTTCCGACGATCGGGATGCCCTCGAGCGTCTCGCCCGCGCGCGTCGAGTCGAGGACGGCGACGACGGGGTCGGGCGCGTAGTGGACGATGCCGTACGTCGTCTTCCCGTAGTGGACGTCGTCCGAGTATCCCTCAGCCAGCGCGAGATAGCGCTTCATGGACTCCCAGCCCCGGTTCGTCGGAGGGCAGCTGCACGCCGTCGGCGAAGACGATCCCCGGCCACGGGTCCTCGGCGAGCAGGAGGTTGCCGTCGAGGTCGAGGTGGTCGCAGAGGCTCCCCATCTGGGCGGCGGCGGCGATGCCGAGCCCGGACTCGATCATGCAGCCGAGCATGACCCCGAGCCCGAGCGCGCGCGCCGCGTGGGCCATGCGGATGGCCTCACGGAGGCCACCGCTCTTCGCCAGCTTGATGTTGATGCCGTGCGCACGCTCGGCGCAGTCGGCCACCGTCTCCAGGGTGTGCACGTCCTCGTCCAGGTAGATGGGGAGCGGCGACTCGAGCTTGAGCCTGGCGCCCTCCGGGTCTCCCGCCGGGAGCGGCTGCTCGACGTACTCGACGCCGAGGCCCGCCAGCTCCTCGACGGCCGCGAGCGCCTCGTCGAGCTCCCAGTACTCGTTGACGTCCACCTGAAGCGGCAGCTCGGTGACGCCGCGCACGGCGCGCACGCGCTCGACGTCGAGGCCGTCGCGGCCGCCCAGCTTCAGCTTGAGCCGCTGAAAACGCGGGTCGACCGCCTCGGCGCGACGCGCCATGTCGTCGGGGTCGCCGAGCCAGACCGTCCACGACGTCGGCGGGCCTCCCCGCTCCAGGCCGAGCAGGCGCCACGTGGGCTCGCCGACGAGCTTGCCGGCGAGGTCGTGGAGCGCCGCGTCGACGGCCGCCTTCGCGGCGAAGTTGCCGGGAAGCTCGGCGAGGCGGCTTCCGACTGCCTCGAGCGCGAACGGGTCGTCGCCGAGGAGCCCGGCGGCCTCGTCCAGGAACGCCTCCGCCTCAGCGACGCTCTCGTGGTAGTGCTCCTGCGGCTGGGCCTCGCCGAACCCCGTCGCGCCCTCGTGGGCGAGCTCGACCCAGAGGACGTCCTCCGCGTCCTTCGTCTCGCGCGAGATCCGGAACGGCGCGGCGAGGCGCAGGGTGGCGCGGCGGTAGGCGAGGTTCACCCCGGGTACACTAAGCCTCCACGCGCCTGTAGCTCAGGGGATAGAGCGCGCGCCTCCGGAGCGCGAGGTCGTAGGTTCGATTCCTACCAGGCGCATTTCGCGCGACTCTCGGCGGCTTGCACGCGGGCGCTGCCCCGCTACGGTCAGAGCGTGGGATCCGGGTTCTTCTGGCTGCTCGTCTGGTCCGGCGGACTCGCGTTCTCGGTCGGCCTCGTGCTGGCGTACCTCGTCGGACCGTCAGGCGGCCGCACGGCGGTCCTCGCAGCCATCGGGCTCGTCGCGATCCTCGTCTGGATCGGGGCCGTAATCGCGATGTCGCCGACCGAGCCGGTTCATGAGTCCGTGGAGACGCTCGGTCGACACGTGAGCCCGTACCTCCGACTCGTGCTGGCCCTCAACCTCCTTGGCTGGGGGAGCGGTGTGGCTGCCGGCTGGGCGGCAAGGCGGGCGGCTCTGTCCTGGCGACTCCCGCCCCGCTGAGCGCTCGCCCTAGGCGGCCGCCTCGGCGCCGGCCGCCTCGGCCAGGGGCAGGTCCACGCGGAACGTCGTTCCCTCGCCCTCGCGGCTCTCGAAGCCGATCTCGCCGCCGTGGGCCTCGGCGATCGCCCTGGCGATGACGAGCCCGAGCCCGGTGCCCTCGATCGAGCGGTCGCGGGCTGTCGTGGCCCGGTAGAAACGCTCGAAGAGCCGTTCCTGCTCGTCGGCCGGGATGCCGATGCCGGTGTCGGTGACCTCGAGCACGGCCCGGCCGTCGCGGGGCGCCAGCGAGACCCGCACGGTGCCGCCTTCCGGCGTGAACTTGACCGCGTTCGAGACGAGGTTGTCGAGGAGCTGCCCAAGCCGCAGCCGATCGCCCTCGATACGTACCGCCTCGGCCGCGAGCACCAGGCGCACCCCCTGGGCCTCGGCGGCGGGGCCGGCGGCCTGCGCAGACTCGGCGGCGAGCGTCGAGAGGTCGAGCTCCTCCAGATGCAGGTCGAGGGACTGCGACTCGATGCGCGCCGTCAGGAGCAGGTCGTCGATCAGCCGGTTGAGGCGGCCGGCGTTCCGCTCGACGACGTGGAGGGCGTTGAGCTGGTCGTCGTCCAGCAGCCCGAAGTCGCCTGCGCGCAGGGATTCCGCGTAGCCGAGGACCGACGTCAGCGGCGTGCGCAGCTCGTGCGAGACGGAGGCGAGGAACTCCTCCTTCAGCCGCTCGACCTCGCGATCGGCGGTCGTCTCGCGGAAGACGAAGATCCGCCCGTCGACCTCGCCCCCGTCGCCGACGGGGACGCTGTAGCCCATGAACGAGCGGCCGTCGGCGAGCTCGAACTCCCCGCCGACCGACTCGTCCGGCGCGGCGGCGAGCGCGCGCACGTCCTCGGCGGAGGCCTCCGGGTCGGCCGCGCGTTCCGCCAGCTGGAGGAGGCGCGACCAGATGGAGCCGTCTCCGGTGATCCCGAGCTGGCTCCAGAGCTCCTCCATCGCCGAGTTGACGAAGCGGACGGCTCCGTCACGGTCGCTCAGGCAGATCGCCTCGGCGGTTGCATCGAGGACCGCGCGCAGGTCCGCGAGGCGGCGGGCGAGGGCGCGCTCCGAGCGCTCGCGCTCGACCACCCGCCCGAGCTGGGTGCCGAGGTTGCCCATCACCTCGAGCAGGTGCCGGTCGGGCTCCTCGCGCTCGCCCGAGTAGAACTCGAGCACGGCCACGACCTCGTCGCGGACGAGCACCGGGACGAAGACGGCGGCGTACAGGCCCGCGTCGAGGGCCGCGCGCCGGGCGAGCGTCGGCTCGGCGCCGATGTTGGGGATCCAGAGGCTGCGCCGGTCGGCGAGGATCCGGGCGAGCGGCCCCTCGCGAGCGGAGAACATCGCACCGCCCGCCTCGCGGAAGTCCTGGTACGGAGCCTCGGCCGGCACGCGCCAGACGCCGCTGGAGAGCCGGCGCACCGTGTCCCCGTCGCGCTCGAGGGCGTAGGCGCGCCCCACCGGCCACCCGATCCGCTCGCAGACCCGCTCGATGCAGATCGCGAGCGCCTCGTGGAGCCCGGTGGCCTCGTTGGCCGCGGTCGCGCTCTCCCGCAGGAGCTCGACGAGGGCGATCTCACGCCGCAGGAGGCCCTGCGCGCGCCGGTGCTCCAGCAGGGCGAGGGCCTGGCGTCCGAGGGCGTCGAGCGCGTCGAGCTGCTCCTCCGTGAGCTCGCGCGGCACGCGGTCGAGCACTGAGAGGGCCCCGAGCGCGTGGCCCTCGGGCGTGACGAGCGGCTTGCCGGCGTAGAAGCGGATCTCCGGGCCTGCGACGACGAGGGGGTTCTCCGCGAAGCGCCGGTCGCTGCCCGTGTCCGGGACGACGAAGATGCCGTCGGCGAGCATGGCGTGCGCGCAGAACGAGACGTCGCGCGAGGTTTCCTCGAGGTCGAGGCCGACCCGGGACTTGAACCACTGGCGGTCGGCGTCGACGAGTGTGATCAGCGAGATCGGCGTCCCGCAGACGCCGGCTGCGAGGGCGGTCAGGTCGTCGAAGGCCTGCTCGGCCTCTGAGTCGAGGACGTCGTAGCGCCGGAGCGCCTCGAGGCGGGCGGTCTCGTCGGGCGGCGTCGGGGGTCGCATGCTCCTGCGTTCATCGGCGTCAGTGCCCGCCCGATTGAGGGCCGGCGGCAGTGGCAGCAAGGGATTGCCAGTAGAATCACGTACCTGGAGATGCAACTCGACGACCCCCTGAGTACCCATGGCACGGCCCACGCTCCCACGCCTCCGGCGAGGACGCGCCCGCGGGATCGCGGGCGAGGTCGCCGAGCGGACCGAGCCGCGCGTCTCCGAGCTCTCCGCTGACGGCCTCACCTGGGTGCACGCCGAGCGCCCGGGCGCGCTCGAGGTCGCCTACCTCGCCGAGCGCTTCGGTTTCCACGAGCTCGACATCGAGGACGTCCTCTCGAAGCGGCAGCGGCCGAAGATCGACGAGTACCCGGAGTACCTCTTCGTCGTCCTCCACTTCCCGTTCTACGACAAGACCGTCCGGCGGCTGAACGCGGCCGAGCTGGACGTCTTCATCGGCCAGGACTTCCTGATCACCCTGCCGAACGTCGAGCTCCTGCCGGTGACGTACCTCTTCCGGCGCTGCGAGGACGACCTCGAGCTGCGGCAGGAGCTCTTCCGCGGCTCCGGCTACCTGCTCTACCACGTCCTCGACGACCTCTTCGACTACTGCTTCCCCATCCTCGACAAGATCGGCGCGAAGCTGGACGCGATCGAGCCGGCGATCTTCGAGGAGCGCTCCGAGGACGTCGTCCGCGACATCTCGAACGCGAAGCAGGAGATCATCGCCTACCGCAAGATCATCAAGCCCGAGCGCGCGACGCTCCGGATGCTCGAGCGCTCGACGGAGCGCTTCCTGCCCGAGGACCTCGAGCTCTACTTCGACGACATCGTCGACGCGTCCGAGCGGATCTGGGACCTCCTGGACAACTACAAGGAGGTCATCGACGGCCTCGAGTCCACGAACGAGTCGTTCATCTCGCACAAGCAGCAGTACCGGCTGCAGCTGCTCACCGTCGTGACCGTGATCCTGCTGCCCCTGACGCTGATCACGGGCCTCTTCGGAATGAACGTCGGCGTGCCCGGCGAGGGCGAGATCGGGCCCTTCTGGGTGATCGTCGGCGTGATGGCCGTGGTGGGCGTCTCGCTGCTCGCGCTCTTCCGCTGGCGCCGCTGGCTCTAGCGAGTACGGAAGGGCACCTCGAACGAGGATGGAATCTGGGTGTGGGGCTCAAGCCGTCGTGCGATCTTTTCGAGACACTCCATCAGCCCGTCGATGACGTCGCCGTCGAGAGCAGCGAGCCCTTGGAGAGCGGGCTCGAGCCATGGCTTCTCGTGGAGCTTCGGATCCTCGTAGCGGCGCCTGAACTCGACGTAGGTACTGGCTCTAGACCGGCCGTCCTCGCGTTCGATCAACGCCTCTGCGACGGTCATGCGGTCGTACTTGTAGAGGGCGGTGTCCTCGAGCCTCGCGTCGACCCGATTCATCTTCAGGAACTCGCTGAGCTCCGGATCCAACGCCGCAAGCTCGGGATAGACGCCTTCGAGCCCGAGGATGCGCTCCACAGCCAGTACACGGCCGAGGGCATACAAGGTCGTCTGCGCGAAGTAGTCGTCGGTCATCACGTGGCGACCGCCCCGGTGCCTGAGGTTGTAGAGACGATGCC